>JAFZLA010000032.1 GCA_017551705.1 Treponema sp.
GATGGAAAAACTTGAAATCCCAATGCCAGAAAGCGGAATGGCAATTGACTTTGCTGAGGCTAAGGCTTGCGCTGATAAGATCGGCTACCCAATCATGATTCGTCCTTCATTCGTTCTTGGTGGACGCGGAATGGAAGTAATTTATGATGAAGCTACTTTGAAGGAATACGTTGAAAAGGCTGTTGGTGTAACTCCTGACCGCCCACTTTTGATCGACCGCTTCCTTAAGAATGCTCTTGAGTGTGAAGCTGATGCTCTTGCTGATAGTACACACGTTTATATCCCGGCTGTAATGGAGCACGTTGAGCTTGCAGGTATTCACTCTGGTGACTCTGCTTGTGTAATTCCTCCAGTATCGATTCCAGCTGATAACCTCAAGACAATCAAAGAATATACAAAGAAGATTGCTGAAAGTCTCCATGTTTGCGGTTTGATGAACATGCAGTACGCTATCGAAGACGGAAAAGTTTATGTTATCGAGGCAAACCCTCGCGCCAGCCGCACCGTTCCGCTTGTTTCTAAAGTCTGCGACACTCAGATGGCTCGCCTTGCGACACGCATGATGCTCGGAGAAAGCTTGCAGAGTCTTGGTCTTAAAGACAAAGTAATTCCGTACTATGGAGCTAAAGAGGCAGTCTTGCCGTGGTCAAGATTCCCGGGTGTTGACCCGATTCTTGGACCTGAAATGCGTTCTACTGGTGAAGTTCTCGGTCTTGCAAAGGACTTCCCTCTTGCGTTCTACAAGGCGGAAGAAGCTGCAGGCTCAGAACTTCCTCACGCACCTGCCGCATGGGAAAACAAGAAGGTTTTGATTTCTTTGAGCAACAAAGAAGGACAGAAAGACGAAGTTCTTAAAATCGGAAAAACACTCGCTGACCTGGGCTTCACACTCGTTGGAACACAGGGAACTTCTGATTTCTACAATGCGAACGGTATTAAGTGCCAGACCGTAAACAAAATCGGCGGTGGCCGTCCTGATGTAGTGGATTTGATTATGAACAAGGATGTTTGTCTGGTAATCAATACACCAAAAGCAAAACGCAACTACGCCGAAGACAGAAAGACAATCCGTAAGGCTTGTTTGAAGTACAAGGTAAGCTACATCACTACAATTGCCGGCGCACTCGCTGCTGTTAAGGGTATCGAGTCTGTAAAGAATGGTAACGGTGGTGAAGGTGGTGTCAAGAGCTTGCAAGAATATCATGCGTTGATTAAGTAAAAGATTCCCGCGTCAGCGCGCGGAAATGACAAGATTGTGACTGTCATCCTCGGACTTGACCCGAGGATCTTTTGAACGCCAGTTCTTATTGAGTTGGCGTTTTTTTATTTCAACCGATCAAATGCTTTTGTAATGTTTTCAGAAATCGCTTCTTGTAATTGTTTTTTTATTGTTTGAATCTCTATCGTTCTAATTTCAGGTCTTTTTATTTGTTTAGACGGAAAATGCTCAATAAATAGACTGGCAACAGGAATTTCAAAAAGTTCCGCGACTGAATCAATAAGCTCCAAAGACATGCCTCGTTTACCTGCTTCTATCTGCGCTAAAAATGGTGCGGTTATTTGCAATCTGTCAGCAAGATAAACTTGAGTCCATCCTTTTCCAGTTCTAAGGGAACGAATATTATCGCCTAAAATTGTCTTGATTTTCGACATGGCCTAATAATATAGCTTAAAGTAAACAAACACTTGTCTTTTTAGCTAGATTGTGTTATACTATGTGTTAGATACCCCATCACTTTATGTTAAGTTATCTAGTGGATATCGGCCAAAAAAAACTAAAAGTTCTTTTGGTCAATTTCTTACTAGTCTCGGGAGTATGGTTAAAAAAATGAAATTTAGGAGGATTTTTATGAAAAAGACAATTATTTATTTTTGGTTAATTATATCATCAATCTTTTGTGTATATACAAAAGAATATTTATTGTTTTCAGGAAAAACAAATAAATATAATGATTTATTAAAAGGTTTTACTGATGCTGAATATGCAATAAAATATGATGATGAAGATGATATTCTATATTTTCAGGTTCCTGATTGGCTAGATACAGCTTGGATTCATTTAACATGGAATGATTTATCTAAATTTAGAAAAAATATTGATAAATATTTTGAATGGGAAAAACTTGCTGTTAAAAATAAAGCGGAATTAGAGAAAGAATTACCAGATTCAACTATAAAAACAACTGTCACTTGGAATAGAGGTGATAATTGGTATAAAGATAAAAATTTTGAGTTAAGTTTTCGTTTTTTCTCTCAGAATCCCACATATCATCAATTAGTGCTTTATACATCAAAAGCCACTGGCTCTAATAGATTTGTAACTTATAAAATAGATGGTTTTTATTTTGACAAATCACAATTACAACAATTACTTGATGCAACTAATGAAACTGTTTTAAAAGCACAAATTGAAAAATTAAAAAAGGAAAAAGAAAAAGAAGACTTGTTCAATTAGTTCTTTTTCCGCTCCAAACTTGAAGTCGAAAATTTTGACCTCAAGTTTTAATTGGACGTCACAATTTGTAACTTCCAATTGTTCTTTACAAATTCTTCAAAATCATCGAAATATATCCAGAGTCCAGCACATCAAAACAAAAACATTTTTTGCCCAAATCCTTTAATGACGCTCCAATGTGATAAATAGTTGTGTTGTCAATGATTAAAAACCTGTCATGCGTTTTTGTTGTAAAATTCAAAGTCAACGTTGGATACTGAGCGTTAAAAGTCTGAACATCTTGGGCCGTTAGTTTTGTTTTTGGGTCAGTGTAAATTGTTGCGTTAACGCCTTTCTTCTTTTTTGCAAGCCGTTGAAGAACAGATAAATCAACATAATTATCGATAAGGATTATTTCTTTTTTAGCTTTTGCAAGGAAGCTTTCAAATTTGGCGTAGGCGTCAAAAATTTGGCCTTGGAAGAAAACGCCTTGAGTCTCTTTAATGTTATATTTATCCATCAAAGAAAACAGTTCTTTAATCTTTTTTCCAGTCTCTTTGTGTTGAATGTCAGATTCCAGAAGATGTTTTTTTATATTGTCAAGTTCTGCAAAAATGTGAGAATTGTTTTGAATAAAATGCTTCATCTCTTTGAATGTTCTGATAAGCATTTTGCTTTGTGTGACGGCAAGGTCGCCTTTAAGAACGGTCATAAGCATGTAGATTCCTTGCTCAGTGAAGGCGTAGGGAGCGTATTTTATGTTACTGCCACGACCATTGTTCAAGGTCAAAATTTTTGACCTTGAAAGTTCTTGAATTTCTTCTTCGCTTAATTGGAATCTAAAATCTTCATCAAAACGTTCTATGTTGTTTTTGACCTGCTGATTAAATGCTTTTGTTGAATAGCCATAAATTTGGGCAAGATCAAAATCCAACATAACCTGCTGTCCGCGAATAACGTGAATTTTTGAACGAATAGAGTTTTCTTCAAGAATTGAAATTTCATTTTTCATACCATAAACCTCAAGAGAATTTTGATTTTCAGCGCCTATCCAGCCCTCGGCCCAAATTATGGTAAAGAAAAATAAAAGATATAAAAAAATTGGTTTCAACCGCGCATGCAAAAAAATATTAATTGCTGGACAATATTTCTGCGCGGCAAGCTTTACGCCTTAAATATAATAAATTTCGACATAAAAATCAATGAATTCCAAAATTATTTTTTTGACCTATAATCATTATTATGCTATTATAATATTAAATTGAGTTTTCTAAAAAAACTGGAGGCTTCTATGTCCATTGTAGCGGCGTTTATGGTTCCGCATCCGCCGATGATTGTGCCGGAGGTTGGCCGCGGAAGCGAAAAGCAAGTTGAAAAAACGATAAAGGCTTATGAACGTGTTGCCCAAGAAATCGCCGCGCTCAAGCCCGACACCATAATCATCTCAAGCCCGCACAGCGTGATGTACGCCGATTACTTTCATATCTCTCCAGGAGCGGGCGCGGCCGGCTCCTTTGCCGACTTTGGCGCGCCGCAAGTCAAGTTCGACGTTGAGTATGACCAAGAGCTTGTGGACTGCATTTGCGGCAAGGCGCAAGAGACGCGCTTTCCCGCCGGAACGCTTGGCGAAAAACGCAAGGAGCTTGACCACGGAACGATGGTTCCGCTATGGTTCATCCAAAAAAAATACAAGGACTTTAAGCTTGTTCGAATAGGGCTTTCGGGCTGTGACCTTTTAAAGCATTATGAATTTGGAACGCTGATAAAAAGCGCGACCGACGAGCTTGGCAAAAAAGTCGTTTACGTCGCAAGCGGAGATTTGTCGCATAAGCTTCAGGATTACGGGCCTTATGGTTTTGCGGAGGAAGGTCCGGTTTACGACAAGCGCATAATGGACGTATGCTCGGGCGCGCGCTTTGGAGAGCTCTTTGATTTTGATGAAAGCTTTTGCGAAAAGGCCGCCGAATGCGGACACAAATCATTTGTGATAATGGCCGGCGCGCTGGACGGACGCGCCGTGGAAGCCGCTCAATACTCGCACCAGGACGTCACCGGCGTGGGCTATGGAATATGTTCCTTCATTCCAAAGGGCGACGACGACTCGCGGCATTTTCTAAAAACGCGACTCACGCTTGTGGAAGAAGACTTGGAACAAAAGCGCAAAAAGTCCGACGACTACGTAAAGCTCGCCCGCGCCTCGGCGGAACACTTTGTAAAAACTGGAAGCGTCATGGCCTTGCCAGACTGGACTCCAGCGGAACTTCTAAATACAAAAGCCGGCGCCTTCGTTTCAATACATAAGTTTGGGGCCTTGCGCGGCTGCATCGGAACAATCGCTTCCACTCAAAAAAATCTCGCGCTAGAAATTATTCACAATGCCGTGAGCGCGGTTTCAAAAGACCCGCGCTTTGAGCCAGTGACGGAAGACGAGCTAAAATACCTCGACATAAACGTTGACGTCTTGGGCGAGGCCGAGCCAATAAAATCACAGGCGGAACTCGACGTAAAAAAATACGGCGTAATTGTCCAAAGCGGGTATAAGCGCGGCCTTTTGCTTCCCGACCTTGACGGCGTTGACACAGTTGAACAACAAGTTGCGATCGCAAGGCGCAAGGGCAACATCGCTCCCAGCGAAAAAGTCCAGCTCTTCCGCTTTGAAGTTGTCCGTCACTATTAGCGCGGAGGTGTCGTTATGCCGGTTTGCGACGTATGCTTTAGGCATTGTAAGATAGAAGAAGGCTCCACAGGTTTTTGCGGCGTCCGCGCTTGCGTCGAAGGCCAGATAGTTTCCGCCAACTACGGGTGTCTCACCGCCCTTGCGCTGGACCCAATAGAAAAAAAGCCGCTCAAAATGTTCAGGCCCGGCGCGAAAATTTTATCCGTCGGCTCGTACGGCTGCAACCTGCGCTGCCCCTTTTGCCAAAACAGCGGCATCTCGTGGTCGCAAAAAGCCTTTGAATACAAAGACATGTCGGAACGCCACTCGCCGCAAGAGATTGTGACAGCCGCGCTGGACCTCCGCGCGCAAGGCAACATCGGCGTGGCCTTTACCTACAACGAGCCGCTCATAGGCTACGAGTTTGTCCGCGACACAGCAAAGCTTTCCAAAGAAGCTGGGATGCAAAACGTTCTTGTCACAAACGGAACGGCGACGCTCAAAGTCCTGGACCAAATCGCGCCCTACATCGATGCGATGAACATCGACCTTAAGGCTTTTTCTGCCGACTTTTACCGCAACTTTTCGGACGGCGATTTTGAGATGACCAAAGATTTTATCGCAGCCGCCGTCCGCTCTTGCCACGTAGAACTGACCACGCTAATCATTCCAGGCCAAAACGACACCGAAGAAGAAATGCGCGCGCTTGCAGCCTGGGTCGCAGGCCTAGAAAAACAATGCGGCAAAAAGATTCCGCTCCACATCACTCGCTTTTTTCCGACATTCAAGCTTACAGACCGCGGCCCGACCCCAGTCCCAACGATAATGCGCTTGGTAGAAGTTGCAAAAGAAAATCTTGAATTTGTTTTTGCGGGGAACGTGTAAAGCGCGGCGACCATAGTTTCCTTGCGCCGCCGGCAACCGCAATTTCCCCTAGCAAAATCACAAAAACTGTGATACAATGTTTTTATGGGTTGGCAACAGTTCCGCCCAAAAAACGAACAGGAGAATAAAATGAAAGAAAATCAAGGCGCGATGTGCGTCTACGGATGGACAATCAAAGACGATGAAAACTGGAAAAAAATCACCCGCCAGTTGAATCCGCAAAAATACCCATACAAAAACGCTTGGCTGGAAGATGTCGGCGACGATAAATTTGAGGCCGTTGTCGAAAAGGCCTTTACAACGCTGCGCAAGCACCTTGGATTTGAAAACATCGAAATCACTTTTGAACACAAATTCGCCGGAGACAAAACGCTGTTGTTCGGCGTCTTTGCCGAAGACGGAGCCACCGCCGACGACTTTATCGAGCAAGTCCAAAAGAACAAGGACGCCTACAAAAGAGTCTCCTCATTCTTGGGCGAGGCCCGCTTCCACATAAAGTAATCGCAAAACGATAAAAAAAGACGCGGGCCAAACCCGCGTCTTTTTTGTTTTAAAGGCCGCAACCTTTCGCGCGGCCCTGTCATTCCCGCGCTTGACGCGGGAATCTTTTATCCGTTCAATTTGTCCAGCTCAGCCTTGATGATTTGAACCGCTTTTGCGGCCGCGTCTTGGGCGGGAACAAGTTCCGCGTCGCTTGACGAGCGCAGCTTTAGTTCCACGTTGGGCAAGTTCTTGTCGCCCACGACTATTCGCAAAGGAATTCCAATCAAGTCAAAGTCCTTGAATTTTACGCCGGGGCGCTCCGAGCGGTCGTCAAGCAACACGTCGATTCCTTTTTGCAACAACTCGGAATAAATTTTGTCGGCCGCCTCTTTCATAGCGCCTTCGTACTTAATAGGAACGATGACGACTTGGAAGGGAGCCACAGTCATCGGCCAAATGATTCCGTTGTCGTCGTGGCGCTCCTCGATGATTGAGGCCAGCGTTCTGTCAACGCCGATTCCGTAGCAGCCCATAATCGGAGTGGCGGCCTTGCCGTTTTGGTCAAGGTAAGTCACGTTCATCGATTTGGTGTATTTGTCTCCAAGCTTGAAAATGTGGCCAAGCTCGTTTCCTTTTTTGCTGTACAACTCCGCGCCGCAGTCCGGGCACTTGTCGCCGGGAACTACAGTGCGGAAATCGCCGCAAGTCCAAACGCTAAAGTCGCGCAAGGGCTCGACATGCTTTGCGTGGAATTCGTTTTTGCTGGCGCCGATGTACGCGTCGTGCATAAGCGGAACAAAGGCGCCGCTTGCGTCGATGTCAATCACGCTCTTGTCGGCGATGATCGGGCAGTTGCAGTTGAGCGGGCCGACAAATCCATGCGGCGCGTTGGCGTACTTTAAAATTTCTTCGTCGTTGGCCAAGCCCGCTTCGCTTGCCTTTAAGAAGGCCGCAAGCTTTGTGTCGTTGACTTCCAAATCGCCGCGAATCAAAACAACAAAGTAAGACAAAGGATAATATTTTCCGGCACCGTCCTCGACTTGCTTGAACGTTTCCGCTCCCTTGACGCCGGACAAATCCAAGGCGCAGTTTGTTACGCGGTAGACAAGCGCTTTGATGAACTGGTTGCTCTTGGCGCCAAAGAATTTTTCCATGTCCTCAATGCTAAAGACATTGGGCGTGGCAACCTCTTCCAGCTTTTCTTGAGTGGCGATGGAACCGTTGGAATCCGGCTTGCAGGCCGCCTTTTCGACGTTGGCCGCGTAGCCGCACTTGGAGCACAAAATCAAAGTGTCGTCTCCGACTGGGCTTTCGACCATAAATTCTTCGGAACCGCTTCCGCCCATGCTGCCAGTGTCGGCCTTGACTGAAATTATCGAAAGTCCCAAGCGCTTGTAAATCTTGCGATAGGCTTTGGCAACGTTGTCGTAAGAAGCGTCAAGCGAGGCCTGGTCCGCGTCAAAAGAATACGCGTCCATCATCGTGAACTCGCGGCCTCTCATCACTCCGTAGCGGGGGCGAATTTCGTCGCGGTATTTTGTGTTGATTTGGTACAATGTAACGGGGAGCTGCTTGTAGCTTTCCAAGCCGTCGCGGACAAGCGCTGTAAAGGCTTCTTCGGCGGTGGGGCTTACGACCATGTCCTGGCCTCCGCGGTTTTGGGGAGTGAGCATTTCGCCGCACATCTTGTCCCAGCGTCCGCTTTCTTTCCAGATTTCCGCAGGCTGAATCACGGTGGGCTTCATCTCAAGGCAGCCCGCCTTGTCAAGCTCCTCTCGGATAACGTTCATCACTTTTGTAAAAGACCTAAAGCCGAGCGGCATGTATGAATAAAGGCCGTTGCCCAATTTGCGAATCATTCCGCTGCGCATCATAAGCTGGTGGCTGGCAATCACCGCGTCGTTAGGCGAATCGCGGAGCGTCGAAATAAGAAACTTTGAAACTTTCATACTGTAGGATTATATAGAAAAACTAATAGGAATTCAATATAATGCGCTTATGGACTTTTTGAAATTTGAAGACGTATCGTTCGCATACCCGCCGGTGGAAGGCGACGTTGACCAGGACGGAAAGCAAATCCAACCGCCCGCAATTTTTGACCATTTTAGCGCCCAGCTGCCTGGCGGCTTTGTAAGCCTTGTGGGCCCCAACGGAAGCGGAAAGTCAACCCTGATGCTTTTGGCCGCGGGACGCGTTTTGCCCAACGCGGGCGGCGTCCTCCTTCTTGGCCAAGACACGCGCGCCCTAAATCAAGACAGCCGCGACAAACTTGCCAGCTACATCTATCAAAATATGGAGCTGGACACCGACGAGACTACTGGCGCGCTTTTGGACTACGTTTACCAAAACGGAAGCCTAGGCGGCGCGGCGGCGGGCGTTGTTGACCCAAGCAAAGATTTTTTGGCCGAGATAAAGGAAGTCTTTGAAGTGGCCGACCTAGTCGACAAAAAATTGACGGCGCTTTCCAAAGGCCAGCTGCAGCGCGCGCTTGTTTGCTTTGCCCTCTTGTACGGCTCCAAATCAATTTTTATGGACGAGCCCTTTTTTGCCATGGAAGAGAGCCAAAAAGAATCCGCCCTCAAATACCTCAAGGCCTATTGCGCCGCCACAAAAATTCCCGTCTACATTTCCATGCACGAGCTGGACCTGACCAAAAAATACGCCGACACCGTGATGCTCTTTTACCCCAACCACGACATCGACCTAGGAACCGCCGATGAAGTTCTGACCAACGAAGCCCTCGAAAAATCCTACGGCGTCCCAGCCTCCATGCTCAAGCAAAGCGAAGAGCTGAGCCGCGAACAGATCGCGCGGAGGGGGTGGGTTTAGGTTTTTTTCTTTCCGCAGTTACTTATTTCTAGCGCAGGCTTGTCTTTTGCGTTCAGGGATGAAACGGCTTTAAGGCCCGTGGCTTTTTCATATTCTTTTTTAGCGGTGTTGGCCACTTTGCCGCCACGTACGGCAACTTTTTTGTTTGCGTCAAAACCTTCCGGCTTTTCTTGCTTTGAAATTGAAGTCGCCGTTACTTCCGCAAGCATATTCAAAACAAGCTCTATGTTTGTCATATTGTCGCGAAGGTTTTCCTTTTTTAGACCTTTCTTTTGTTTGTATTCCTTTACAGAAAGACCGCTCCAAGCTTTTGTCATTTCGTTTGTAAGAATTGCGTAATCCTTTTCTTTTTCTATTCCGCGGGCCTTCCATTCATCCGTCAGCTCTTTGCGCATTTCTATAGTCTGAAGCCGCTGGTTTATCCAACCTTCCGTATAACCCTTTGCTCGGTAAAAATCGGCGCCCCGCAAAATCGCTTTTTCCGGATCAGAAATTTCGTCAAGACGGTCAGCTCCCACTTGCGCAAGCCAAAGTTTGAACGGCTCCGCCTTTGGAGAAGGAATTGATTGAATGAGGCGGAGGACATTTTTGGTGGAAAGAACATCTGTCTTATAGAGTTTCCCATCTGTTGCTGGTAATTTCAGTTGTCCGATTTTTTCGGACAACTGACTACCTTCTTGAGTCAATTTCTTCTTTAAATCATTCCAATACTTTCTAGGCCTGTCACTTTCAGTCAGAATCTCAATAACGTCAATGACAGAAAAATACCAGTCTTCTTCCTCTTCATTCCAAGCCGCGCGAACGTTCTTGTTCTCAAACACTTTGATTTTGCTAACGCCGTTTACCATACAATTAAATATAATACGGATTTACAGTAAAGTCAAGTTATTTTTATGGTAGAAGGGGGATTAATCTAAGGTTAAAAAATTTCAGCCTTAGAAAAAACTTGAGGTGAAATTTTTACACCTCAAGTTGCATGTATTAGCTAGCCATTTTATTTGAATTCGATAAGCTACAAAGTCAAAATTTATTTTTGCCCGGCAACACGCAATTCTTTCTTTTTTCGAACATTATACACTGAAAAAATCTTTTCAAGAACTTCTATTGCTGTGTCATATCCGAGATTGTCATTTGTTGAAGCATATTCAGTTGCGCACAACTCCATCCATTGAAAAAGTTTTGATTTGTTATTAACTTTTATTCCCCAATTCTCTGATAAAGCTTTATTTGAAGTGTTATTTAATGTTTCCTCTATCAGTTCTTTGTATCTTGATATTCGTCCAAAAGCAGCTGGCATTCTTACTAAGACACCCGTATTTAATGGTAATTCTTCCTGTCCTCCTGCAGAAAACATATCGCGAAAAGAAGGATTAACAACACCATACCTAGTCATAAGAAATAAAGCAGGCTTATTATATTTATCATTTCGTTTGCCAAGAATTTGAGGAAACATTGTGTACAAAACCACTCGGAGCTTTTCTTGCTCGTCCGATAGCAGAGTTGAAAAAAGTCTTACTGTCATTGGAACTGTTTGATCTTCAATTGCTGAATCACTAGCCCACCACAAACTTTCACCAGGCTTTAATTTAGATTTATAATATTTTGAAACAGGCTCTACGGGATTTTTTAACTTCCGTAATTCATCATAACTAAGGCCAATTTTATCAAATATGGTTTCGCCTTTTTTTAATTCCATATCAATTTTATATCTTGGATAATGAGTAACAGCGATTTCCGACAAGCAATCTTCATAAGGTCTTGAACGAAATTCAACTTTTGCTCCAAGTTTTCCAAAAGTCATGTATATTCTATGAATATTAGTGTCTCGAGTTGATTCAAGGATGCTTGAGCCCGTCGAAGTCCAATGATCTTTTATAGTGCTTTTTACTTCAACCCCATAAAAATTTTTTATCTGAATGTCAGGAAATTGTGCCCCAGAAATTAATTGTATTGTCTTTTCAAATTTAGTTCCTTTTGCGCACTCATTTAGAGCATAGCAAACATCTTCTTCCAAAAGTTGCGCTGTGCGTTTTTTATAATATGACTCATGTTCTTTAGCATCTTTGTTTAGAAATTCATCTGTTTTCTTCATTAATTTTTGAAACTCTATTAATTCAGGAGCTGTATTTTCAGAAACAATCATTGTTCCACTCCAAAATATAGATGCCATTTACTTTCAATATTTTTTGCCAAATTATAAGCAAGTAAACATGGTACGGCGTTTCCAATAATTTTGTAAGCGTCACTAGATGAGACAGCTACATTGTTTTCCGTTTGGGGAAGAATAAATTGGTAATCATCAGGAAATGTTTGTATTCTGGCGCATTCACGAACGGACAATCGTCTTTCACACAACCCTTTCTTCAATTCATCTTTATGTGTTCCGCCGTGTTCAGCACTGAGTCTTCTAAATTCAATATTGCCATGATGTTCGCTTCGTATTGTTGGAGCTACATCATTTAGTTTTATTTCTGTTTGTCCTTGACAATGCTTTCCCATATATTTTGCTTTAGAGTATATTTGTTGAGACGGATCATTTGATTTATCAGGTTCAGCTAAATCCTTGAGTATGTCATAAGAAGTCACTATTGGAATAATTTCTTTTTTGTCTTCCTTGCCGTGTGTTTCAAGTGGGTATGGATTATATTCTTCAGAAATTTCCTCTTGACTCAACTCTTTAATGGCTTTTTTTGTTAAAGCAGATTTCTTAAAGCCAAAAAACAATACCCTTTCTCTATTTTGTGGAACGCCATAGTTTGCGGCATTAAGCACTTTTGCATTTACTACAAGATAACCACCATTTCCCGCTGTTGAAAAATCATGCTCAATTATTGCTTTCGTGTCTGCAAGATTTGTCAACCCTTTTACATTTTCAGCAATGAACATTTTCGGTTTTGTGATTGTAATAACATCACGCATCCAAATATAAAGTTGCCCACGACTTTCAACCGAAGGTTCATCTGTTTTCAACGCAGTCCCTAAATGGCTTTTTTGAGAATTAAATCCAAGCCGTTTACCCGCTACTGAAAAATCTTGGCATGGAAAACCACCTGTAACGAGGTCTATTCCTTCGGGAAATTTAAACTTTTTGTTCTTTGCCTGCTTAACTAAGTCTACAATACTCTCCAAATGGTATCTATCATTTGCATCTTCATAATGTTGTGAAAAATATGAAACCCATGCGGCTTTGGCATCTGGACGAATGTCATTTGCAAAAATTGTTTCAAAGCAAGTAGGTGAAAGAAGAATTTTTCCCTTTGTTTTTTCTTTTATCCAATCTGGATGAACTTTTGTATTAATGCTTTTCTCATTACAAGTGAAATTCCCTGTAAAACCCAAGTCCATGCCTCCACAGCCAGAGAATAATGATAAAAGTCTATGTGTAGTCTTTGACTTGTTTGTGGACATAAAGCCGCTCCTATTACAAAATGCAAGGAAAAATATAATACTTGCTTTTTGCTAGTATAATATTTATTAAAAGTTTATGCTAGTGTTATAAAATATCAAAGACTAGCAAAATGCTAGTATGACGGAAAGCGAGTTAAAAGCTGTTTTTTCGGAAAACTTGAAAAAATATCGAAAAGGATTATTCACGCAGGAATCTTTGGCAGAACAAATTGGTGTTTCTAGCCAAAATATCAACGATATAGAAGGCAAGCGACGGTTTCCCCGCCCTGACACTTTGGTCAAAATCGCCGCCACCCTAAATGTAGAGGTCTACCAGCTGTTCGTTCCCCAAGACAAAGAGCCTGTAGCCATAAAAAAGACGCCCGAAAACCAAAAAATCCGTTCCGCAATCCAAAAAGACGTAGTCCAAAAAACCCGCCGCGCCCTAAACCGCATCCTGGACAAAATGGAAGAATAATTTGCGGTGCAATTTTTGCACCACAAAATTTCCCTTATTTATTCTTTTATCAGGTCAAAAAAAATTATTGGGTCATTTACAGTGCCACTTACAGTGTCAGGGCAGATTTCTTTGTCCATTTTTATCAGCGCAGCTGTTTGCCATTAATCGCCATTCTTTCGCTGTAGGCAGCGTAGCCGCTCATACTCCATACTGTAGAAAAAATCCGGATATTATGCTATAATTAAACGCCGTGCTAAGGCGCAAATCGTTAAAAACGATTTTGGAGGATGAAATGTATTATTCAAGCATAGCAATAATTGCATTCATAATTCACATAATCATAAATAATGAAGCGCTCAAAAAGGTCGAGACAACGAGCGAGAATGCATTGCGCCTTAAATACCGATATTATTTGTTTGCTTTGATAGTATTTTATATTGCGGATGCAATTTGGGGAGTCTTCCATGAACAAAGATGGTTGATTCCAACCTATATCGACACTTGTCTTTTCTTCTTGTCGATGGCCATTTCGGTCCTGTTATGGACCATATCCGTTGTCGCTTTCACAGAGAATAAAAGCAAATTTGGAAAGATTCTTGTCGGTTGCGGCTTGTTTATATTAGCGTTTCAGGCAGGGATACTTATAGCCAACCTTTTCCGACCTGTAGTTTTTTCTTTTGACGCCCAAAAAGAATATCAGGCTCTCCCTGCCAGAGATATAGCTCTGTTTATGCAGATGATACTTTTCCTGGCCACTTCTGTTTACGCTTTTATTATTTCTTTCAATTCTGAAGGCAAAAAAAGGAGACATTATAGAACTGTCGGTTTCTCAGGCATCATTATGGCGATATTTATCACATTGCAGATGTTTTACCCGCTTATGCCGTTCTATTCATTGGGATGCCTTTTTGGTACATGCATAATTCATACTTTCATTTACAAAGATAAGGAAATCGAATATAGAGCAAAGATGGAAGCGGCCAATCAGAAAGCATATAAGGATGGCCTTACCGGAGTTAAAAACAGAACGGCATATTTGGAAACCCTTGTAGATCTGGAGATTAGCATTGAAAACGGCGCCTTAAAGGAATATGGTGTGGTTGTTTTTGACCTTAATGATCTCAAGACTATAAACGACACTTTAGGACACGAAGAAGGCGATAAATACATAAAAAATGCCAGCAAGCTTATATGCGCGCAGTTTAATCACAGTCCTGTATTCAGAATTGGCGGTGATGAATTTGTCTCCATACTAAAAGGCAGCGATTACGAACGCAGAGAAGAATTGGCAGATTCTTTCATAAAAACCATCGATGAGAATCAAAAAAACGGACTGGTAGTTGTTTCAAGCGGTCTGGCTGTTTATCAACCGGATACAGACGAAAACTATAATGATGTTTTTAAACGAGCAGACCAATTAATGTATGAACGCAAAAAAGCGCTCAAGACTTCTTTAATCTGATGGCATGTCTACACCCTTAGCGTTCCCGTCTCCATCACAACCGCTTCGCTGCCGTCAGTGTAAGTTATCGTGATGGTTGGCTGGCGGACAACGCCGTCAAGGTGGATTAGGCTGGGAGCGTCGTCGTCGTAATTGCAGCCGATCGCAAAGTGGCAGGTTTGGAAGGCTTTTTCGTCCTCCAGCATGTTGCCGCTTATTGTGGCGGAAGGATTAAGGCCGATTCCAAGCTCGCCTATGTTGCGGGCGTTGCGTTTGTAAACTTGGCCCTGGCCTTGGGGGAGCGATCCTTTCTTTTCCATCTGAACGGCTTTTGCCTCAGCGTCGGTGATGGTCTTTAGCAAGCGCTTGGCTTCGTCGCCGCCGGAGATGTCGGTGACAAAACCGCCTGCGACTTTGACAACAATCGGCGTCTTTATGATTGAGTCGCCGTCTCCAAAAGTCATCGAGCCGTCGTAAACGATTGTTCCTTCGCAGCCTGAGTCAACGCCGTTGCCCACAACCGGACTGATAAAAACTTCTCCGGCGGGAATGTTTCCGCCAGTTCCGGGCTTGGAAAAATCGCCGTCGTCCATAAGAGCCTCGCGGCCTTGCACAGGAATTTTTATGTCGGTTCCGCCGGGAGCGGTTACATGAACGCTGGCCGCGTTCTTAAATTTTGCCGCGAGCTTTTTGCAACGTTCCGCCATCTGGTCGTAGTCAACGTTGGCCGTTCGGTCGAACATGTCGCGGGTAAGGCCCGGCGTCCAAATCGCGCGGATTGTTTTCTTTCCTTCCAACAAATAGTCAAAGGCGCTGTCGTATTTAACGCCGTTCTCCCCGACGTATGGATTGGCCTCGGCCTCCGCGTCGTGGCCCAGCTTTACGCTTGAGATTGACATAATCACGTCGGGCACGGTTTTTATCGCGGCGATGACGGCCGGCTCGGCGTTATCCATGCTAGTCTTTTCGCGCTGGTACATCAGCACTGTGTCCGCCTCAACGTCGGAGCAGGCTGTGTAAAGGTCCTGCGCCATGTCCGCCGTCTTGGGATTGGCGATTATCAAAACTTTTTCGCCTTTCTTTATTTTAAGAACTTGACCAACCACAACTTGCGCGCTGGCCTTCTTTTGATTGAATATGTTTGCCATAATCTTATAGTATCACAAATCATTGAAAAATTCTACAAATACATTTTATCCAGCGTAATCAAAATCGTATTCTTGTCTTGCAATGTTTCAAACCATTTTGTAAAGCCTTTAAGCGAAAATAAAATATATTTTTTTATTGGATACTTGCCGCTTATTGCGGCCGCCCTTCTTGTCAAAAGCTCGTAAACGTTTTTGTCAATTTTTTCATTTTTAAACTTGCATTCGCCTATCACAGAGGTTTTATCGATGTCAGAAATGCCAACTACATCAATGTCAAAAGATTGCTGCGCTTTGTTGCCGCTTTCGTCAACAATTTGTTCAACGCCCCAATATGTTCCTACATTTGTGACAAAAGAGCCAAGCTTTCCCTGTGCTCCTTTTTCCAGCGTGTAAGTTCTGCACATATTCTCAAACACAGAGCCCATAAATGAATGCAAATGAGGTTTTACAAAAGTTTTGTAATACATTTCGCCCTGTCCGATTTCTATCAAACTGTAGGCCGCAGGTATGAACTTATACCAAAACTTAAACATCGTGTCTTTTAAAACATACTGAGTCTTCTTTTTATTTTTTTCTTCAGTGACGCATTTTCTCTTCTCAACCAAATCCACTTCCATCAATTTTTCCAAGCAATAAAGAACCGTCGATTCCCTTTCTTTAACCTTAGAGGCGATGTTATTCAAGTTGTTTTCGCCTGACGCAATTTGCTCAATTACATTATTGGCAAGAGTCGTGTCGGAAAACTCTTGCGTCAAAAGGTTTTTTGTTTCATCAAACAAATAGCCGTTGGGATTAAAGAACAAATTCTTTATGTTTTCATCCAAAGTTTTTTTCTTGTCAAACAAGGAAAGGTATTTTGCCACACCGCCTGTCACTCCGTAGCAAATCGCCTTGTCTTCGGTCGAATAGTTGGGAACAAACAAGGCCGCCTCTTTATAATTGAACGCGTCCAATTTGATTTGGTTGTCCCGCCGTCCAAAAATCGGGCTTTTTTCGCTTAAAATTTTGCTTTCCATAAAGCTTAGCGAAGATCCGCAAAGAATCAGCATGATGTTTTTTTTAGCCCACTGAGTGTCGATGTATTTTTGCAAGATTGACAGCAAAGGCTCGTCTTTTTCCGCCCAATACGGAAGCTCGTCTATGACAATGACAATTTTTTCTTTGCCGCATTTTTGAGTGATTATGTCCAAAACCGTCTCAATTGAAGAAAATTTCGCTTCGGCGTAATTTGGATCCAATACCGCAAGCGCTTGTTTTGCAAAAAGCTCAGCGTTTTTTTCGGCGCCCACTTTTGTAGCAGTATAAAAAACCGCTTTTTTACCTTTAAGAAATTCCGCAATTAACGCGGATTTTCCGATGCGCCGCCGGCCATATATTATGGTCATTCCAAAGCCTTTTTTATTATAGACTTCTTTCAGCGAATTTAATTCTCTTGTTCTTCCAATAAACACAAGCGCCTCGTTTTATTCAAATTAGTTTAATTCAAATTGATTTGAATCAAATCAATTTGAATTAAATATATCATACATTTATTATAATTGCAAGGCGGCGCGCATAAAAAAACGGCGAAAAGGCCGGAGGTTGACCTTTTCGCCGTCAATGTCATTCCCGCGCGTTATGACATGGCATTACGCAAACGGATTTTCAGTAGCGTAGAGCGTGCCTGCGGGCTGGTTGTAGGCGATGTCTTCGATTCCAAGATACTGGAACACTGTCCACAAGGCTTTTCCTACATGGCCAAAGGCGACGGCTCCGTGGTGCGGATACTGCTTGGCGACCAACACGTGGCGGTAGAAGCGCCCCATCTCGGGAATGCCGAACACGCCGATTCCGCCGAATGAGTGGGTGGCCGCTTCCAAAACTTCGCCTTCCGCGACGTAGGCCTGGAGCTTTGTGTCCGGGCGTGTCTGCAAGCGGAAGAAAGTGATGTCGCCGGCCGCGATGTCGCCTTCCAACGTTCCGCGAGTAAAGTCAGGCTCGCTTCCTTTTGGCTCGAGCAAGCGGTGCTGAATCAACTGGTACTTGACGCCAGGCTTTCTGTCCTTGTTCAAGTGGCAGAACGGAGTGTTTCCGCAGTGGAAGCCCATGAACGTGTCGTTGAGCTTGTAGGGATACTTTGTCTTTCCCTTGATTTCGTCGTCGTACAAATCTTGCGGAACAGTGTTGTTGATGTCCAACAATGTCACCGGAGCGCCGGTCACGCAAGAGCCGATGTATTCACTCAAGGCGCCAAAAATGTCAACTTCGCAAGCAACCGGAATTCCGCGGCTGGCAAGGCGGCTGTTCACATAGCAAGGCTCAAATCCAAAGGCCTCGGGGAACGCGGGCCAACACTTGTCGGCAAAGACAACGTAGTCGCGGGCGCCCTTATGCTTTTCGGCCCAGTCGAGCAATGTGATTTCAAACTGCGCCATGCGGGGCAAGAAGTCGGGATAGTTGTTTCCGCCCGCTCCAAGCTCGGCGGCCATGTCTTTAACGATGTCGTCGATTCTCTTGTCGCCGGCGTGCGCCTTGTAGGCGACCAGCAAGTCAAGCTCTGAGTTCTCTTCGATCTCGACGCCGATGTCATAAAGTCCTTTAATCGGAGCGTTGCAAGCAAAGAAGTCTTGCGGGCGGGGTCCGAATGTGATGATTTTGAGGTGTGAAAGTCCGATGAGCGCGCGGGCGACAGGAACAAAGTCCTTCATCATCTTGGCCACTTCTTCGGCTGTTCCTACGGGGTACTCAGGAAGAACGGCCTTAAGATGGCGCAGTCCCAAGTTGTAAGAGCAGTTGAGAACGCCGCAGTAAGCGTCGCCGCGTCCGTCAATCAATCCGCCGTCTTTGTATGAGCTTTCGGCGGCGGCGGCGTACATTACCGGGCCGTCAAAGTTTTTGGCGATCAAAGTTTCGGGCGTTTCGGGACCAAAGTTTCCAAGGAAGACGCAGAGCGCGTTGCATCCAGCCTTCTTTACGTCCTCGACAGCCTTGAGCATGTCATGCTCGTTTTCGACCGTCACCTTGCACTCGTAGAGGTCTGAGCCGTACGCTTTGGCAATCGCCGCCCTTCTTGATTCAGAAAGCGAGATGATAAAGCAGTCGCGGCTTACCGCGATGATTCCCAATTTTACGTTGGGAATGTTTGTCCATTTTTCCATAATTGTTCTCCTATGATATGAATTACAAGCGCCGCGCGCGGCGCTCTTAGTTCGCAATATTGATGTTCACGCCTTGCAATCCCACAAAGGCGCCTTGCTTGGCTTCGGCAGACTCGGCGTGCGCGATGAGCCACTTGTTGGCCGCCCACAAAAGCTTGTCCTCTTTGTCGATGTCGCTGATTTTGGGCTTGTCCAAGTTTGTTCCCTTGGGAAGAATGATGACAACGCGGAATCCATTCTTGTCAACTTCCTTGTTCCTGACGGCGCTGCAGGGCGCGTAGTGCAAAGTCGTTTCGTAAACTTGAACAACAGTTCCAGCGGGAACGTAAAAAGCCTCCACGCAATTTGTGCTGAGCTTTCCGTTCTTTACAGACTGAAGCGGAGCCAAGAGCAAGACAATGTCCGTAGAAGGAATGTTGATTTCGCTTCCGCGGTGCCACTCCAAGCAGTTGAGCTTTGTGTTGAAGCCGTTGCAATATCCGATTTGAATCGGCATTCCGCCGTAAGCGTTTGTACTGAATTGCTTGGCAACCGGCAAGCCTTCCAAGCCCGCGTCGCCCGGCGTGTAAATAACCTTGTCCTTAGGACAGTCCGTTGTGGAATCAAGCTTGGAAAGCAATTCCTTAACGTCGTAGCCAGTCAAAACCTTTCCGTAACGCTCAAAAGCGTGTCCGAACACAGATTTAATTTTCATTTATACAACCTCCATACTTGCGCCTGTTTTTGCGAGCCCGCAAGCGAGCAAAAATGTTGGCGTTGCGCCGCCGTCAAAACCTTTAGGCCTTGAACCCTTTAATCTCGGCGGCAGGCCTCCGGCATAACCGCGCGGGCTTTTATCGTGCTCGTGCACGGTTCTTTTTATATGATATACCCATAATCAGGTTCTGTCAAGAAAAATCGCCCCGCAATGAGGCGATTTTGCCGCTACACGTACAACGGCGATACTTGGCTCAAGATTTTGTTGTATTCGACAAAAGCCTCGTTGTAGGCCTGGACGTTGGCTGCGATTGGATTGGTCGTCTTGGAAGTGTCCAACTCAACGTGGCTGTCAGCAAGGCTTTCCATTGTCGTTTTCTTTCCCTGAGAAACTTCCAAACACCAAAGGGCCTGCAAGGCCGCGCCAAAGGCAGCCGCCTCGCTTGAGGTCGGGACTTGGACAGGCAAGTTGAGGATGTCGGCCACAATCTGGCGCCAAACGGGGCTCTTGGCTCCGCCACCGGTCAAGCGCAGCTCTTTTGGGGTAAAGCCGCGCTTTCTAAAGGCTTCAAGGCCTCCGCGCATAGAGAAGACGGCGCTTTCCAAAGCGGCGCGGGCGATGTTGGCGCGGCTGCTGTTGGCCACGGTCAAGCCTGTGATTGAGGCGCGTCCGCGCGGAAGGTTTGGCGTGCGCTCGCCGTTAAAGAAGGGAAGCACAAAAACGCCGTCCGAGCCGGGCTTGGCCTTTTGCGCCTCGGCGTCAAATTCCTTTACGTCAAGGTTAAAGAGCGCGCGGATTTCTTCGGAGGCAACTGTGCAGTTCATCGTGCACAAAAGCGGAAGGTATCCGTTGGTTGAAGACGCGAATCCTGAGATTCCGTTCTCTGGGTCGGCCACCGACTTGTCGGAGAATCCGTAAAGGGTTCCGCTTGTTCCCATTGACATTGTCAACGTTCCGCCCTTTACGCAGCCTGTACCGATTGCGCTCATCATGTTGTCGCCGCCGCCAGCCGAAACCGGAATGCCCGCGGGAATTCCAAAGCGCTTGGCAGCCTCGTCGGTTACGGTTCCAGCGGCTTCGTCGTCGCGGATGATTTTAGGAAGCTTTTCCAAAAGCGAAGGGTCCACCGCGTCGCAAACGGTCTTGGACCACTTTCTGTTGACGCTGTCAAAAAGCGCGGTGCCCGAAGCGTCTCCGCTTTCCATGACATAATTATTTGTAAAGACATAGTTTAGATAATCGTGCGGAAGCATGATGTACTTTAGCTTTGAAAAGGCCTCCGGCTTGTTGCGCTTGAGCCAGAAAATTTTGGGAGCGGTAAAGCCGGGCAGCATAAAGTTTTGCACGGCCTCGACAACCTTTTCTTTTCCGCCAAGAGTCTCGGTCAAAATTTTGCATTCTTCCGCGGTGGAAGTGTCGTTCCACAATTTGATGTTGTAAAGCGGCTGGCCGTTCGCGTCCAGCGGAACAAATCCGTGCTGCTGTCCCGAAACGCCAATCGCCTGGATGGAGGCCTTGCCCTCGGCGCTCAATTTTGAAAAGCAAACGTCAAGGCCCTTTTGGTACATTTCTGTTGTCTGCTCGCGGGTTCCGTCGTCCTTTGAAATCAAGTCCATCGGACAAGAGCCGCTTTCGACAGTCTTTTTGTTTTCGTAATCGTAGAGAACAACCTTCATGCTTTGCGTTCCCAAATCAACGCCAGCGACGCATTTCATATCTTAGCCTCCATTTACCGTGCTCGTGCACGATATACGCATAATATACGCTCGAATGAGTTTTGTGTCAAGTCCGCTCGTAACTTTTTTTCAAAACCAAAATCGTTATTTCGAGCGGACCTCGCGCAAGCGCGGCGGTCTTGACCGCCCTTACCTTCCCCAAGTCATAATCAAATCGTAGTTGTCTTCGCGGACTTCAAAGTACTGGTTATGCTCGCCGCAAGTCTCGCAGTATTCGGGGGCGGTGGGGCCTACGACGATGTGGCCGCACTTGAGGCATTCCCAAACTTTTACGGTGGATTCCTTGAGCTTTGCGGATGTGTCTTCGTCCTTTAGGAGCGAACGGTATCGGTCCTCGTGGCGCTTTTCGATGTCGGCCACGGCTCGGAACTTGGCCGCCAAGTCGGCAAATCCTTCGGCTTCGGCGGTTTTGGCAAAGCCAACGTACATGTCGGTCCACTCAAAGTTTTCGCCGTCGGCGGCGGCCTTTAAGTTGCTGGTGGTGTCGTTTATGCCTTCCAATTCCTTGAGCCACATTTTGGCGTGCTGCTCTTCGTTGTTGGCTGTTTTTTCAAAAATTTTGGCTATTTTGTCCTGGCCCTCTTTTTGCGCCACTTGCGAAAAATAAACATATTTGTTGCGCGCCTGCGACTCTCCGGCAAAAGCGGCCAACAAGTTTTTCTCTGTCTGTGTTCCTGCGTACTTGCTCATATCGTTCTCCTTAAATGAGTATAGAATGAATTTATTATAACCGCTCGTGTTGTTGCTTTCAAGCCCTTGAAAACTATTTCGAGCGGATTAACCGCGTCCTTCGGACGCTGCAAAAAAACGTCGCCTTAAAACAACTCCCGCTGGCCATCGTTCCTTGCGCCGATCTTCCAGCTGCGCTGCTCGGCTTGGTGGATGACGTCGCCTGGGAGGGGGCCGCCGATGATAAAGGGAGAACGGGGGTCGTGGAGAGCGACGTTTTGCTTTATCGCTTGGGGGTTGGAATTGGCGTAGCAGTAGCGGCAAAAGTGTTGGCAAGTTGAGTAGGCGCCGATGTCGCAGGAAAGGTAGCAGGCGCACTCTTTGCGCGAAGGCGTGAACCGCGGAAAAACGAGCGGCTGGCCCAACGCGCGCTCGTAAATGGCGGGAGTCATGCAGCCGCTTGTCTCGGCCCCGTAAGGCTCCAAAATGTTTCCTTCTCCGCAAGTCCTGATTGTAATTCCATAGCGCGCGGCAATTTCTATCAATTTTTTGCCAAGAGTAATTTGCTCGTCAGCGCCAACTTCGCGCGCCTCAGGAAAATTGCGCCGCACTTTTGGAAACAAGTCGATAAAGCTTATCACGCAATAGTTGGTACAACCGCAAAGCGCGGCCGCCATTTTTTCAAAAGCGCGCGCGTGATAGTCAGCCGTATATTTTTGGCTTAAAAAAATCGGGTCGTAGCGCCAAACAAGCCGCTCTTTTCCCACCAGTTCCGCTAGCTTTTTGAACGTCTCCAAACATTCCTGCTTGTCGGGAACGCCAGGCTCTATGTCGCGGCCATACGGCGTAATGGTGACTTGCCAAAACTGCCCATAGCCGCACGCGTCCAGTTCCCCTACAAACGGCAAAAGCGGCTTGGGATTTTTTGTGCAAAAACCGATTAGGTCCACAAGGTCAGGGCGGATTTCAAAGCGAGTCACCGCGCTTGGGTTGTACGGGTTCCTCACCAAGACAAAGCCCTCGTTGACGCGGTTGACAAACCATTCAGAGAAAAACGCGGGAATGTCCGTCCGCTGACCCGTGTTTAGAATCATTGTCTCTTTGCGCGTTTTGACAAAAACAAAAGCGCCGCGACAACAGCCAGCGCCGCAAAAATCAAGACAAGCGCGACGACAGAAATTCCTCCACCAACAACTTGCGGAATTTGCTTGTAAAGCGAACCGTCAAGCTTGACTTCTATCGGAGGAAGAACTCTGAGTTCGTCAAGAATTTCGCCAGTTTCCGGATTGCGTCCGTTTTTGAGCGTGTTGCAGTTTTTGCTTTTGTTCCACCTAACTTGGTTCAAAAGTTTTCCGGCGTCGTAAAAGGCCTTGTCTTGCATCGCCGCGCAATAGTCTGTGATGTAGCGCGCGGCCACCTTTTTGTCTTTTAGGGCTGCGGCGTTTTTGACAACGGCAGCCATTCCCTCCGCCATTCCTGATTCCGCCTCGTGCCAATAAGAGCGAACAGGCTGGCCGTAAGTTTTATAGGAATCGCGCTCAACGCAGAGAGTGGTCAATTCCTTAAAGCGATAGTATGGATAGTTGTCTGTGTCAAAAATTTCTTTAGCGCTAGCGTCTTGGTTTTTGGCGTAGGCCGCGCCGGCTCGAAGCGACGCGTTTGAAACTGGAACGAATACTCCGTATATGGCTGGGCCTGAACTTTCCCAAATCACGCTGGAGATGTCGGCTGGAACGTCGTGATAAACTTGCACGATGTGAACGCTGAGCGCGGTGTCGGTTCCAATGACTCGCATGTCGGTGCGGCCTGTCTCGTCGGGGTCGTACTTTGTTCCTTCAAAGCGGTTTCGCATAATTTCCATAACATCTTGCAGGCTCACTTTTTTGTCGGAAGCAAAGCACAAGGGATACATTGCCTCCTTGTCGTAGTCCGCGGCGTAAACGGAAGGCGACAAAATTTTGTGGCCAATCCACGTCCGTATATGGGAATAGTCTTCTGTGATTGAAGGGCCGGAATATGTTTTGTAAAGATTGAGCTCGTTGTTTTTTCCGTAAACGGCAAAGCCCTTTTGCGCGGGCAGGCTCAGCAAGTTTGGAGAGACGATTGACTCTTGGTAGTCGGACAAGTATTCAAGGCAAAACTCGTTTCCAAAAGCGCAAACCTTGTCGTCGGGAAGTTTTACCGCAGCGTATTGATAGCCAGAATACATCTCGACATACCAAGCCTCGTTTTGGTCTGCGATGAGCGCGATGTTGATTTCGCTGCTGCCAAATTTATCCAAAAGGCCGCACAAAACTTTGACGGCCTCGCGCGCCGTGGCGCTTTGGCAAACCACAAGGTCGACGGCTGTAAATTCCGTCAAGCCTTTTTCTATCAAGGGGTCAGCCTGCAAAGCGGCTTCGTTTGAAAAAGCGGTTATCGACATAAGCATGTTCACGCCGCGCTCGTTTGAGCAAATTGTGGCGTCGCGGCAAAGACCGTTGTAAGCCATCGTCGAATCCATCCAAGGCGTGCAAACGTATTTATATGTGGTCGCGGGAATTTCCGTAAAAACCGTTCCTGTTTGGTCAATCGGCATCTTTCGTCCCGCCTTGTTTTTTACGGCCGGCTCAATGACGATGTGGTTGCCAAAAACGTCGCCGTAATCGTTGGACTTTGCCATTATGGTCGTTCCATCGGCGCTGGCGCCCTTTCCGACATAAACTGCGGTGCAAGCGGCGGCGGGCCCGCAGTTCACTAATCCTGCCGCTAAAAGCAAAAACGCGGCAGAGGCCATTTTATAAAAAAATTTAATAACTTTCACTATAATCTCCTTTCAAAAACATTATAGCGCGACCTAAAAAATTTCGCTAGCATTATCGCAAAAACCGTGTTAAAATATACAGATATGGAAGAAGAGGAATCGGCAAAACCTGACAAATTGATTACATACTTAACGCCCAAAACCGCGTGGGCCTTGTCTTTGGGAACCACTATCGGCTGGGGCTCTTTTGTCGTCACTGGGAACACATACTTATTGCGCGCGGGACCTGTGGGAAGCGTCGTTGGCCTTATAATCGGCGCGCTTGTCATGCTCTTGATCGCCCGCAACTACCATTACATGATGATTTGCTACCCCAACGCCGGCGGCGTCTATGCTTATGCCAAAAACCAATTGGGCCACGACTACGGTTTTTTGAGCGCCTGGTTTTTGAGCCTTACTTACATCGCGATTTTTTGGGCCAACGCCACTAGCCTTCCGCTTTTTGCAAAATATTTTTTAGGAAACATTTTCCGCTTTGGGCATTTGTATAAAATTTTTGGCTACGACGTTTATTTGGGTGAGGCGCTTTTGACGGCGGGCGCAATCGCGCTTACAGGCCTTTTGTGTTCGCAAAGCAAGCGGTCCGCCGCTCGAATAGCGCTCGCTTTGGCCATAGTCTTTACGGCGGCCATAAGCGTTTGTTTTGCGCGCGCGGCATTTCTTCACGCGGGGAGCGGCTTTAGCTTTGCGCCCGCCTTCATTCCCGACGCGAGCGCCTTTTCGTGCGTTTGCTTTGTAGCCGTCGTTTCTCCTTGGGCGTTCATAGGCTTTGAAAACATTTCGCACTCGATAGAGGGCTTCAACTTTCCGCACAGAAAATCATTCAAGATTTTGACCGCGGCGGTTTTGACTGCGACGGCGCTCTACATTTTTGTAATAATGCTTTCAATCTCGGCATACCCGCCCGAATATGACAACTGGATTTCTTACATAAAAGACTTGGACAACTTGCAGGGCATCAAGGCCTTGCCGCCTTTTTACGCCGCGCATCATTACATGGGTTCCGCCGGAACAGTTCTCTTGATGGCAGCCCTGCTCGCGTTGATAATCACAAGCCTTGTGGGAAACATGGTGGCGCTCAGCCGTTTGCTTTACGCCGTGGCAAAGGACGACGTGATTCCCGCAAGATACGCCCAATTGAACAAGGCGCGCATTCCGGCCAACGCAGTGCGCCTTGTGACATGCATTTCATTTTTGATTCCCTTTGTAGGAAGAACGGCAATCGGCTGGATTGTCGACGTGACAACAATCGGCGCCACAATCATTTACGGCCTCTTGTCTTGGTCGTCTTGGAAATTTGCGCGCGCCGAAGAAAAAAAATTGGAGACCTTCACCGGCATGGCGGGAATTGTCCTTATGCTTTTATTTGGCGTCCTCTTAATCGTTCCAAATCCGTTCACCCACAACGCCATCACAACCGAAGCGCACTTTTTGTTCACGATATGGGCCATCTTGGGATTCGCCGTCTTCCACCACATCATAAAACGCGACCGTTCCGGAAAATTTGGAAGCTCTGTGACAGTGTGGGTGGCGCTCATTACTTTTGTCGTAATACTTTCGCTCATCTGGATGACGCGCTCAAACCAAAAAGCGGTTGAAGAAGCCTCTGAGCGCATCGCGCTTTATTTTAGCGGAATGGAAAACGCCGAGGCCTACACTAAAGGCAACGGTGAATTTTTGCGGCTTGCGATGCGCTCGGTTCACATTTCAAATTTCACAAACACCTTTATCGTAATGGCTCTGTTCGTTCTTTCAATCACGATGCTCGTAAGCAGCTTTATGATTCTTAAAAAAAGGGAACAGGCCCACGAGGAGGAACTTGGCAAAGCGCGCAACATGGCCACCACCGATTTAATGACTGGCGTAAAAAACAAGCGCGCCTTTACGGAGCATGAAGCGCGCGTAAACTCTCAGCTTGCAAGCGGAAGCTTGGAAAAATTTGCGGTTGTAGTCTGCGACGTCAACGGATTAAAGTGGGTCAACGACAACAAAGGCCACCAAGCCGGCGACGAATACATCAAAGCTGCCTGCCGCATGATTTGCGCGCTGTTCAAGCGCAGCCCAGTCTTCCGAGTTGGCGGCGACGAGTTTGTAGTGGTCCTTATGAACGACGACTACGAAGATCGTGAAAAAATTATGGCTGAATTGAACAGGCAGTCAGAGCATAACAGCCAAAACGGCGGCGTAATCGTGGCGGCGGGAATGTCAGAATACATTTTGGGCAAAGACTTGTCGATGGAGCCGGTCTTTGAGCGAGCCGACAGCTTAATGTACGCACGCAAAAAACAACTCAAGGGCGCCCGAGAGTAAGGCAATGGCCTGCACTCTTGTCCAAAACTCCAAAAAAGACTATACTATATTAAAGTTTTTTAGGAGAAAGTTGTGCGCAACCTTTTGCTTTCAATTCAATACGCAAGCATAATCGGATTGTTTCTTGAGTCTTGGATTATTTTTAGACGATTAAAAAACGCTCCCCTATCATATCTTTTCTTAAGCTGCCTGGCCATCTTGGTCAACAACATCGGATATCTTTTTCAACTTCTTTCCACAAATCAGGAAACTTACATAAGCGCTCTCAGATTTTCTTACTCTGGCCGCGTATGGATAACTCTTTTTCTATTTTTGTTCACCATTGAGCTTTGCAAAATCAAATTTCCAAATTATTTTAGAAACACATTGTTCATAGCGCACATACTTATTTGTCTTTCAATCTTAACATTGCCAAAGCACAGCTTGTATTACACTTGGATAGAGTTCACCAACGAAGGCATTTTCCCCCAGCTGCGCCACGGAAACGGAATCGTCCACCATGTCTTTATGGCGCTGCAGATTATTTACATTGCGGTAGGCTTTAGATGGCTTTTTAGGGCGTGGAAAAAAGAAAAAAACCGCATGACAAAAAAATGCTTTATGGCTGTAATCATTTCTTTCTTCATAGAATTTTTCTTCTTTACAGTCCAAATGCTTAAAGTCTTTGAGGTCGCAAAATATTACGACATGACTATATTCGGTTATGTAATCGGCGTGGTTGTAATGTTCGTCGCTTTCTTTAGGTATGACCTTTTGGGAGCCAAGGAAATAGCGCGCGACTTTATCATAGACCACTTGTCCGAAGGAATCATTGCCGTAGACACAAAAGACAACATTCAATACTGCAACAAGACCGCGGTTGAAATGTTCCCAAACATCGAAACCGATTCGGCCTATATAATTCTAAAAATTAGAAGTTCGATTTTGGCCAAAAACGCCATCAGCTTAAACAACCGCACTTACACCGCCGAAGAAAATGACTTGGTTCGCGACAACAAAAAATTTGGAAAGCTTTATGTCTTGTTTGACGCGACAGAACACTACGAGCATCTAAAAAAAGAAAAGTACAATCTTCAACGGGAGCTTAGAATCGACCCGATGACCGGACTTTACAACCGCAACGGAATGGAATATTTTTCTGACATTCTATACAAGGAAGCCTTGCAAAACAACAAAGACCTTTTTGTCTGCATTTGCGACATGAACGGACTAAAGTACATCAACGACAACTTTGGCCACGAAGAAGGTGACCGCGCGATAAAAACCCTTTCTCAAATCATAAAGGGAGCGGCTGACAAAGACGACAAGGCCTTTAGAATCGGAGGCGATGAATTCCTAATCTTGGGAGTAAAAGAAAACTCCGACAACGCGATAGAATACTTTACCACGCAAGTCGAAAAACTGACGGCCGAAACCAACCAAAACTCTGACCTTCCGTACAAAATCGGAATGAGCTACGGCCCCATCCAGCAAAAGCTAAAAGGGACCCCTAACGAATTCTCAGACATGCTCAAAGCATCCGACACCTTGATGTACGAGATGAAAAAAAATCGCGACGAACACAGACGCTAGCGCCGCATCGCGTTTTATTTACGCGCTAAAATAATTCCGGCTGCTCAGGGTCCTTGTCAGGAAACTCTTCAATCCATTTAAAGACCGATTCCACTCCAAGCATTATGTTGTTGTCTTTGCAAAGGCGGCAAAGCTGTTCCCAAAGAGGCCGCGCGTTGGGGCTAGAAGCTTGGTAGCTTGAGCCGAAAGTTGTTATGTAGCGCTCTTTGAGGCCGACAAAGCGCTGGTCGCGAGCGGCGGCGCGGTCCAGAGCGGCGTAAAAATATTCGCGGTTTCCATCGCGCAAGGTGAGGCCAATTCCAAAAGCGATTATCGCTCGGACACCGGCGCGGACGCAGTAGTCGATTATGCCGTCAATATTTTCTTGCGTGTCATTGATGAACGGAAGGAGCGGCGCAAGCCAAACCACTGTAGGAATCCCCGCCTCTTTGCAAGCCTGCAAAACTTCGGCGCGGCGGTTTGTAGGGCAAACGCCAGGCTCGATTATTTTGCAAAGCTCGTCGTCCGCGGTTGTAAGCGTCATTTGGACGACCGCCTTTGTCTTGTTGTTGATTCGGGCCAACAAGTCCAAGTCGCGCAAGACTAAATCTGATTTGGTCAAAACCGCTGCGCCAAAGTTGTGGCGGTCGATAATTTCCAAGCAGCGGCGAGTGAGGCGCAGTTCCTTTTCCGCCGGAATGTATGGGTCGCACATGGAGCCGGTTCCAATCATGCAGCGCTTGCGCTTTTTGCGGAGCGCCTCTTCCAAAAGCTGGGGCGCGTTTTGCTTGACCTCTATGTCTTCAAAATCATGCGCAAATTGGTAGCATTTGCTCCGCGAGTCGCAGTAAACGCAACCGTGCGAACATCCGCGGTAGATGTTGATGCCGTGAGAATTTAGAATCGACTTTGCGTTCACAAAATGCATGGCCGCGCCGCGTTCCGCCCTACGATTGCTTGGCGCAGTTCTTTTTGTGCGCCTTAAGTTTTTTTATCGCCCAAGCGTAGTGGCTGGAAGTGTTGCTCACAAAGAAGGAGCCAAGCTCGGCGTTGCCAACCCACGGAAAATATTTTTTTGTGAACAGCTCCTCGTTGGAATATTTTTTTATCAAGGCCATCACATCGGAGTGGCTTTTAGCGAAAAGTTTTTTTGCTTGCTCCAAGCTGGTCTTTTGATGCCGCTTCCAAAACATCACGTTCATCGCGCCGTAAGTTTTCCAAGAATAATCCGGCGGCAAAAACGCGATGGCGCTTTTTGAGTCCTTTACGCCCTTGTTGTTTTTGGGAAAGTTCAGCATAAGCTGGTGCCATTCGTACAAGTGAATCAAAACGTCGCGGACATTTTTGTCGCGGCTCCAGTGCGCCTCTTTTTTGCTTGGCTCGCCGGAAAAATCAAAAGGAGTTTTCAATTCTTTTTCCGACATCTCGCCAATCATTTTGACAAGCGTCTTGTAGTTTTCGGCGGCGGCGGCGATCAAGTCGTCCTTTGTTCTTGGTCTTGGCATTTTGTTCTCCTATTTTAATTCTGCCAATAGCGGCTCGATGTATTTTTTGTCGGAAAGGTCATAGGAACTCAAAATCATTTTGGCCTGCTCCTTTTCCGCTTCGGTCGCGTCCTTTTTGGAACTCAGCGCCTTTGAAAGCATTTTCATCACAAGCTTTGACATAAAATTCATTTTGTCGTAATTCAAGCCGCCGGGACAGTAAAAGGCTTTGACCTTGCCCCATTCATCATCGGTAAAATTTTTTCGCATCGCGGCGGGAATGTCGGGGCTTTGCGGCGGCGTCGCTCCGACAGCGTAAACCAACAATTTTTTGTTGGCGGCGGCGAGCGCGGGCATTTTCTTTTTGAACCAATCAAGGCCTGTTATTTTTCCGGCCATGAACCAGCCGCCAAAAACTATCGCGTCATAATCCATAAGGCTTGTTTTGCCCGCCTTCTTAAACTTAACGCATTCGCAAGAGGCCGCCTCGCAAATCCATTCCGCGTACCGTTTTGTAAAGCCTGTTTTGCTGTTGTAAATCACAATCGATTTCATTTTTTCCTCCGCCAACTATTATAGCGCCTTTTTTACCGGATGTCGAATTACGGTCCGCAATTTTTGCGGCTCGGTTTTGCGGGGGTCGCTCAAATAAATTTCGTGGTGCAAGCGCGCGTCGGTAAAATCCAACTGGTATCCGCTTTGCGCCGCAAAGTCGTCCATCAACTTGACGGAAGCGGGCTCGTCGTCGTAAGAGCCCTTGTGCATTATTTGAACGCACTCGCCTTCTTCCAGCTTGAACAGCTCGGCGCGCGAAACGTCAAGGCCTTTCTTTTTTTGAACGCTTTCCTTTGCCCAATCAAAATCTTTTTTTGCCACAAAGTCAGGCAAACGAATCAGCGAAATCCAGTTGAAGGAATCCTTGCGCGAATAGTCAATGCCGGCGACGCGCGCGGCGTCTTTTTGCTGCCACCAAAAGCCTTCGAGCGGCGGAACGACGTAATCAAAATATCCTTCGATGCGGCGGTCGCTCTTTTTGCTCATTTTGATTGCGTAAGAAATCGCGTAAAGAACTTCGAGCGCGCGTTTGTATTCGCCGCCCTCGTCGTTGGGATTGCCCGTTCCGCGAACCGCGACAAACTGCATCTTTGGAATTTTCACAATCTGCGGCTTTGCCGGCGGAAGGTAAAATTCCTTGAATTCCTTTTTGTAATCAAACGCCATTTTTATTCTCCTCCAATAGCTGGTGCGTATATATTTTAGGCCTTGTTGAGTCGCGGACTTGCTTCCAGAGGGCGGCGGCGGCCTTGAGTTTGTTTGGAAAGGCGGCGGACGCGGGATCTGCGCAAAAGTCTTGGACAAACTTGTTCCATTGCAAGCAAATTTTGTCGTATTTTGCGTAGGTCTTTTTTCCGTAATAAACATCCAAGAGGTCGCCTAAAGTAAAAGAAGTGTCGCCGTCCTGCTTGACTTTTTTTGCAGTGGCCACCATGTCAACGTTGAACTTAAATTTGGCGACACCTGTTTGGGCCGAGAAAAAGTCGCGGAAGCGCGGGCCAAAAGTAAAGCCGCATTCTATCAGGCCTGTCGAAAGGGACAGTTTTGCCGCCGCCCGATTTTTGGTCTTGGAAGCAGTCTTGTTTTTGGGCGCGATTTTGTTCCCCTTAAAGTATTCTTCAATCACATGATTAAGTTCCACCTTCATTCCGCTAGAATCAAGGCCAAGGCCCTTGCAAATTTTTTGCAGTTCCTCGCGATACCAATAATATTTTGAGAATTCTTCAAAACTCTTTATTTGACTAAAATCAGGCCGGTCTTCCATGACTAAATCCTATGCGCGGTGATGATTGTGCAACTGTAAGCGTTGACCGTAATGCGCGCCCCGTCAATTAGGCAATACCAATTCTTTCCCTTGCGGCTAATGTCGCATTGGGGAGACTCGATTCTTTTACGGCACCAAAGAACGGGGTCGCCGGCTTGGGCTCCAAGGCCAAGATTTTTTGCGATGCGTTCCGCGCCCATCGGGGTTGTGTGAAGCTTTTCGATGTTTTGCAAGAGTTCATTTTTGCTTGTCATATGCCATGATTATAGCGCGCAAAATATGACAACAGCATGTCATATTTGAGGTTGAAAATATTTTTCAACCTCAAAAACGACTGAGTCAAGGCTTTAAGCGAAGCGTGCCTTGACCAGTCGTATTTAAGGTTGATATTGCAAAGAAATTTTTTGGGCAAGTTGGACGACCTGTTCTTTGACGCGCGCGGGCGAAACAATTTTAAGGTCTGGGCCAAAGGACAAAAGATATTCGCAAATCCAAGGCGTGTCGGGGGCCAAAAACGTCACCGCCGCGCTTTTGTCTTTGCCGACTTTGACCTCTTGGCAAACAAACGCGTCCATTAAATACGATATCTTTTGCGCGGCGACTTTGGCCTTTATCGCAATCATTTTTGGCTTTTCTTGCGCGGGGTACAAGTCGCGCGCGCTCTTTTTGTCGCCGTCCAATTTTTGGGCATAAAAAGAGTTTTGGCTGACAGTCGCCGCGCGGCCGGTTTGTATTACGTTCCGCATTCGGCTAAGCTTAAAAAAGCGTTCCTCTTTGTTGGAATCGCTCCAGCCGTCAAGATACCAAGCCTGGCCCTTAAAAAGAAGCTTCCACGGATGGACGGTTTTCTTTTGCGCCTTTCCGTCACCCGAAAAATAATCAAAAACCACTTGCCGCTTTTTTAAGATTGAATCGCGCAGCGTGGCGAACAGAGTCCGCACTTCGGAGCCTTCGGGACTCCACGGGGCAAAGTCAACTTCAAGCCAATCAGCCTCGCTTGCCACAAGATGCGAAAGCTTTTGTTCGGTCTTGACGTTGGCGCCAAGCGCGTTGAGAGCTTTTACGCTAGACACAATGGCGAGCCTGTCTTCTTCGCTAAGAAGGGTGTTGTCCATCGCGAATTTTTCCGAGATTGCAATTCCGCCGCCCCGGCCTTTTAAAGAGTAAATCGGAATGCCCGAAACGCAGAGCGCGTCCACCCAGCGGTAAATCGTTCGGACGCTCACGCCAAAGCGGGCGGCCATCTCTTTTGCGGTGGCGCGCTTTTTGTCAATCAAGACGTAGACAAATTCAAAAAGCTGGTCTATTTGCAATTGACCGCCTCGCAAAGCCAATCCATAAAAGTTTCTTCGCCGCCGCCCTTGTCGCGCAGGCCCGTCTTGTCTTTTAGCTCCACGTAAAAGTGGTGGCGGGTTTGGTATTGGACGTAGCGGGAATCCTTGCAAAAGCGCGCGACGCGGCGGCCTGTGGGCATTCCCTGTTCAAAAATTCCTTTGTCGTCTTCGGAATTGGCCCAGTAAAATCTAATAGGAAGAACGCGCAAAATTTCCCAAAAACTCATTTGATAAAAGCCGCTTCCAGACACAACGGCCTTTAAAAGGCGAGGCTGCGCGCAGGCAAGTTCCGCCGCGAATTTGGCGCCTTGCGAAAAACCGTAGGCGATGATGTTTTCTTTGTCAATGCATTTGTTTTTTAGGCAAACGTTTTGAATCAAAAGGCTTGTTCCATGCGGGTCGGTAAAATAATTTACGCGCGAAAACATCAAAAGAACTGCGGCGCCTTTTGGGTAAATTTTTTCTTGGAAATCTTGGCTGGTAAAAATTCTTCCATATTTAAATGCCTGCCCCTTTTCGTCGGAACCGTGGAACACGACGATGAGCGGAAGCTTTGCCTCAACGTTGTCATTGTCCTCGCGATATTGTGGCGGAAGGTAAAGGTAATACTGGTGGCCGCTGTAAGATTTTTCGTAAGACCAAATGCCGGACTTGCTGGCCTCTTCCGAAAAATAATACGCTGCGTCAAACATCAGCTCCAGCGGCTTTCGAGAGTACAAATATTTTTTAACGCCAAAGAGCGCCGCGATTATCGCAAGAACAACTGCGGCGACTATGGCAACGCGCGCAATTTTTTTATTCATAACACCTATTATGCCGTTAAACCATCATCTTGTAAATCTTGGCGCAGTCGTCTTGGTTGAGCGTGACAAAGCCGCTAATTGTTCCTGTGCGGCCGTCGCCGTAGCAAAGAGTTTTGACAAGCGCGGGAATGTCCGCTTCCTTGGCGCCAAGCTCGGAAAAATTTTTGGGCATGCCGATTGAGCAAAGGAAATTTTGGAAGGCGTTGATTCCTTCGAGCGCGGTGACTTCGGGATGGTCAAAATCCATTTGGCAGCCCCATACGCGGACGGCCACTTTTGCAAAGCGCATTACGTCGTGGTTCATCACGTATTTAAAGACCGCCGGCATAGTGACCGCAAGGCCCGCGCCGTGGGCGCAGTCGTAAAGCGCGGACAGCTCGTGCTCGATTCCGTGGCTGTTCCAATCCTGAGTGCGACCGACGCCGCAAGAATTGTTGTGCGCCATCATTCCCGCCCACATGATGTTGGCTCGCGCCTCGTAATTGTTTGGGTCGGCGATGACGCGGGGAGTCTCATGCTTCATCGTAAGAAGAAGCGCTTCGATAAGGCGGTCGGTGACTTCGACGTCTTTTGTGTTGGTTAAATAGCGCTCGTAAAGGTGCGCCATGATGTCCGTCGCGCCGGCAGCCGTTTGGAATGCGGGAAGCGTTTGCGTCAGCGCGGGGTTCAATATGCTGAACTTAGGGCGGATCGCGTCGCCGTTGGCTCCGCGCTTGAACATTCCTTCCTCTTTTGTGATTACTGAATTGGGGCTGCCTTCGCTTCCGGCGGCGGCGATTGTAAGAACCGTTCCAACTGGGAGCGCCTTTTCAATTTCTTTTCCGCTGTAAAAATCCCAAAAGTCTCCGTCGTACAAAACGCCGGCGGCGATAGCTTTTGCGGAGTCGATTGTGCTTCCGCCTCCGACCGCAAGGACAAAGTCAACTTTTTCTTTTTTGCAAAGGTCGATTCCTTGGTAGACAAGGCCGCTGCGGGGATTAGGCTGGACTCCGCCAAGCTCAACGTAAGAAAGGCCCGCCGCCTTTAACGACGCTTCCACCCTGTCCAAAAGGCCGGACGCCTTGGCGCTCTTTCCTCCAAAGTGAACCAAAACCTTGTTGGCTCCAAAGCGCTTGGCCAAAGCGCCTGTCTGGCTTTCGGTATCCTTTCCAAAAGCAAAATACGTTGGCGAATAAAAAGTAAAATTGTCCATCAAAAAATCTCCTTTACCAATATGATAACCGAGATTTGTAAAATTGCAAGTGGAATTTACCTTGTCGTTCCGCCGTGAAAGTAGCACTCGTAAACTTTTTGGTCGTTCCAAAAAATTTCTTCGTAGCCTTGGAACCAGCTAAAGTCGCCGTTGACGCTGCACTTGTAAAGGTACTCGCCGTCTTGGTAGCGCTCGGGGCCGCGGTATGGCATTTTTTTGTCGGCGTGGCGCAAAGCGTCCTTTAAAAAGTTTCCGCTAAATTCTTTTGCAAGAACGCGGCCCATGTAGTTCATCGCGTAAACCGACGCGCCCTTTTTCCAAACCGCTTCTTCGCCCGCAAACTGCTCGCCGCCAACGTAAGTGTCGTGGTAAGTCCACTCGCCGTTTTGGTAACGATAGTCGTGCGAGTCCAAGCGCGTCGAAGGCGCTTCGTTCATAAAGGCAGCGTAAGTGTTCACGTTTGCCTCAAGGCGGAATTTTATCAACTCGTCAAGGTCTGTCGTTCCGCCGGAGCTGAGGCTTGCCATGCACTCTCCGTCGCGCACAAGGTAGTCCACGGTGACGTTCATCAAGTCACTTATTTGAATCAAGTTTGAAATGTCGGGATACGCCTGGCCGGATTCCCACTTGGCCACCGCCTGGCGCGACACGTTGATTTTTTCGGCAAGGGCTTCTTGCGTGATTCCCTTGTTCTTTCGCAATATCACAAGCTTTTCAGAAAATATCATTTTCTTCCTCCATTAGAAAAAATCTTAGCGCGGAAGCGGCGGCGTCTCAACCAACCTGCGGTGGCTTTTGCGCTACTTTTAGTTTACATAAACAGAAAATTTTTCCAGCACGCGCTCGGGGTAATACGAAAGCTTTGCCTTGCGCAGACCTTCGATTCCAAGGTCTTCCTCGCGGTTTAGGAATTCAGTGACGGCGATTTTGGCAAACTGGTTGTTGATGACAGCGTAGCCGCCGTCGCGTCCGTAGGCGGAAAGGCATTTTTCAAAGTGAACGTCGGTCACGCTCGCGCTCAAAAGGCTTGCCACGCAAAAAGCTGCGGGAACGCTGTAAACATACAAAACGCCGCCTGTCATTCCGCAAGTTTTTTCAAAAGCGGCGAAGTTGTCCAAGGCGTTAAAGATTATGTCGCGCTCGGCCTGCAAGTCAGCAAACGTTCCTTCTTGTTGGGCGGCGGCAGAATTTTCTGCCAGCCACTTTTCTTCTATCGCGCGCGCGTCGCCAAGATTGGCGGCGGTCAGCGGCTCAAATTTATAGTCGGAATATTTGGCATTGAATTGGTTTATGTGGTTGCGCTTTTTGCTGTATTTTTTTCCGGGAAGGTTTGCCAAGTCTGCCGCACGATAAATGTAGTCGCCAAATTCCGACTGCGGGCAAACTTTTGCGTCAGGGTAAATTTTTAGGAGCGCGTCTTTTTCGGCTGCCGTAATGTTTTCAAAGGCAAAGGGAAGGCCCAAGATTTTTGCCTCGCTTGCAAGAGCGGCGACGGCGGCTTCTTGGTCAACCGAAACGGTGGCGGCGGCGTCAGCTTTTGGGCTGACCATAACGTCCGCGTCCAACTTGTGCGGAAAGGCAAAGTAGGCGCGGCCGTTAAAAAACAATTTTTCAAAAAACCAGCCGCCCTCAAACGCGATTTGCGCGCCGTATTTTTCTTTGTACAAAAGCGTGTTGACAGCGCCGTAATTGTTGGCAAAGATTGCGTTCCCCAACGCGCATTTTTGAAGAGTCTCCAAATCTGAAAGTTCCGCCGTCCGCCAGATCATGTTAGTTATGAAAACTATATCAGCAAAAAGATTTGACTGCAAGATGGGGCTTCGCATTGACAAAAAGACTCCTTCAAGCTATAAATTTAACGGTAAAATGGCAAAGGGGCCGAAGGATTAGAATTCTTGCGGCTTGCCATGCAGATTTTTGTTGCCCTCATTCTTGCTGTAATTGCAGGTCTTCTCATGCAGAAGGTTCCTGAGATTGCAACTGAATATATCAAACCCTTTGGTACAATTTTTTTAAATCTTGTTAAATTTATCGTTTGTCCAATCGTTCTTTTTTCGATTATGGCAGGCATTGTTTCAATGAAGGATCTTAAAAAACTTGCCGCTAAAAACCCACAATAATTTTTACAAGAAGCAAAGTTAAAACAAAGATGATGAGAGGCTTTACGATTACAGGGCCTTTCGTCATCACAAGTCCTGAACCAATATAATTTCCAAGCATATTGCTTAAAGCCGCTGCAATTCCAAGCGGAATCATAACCCGCCCGTTAATCAGATACACTACAAGAGCTGATACATTCGTAGAAAAATTGATTACTTTGGTGTGGGCATTTGCCTGCCTGAGAGACATTTTTGCAAACACATTAAAAGCAATAATCAAAAAGGTGCCGGTTCCAGGACCGTAAAGTCCGTCGTACATTCCAATAACCAGCGCAGAAATCATTACAATTATAAAAGTCTTTTTTGAGCAGTCAAAAACTTCTGTTTCGTAAGGTTTGAAAATACGTTTGTTCAAAACGCAGAAAGCTACAACAGGAAGAACAAATAAGAGCATTGTTTTGAGAACAGTTTCCGGCACGAGGAGAGAAAGTTTGGCGCCAATTGCAGAGCCTAAAAATCCGCACAAAACAGATGGAACGGCAAGTTTAACAATCACAAGCTTGCCTTTTATAAAACGCGCGGTTGCAAGCCCTGTGCCAAAAGTGGAAGAAAATTTATTTGTTGCAATGGCATTATGAATCGGGAGTCCCGCAAAAAGATAAGCCGGCAGAGAAATCAAGCCGCCGCCTCCGGCAATAGAATCAATAAAACCTGCAAGAAAAAGCATTGGGCAGACAATTGCAAAACTAAGTAAAGGCATAGCTTATATTAGCAGAAAGATGAAAACTGGGCAATTTGTTAGCGCCAGTAGAAAATCGCCATTTGCAACAATTACCGTATCGTCATCAGAAATAAGCTTTCCGGAACGGCTTCTGCCATCGCTTTGTATGCAGCTTCGCTTGGATGCAGATGGTCACCGCTGTCAAACCCGTCTGCAAAAGCTTCCGGCTTTTGAGGATTTCTTACAGCCTTGTCAAAATCCACGCATCCATCAAAGATATCACTTGTTCTAAGCCAGTCATTGAATTCATTTCGCAAAACATTTCGGAAAGGCTCGTATGTTCGCCAGCCAAAAATCGGAAGAAGAGTGCCAGACCACACTTTCAGCCCAAGTTTTCGCGCATGAGAAACATAAAGATCTTCAACCCCTTTTTCCAGCTCCTGAACCGTAGGCAGGTCTGACCAGGGGCGGAATTTATTTACTTCCACGCCAACCGGATGAATAATATCATTGATTCCATGCTGAATTATAACCGCAGAAGCTCCCGCAGCCTGCATTTCAATCGGAAAACGCGTTTCACCCTTAAGGCCATAAGCCGCGTAAGTGATGCAGTCATACTGACGCAGAATTCTTGTTCCACAAACGGCGCGGCGAATAACCGCTGCATTATGAAAGCCCTTATCCCAGGCTTTCTGGGCAAGATAATCCGGCCACGACTGAGCGGTGATTGAATCGCCATAGCATATAAGCGCGTGATTTTTTTCTTCTGTAAAAACATCAATCGTATTTAAAAAGTAAAAACAGTTTGTAGGGCGGCTTAAATCAATAGGAAAATTCTTCTGATCCGCAAAATCCCCATAAGCAAACGCGCCGTTTGAAAGCGGTCCGGTCACAAGAGTTCCTGCATTCATTTGCGTAAAATCAGCAAAATACATTGAAACTTCTATATAATCGCCGGCATTTACAGAAAAATTAATTTCATCCGAAGTGATTTCTTTTCCGGCCGGAATATGCATTTCCGTCCCGCCATTCAGCGTGATTGGAACCGGCTTATAATCATCGCCATTAAGAGCCACAAAAGCCTTTGAGATTTTTATTTCTTCTGTTCCAGTTAAATTTGAAAAATGAAAACGAAGCTTACTTCCTGAAAAAACAACGCGTACAGGATACCGCAGGGTTAAATCTTTTGCATAAACAGCTTCTTTACGGTCTGTAATTGAAGTTGCGTTTCCCCAGCAGGCAACCCATTTTGTAAAAGGTGTGTCAGACATTTTATGCTTTATCCAATTGCATTATACCATATTTTTGAAAAAAATCCACCGGATATTGTTCTTTTTTTCTCCTACAATTCCCTGCGCAAGTATATCATATCCACCAATTGAACGCCAGCCTCAAAAATCGGATGGTCGTAGTTGTCGGTAAAAAAGTTTTTGACAACGTGGTGGCGCGCAAAGCCGCATTTTTTGTAAAAGGGAATTGTCAGCGGGCTGTCGCCGGTTCCCAGTTGCAGAACGCTGTAGGTGCCGCGATACTTTTGCGCCACAAATTCAATCAATTTTTTGCCGTAGCCCTTGCCCTGGCTTTTTGGGTCGGTGGCGATGTTCTTGATTTCCAAAACGCCGCCGCCTTCGTCGGTCACGACGCATTCTGCCTTGATTCCGTCATCGTCAAGAACGAACATCGTTCCGCGCTCAAGGTAGCGGTCAACCATGTCTTCCTGCTCGTCGGCCAAAAGCAAAAGGTCGAGGCATTGTTTTTTGTTTTCTTTCACTTCGCAAATTTCCATATTTCCTCCTAATGACAAACGCTCACATAATTTTAAGTTCGCCGTGGTCGCCGTCGCGGATTGCAACTAGGCTTGCGTTGGCCACCTTTTGCAAAAAGGCCTTGTCGTGGCTTACGATAAGCATCGCGCAATCAAGCGCGGCCAGTGCGTTTTCCAAGGCCATAACGCTTGTTATGTCCATGTGGTTTGTCGGCTCGTCCAAAATCAAAAGCGACAGCGGCCTTTGAACGGCAAGCGCTATCATAAGCTTGCGAAGCTCGCCGGGACTTAAATTGTTGCCGTCACCGCCCGCCGCGTCGTTTGTACCAGAAGCGTTTGCAAGACCAGAATCGGGGCCGCCGCTCCGCAATTGCGCCAAACGCTCCGGCTCGCTTCCCAGCCTGTAAAGCGTAGAAAAAACCTCTCCCCGCTCGCTTTCTTCCAAGCCGTAAAGGTCGCGCAAAATCGCCTCTCTTTGTTCGTCGGGAATTTCCTGCGGCAAATAAAGCGCTTCGCCGGAGCGGCCCGCCTTTTGCAGCGCTTCAATCACATGGTGAACAAAGAGAGTTTTTCCGGCGCCGTTTTGGCCTGTGAGCGCGACCTTGGTTCCCCGCTTAAATTCGACATGCGGAATTTTAAGGCTGTAGCCGCCGACATCCAAAACGCATTCTTGAACCACAAGGGGCTTTGAAAAATCAGTGGCGCAAAGAGCAAAGCCTTCTTTTCTTTGCAGCACCTTTTTTACGCTGTCGCGCTCGCTCTCGGTTTGGCGGATTTGCGTTTCAAGCCGCGCCTTTGCGTCGCCTGTGGAACGGTCTTTTCCGCTGATGCGGGCAACGTCGATTTTTGCTTGCGCGTCGTGGTCGCGAAAGTCAACCGATTTTTTTGAAAGGCGGGCCTTGGCCTTTTGGTTTTGCTCTTGCAGCGCGGAGCTCCTTGACCGCTCGGCCGCTGCCTTTGCGTTAAGCCGCTCCCATTCTCCGCGAGAGCGCTGGCCCGCCGCCTGCCTAAGCTCCAAGGCTTTTGTAAGGCCGCAAGAGTAAGAGTCAAAGGCAACGCAGTCACGGCCACCGGCAAAAGCGGCGGCTTCGTTGTACAAAAAAATCGTTCGGCCGCAAAGAGAGTCGGCAAAGGCACGGTCATGGCTTACCATGATTCCCGTTCCCGTAAATTCTTTTAGCGCGTCCGCAATCATCGCGCAAGTGTTTGCGTCAAGGTGGTTGGTCGGCTCGTCCAGCAAGAGAACGGCGGGACATTCGGCAAGCGCGCAGGCGATTTGAATGCGTTTTTTTTCGCCGCCCGACAGCGTTTCGTAACGCTCAAGCATTTCTTCGGTCACGCAAAGGCGGGAAAAAAATTTTCGGACCTCGTTGTCGTCCGACCAAAAGGCCGTGTAAAGATTTTCGGGCGGCTCGGAAGTTTCCTGCGCGCAGTAAACCGCGCCATTTTCCGCGCTTGCGTTCCCGCCGCAAGAAATTTTTCCGCCGTCAGGAGCAAGAATCCCGGCAATAAGTTTTAGCAGCGTGCTTTTTCCGCAGCCGTTGCTTCCCGCAACGCAAGTCCAGCCGTCCGCAATTTGCAGCGAAAATTCCTCAAACAAATTTGAATTGGAACTGGGATAAGAAAAATTTAATTTTGTAATTTGAATTGACATTTTGCCTCCAAAACAGAAGGCAGTTGCAAACGCAAGGCGACCGCGCGCCGACAAAAAGACAAAACTGCAACTGACTTCCAAAATATCGCCCGCGCTTTTTGCACCAAGCTTTCGACTTTGCGGAAATCAGAATTACAGTATCATCGGTATAGCGTCTCCTAAAAATGAATTGAGTTATTTTATAAAAAACGCGCTGTCTTTGTCAACCGTATTGACAAAATGCCAGCGTTCCTCCTATAATAGTTTCATTATGTGGAAAACATCAGTCTTGTTTTTGGCAAAAGGATCCTTCTCTATCGCGCGATAGGGGTAGTGGGCCTTTTTTAAAAAGACTGACAAAGATTGCCCGATCAAGTCGGGCAATGACGCTCTTACCCCTTAAAAAATCCATACAACTAAATCACAATTTTAGCCGTTAAGGGGCGGCATATTATGTTGAACATAAAAAAACAAATAAATAGATTGTACTCGTCGTCAGTGTTCGGGCAGATTTCGCTTTCGGGAGCCTGGGTCGCGATTTTGGCGGCGCGCGGTTTCTCTTTGGCGCAAATCGGTTTTGCCGAAACTGTCTTTCACATCGTGAGCATTTTGTTCGAAATACCGTCTGGCGTTTTGGCGGACGTTTTTGGCCGCAAAAAAACGCTTGTCATTTCTTGCTTGATGCGAATGATTGGCAACATCGTGATGATTCTTTCAAACAACTTCGCCATGGTGTGTTTGTCAATTGCTTTCCACGCGCTCAACTACAACTTCGCGTCAGGCTCGGGCGACGCGCTGGCGTTTGACTCGCTAAAGTCGGTGGGGCAGCAAGACCGCTTTGACCGCTACGCTTCCAACCAGCTTGTCATCTATCGCGCCTGCGAAGGCCTGTCAACTTTGACCGCCGGTTTTGCGCTTGTAATTGGCTACAAGTTGGCCTACGCAACAGGCGTCGCGGCGGGCTTGGTTCAATTTTTCTTGCTGGCGGGTTTGGTGGAAGTTAGGCTGGAACCGCTGGCGGAGGAATTCAATGTCTGGAAAGAAATCGCGCGCTGCTTTAAGGAAAGCTTTTTGTTCCTGAAACAAGCGCGCAAGGCGATGCTCTTGATGTTCACAAATTCTTTTGTGGGCGCCTTGGACATTTTGCTTTTGTTCTTTTTGCAGGCAAAACTTCCGATGGCGGGAATTCCAAACTGGGCTTTGGGAATCGCCTTGCTTGCCACTCAAGCGGGCGGCGTAATCGGAGCGCGCCTTATTCTTTGCGCCAAAAAATTCAGCTACCGCGCGATATTCACGATTGCGACGGCGGTGATTTTGTCTGCCATCGCGCTTGAACATTCGGGCTTGTATGTCCTGATGGCCCTAGGCGGCTTTATGTCGTCCATGGCCGACGACGCGCTGCAAGTGCGCACAAACACGCGCTTGCAGAACATGTTCCCGTCCGAGCAGCGGGCCACGCTCATAAGCATTGAGTCGTTCACCTTCTCTGTGATTATGATTGTGTTGTCGCCGCTGGCAGGCTTGTTCTTCACAGTTTGGTAAACGCATCCTCTGGAAGCTAAAAAAGCGGTCGCAATACGCGGCCGCTTTTTTTGTTTACTTGCTAAAGCGCGAAGTAAAGTACGAAAGCGCGGCTCCTGCCACAAGGCAAACAAAACTTGCGGCGACCATAAGAGGCCCTGTAAAAGAATTTACGCCAGGGAAAATCGCAAAGAAGGAGCCGCAGATAAGGCCAAAAATTACAGCGTAAGTGTGATTGGGAAATTTCTTTAAAAGCCATGCGATGAGTTTCGCTCCGCTTATAAGACCTATCAGAACTCCAATTCCGTTCGGCAAAAGAAGGAAAAACGCGTGAATCGTTGTCTCTGGATTCAACAGCGCAGGAATGCTTGTAATGACAATCGGATAGACTCCCATAATAAGCATCAAAAGCGAGCCGGAAATTCCAGGAACGACCATCGCAACCGCTCCAACAACTCCCGCGATAAAAATTCTTGCGGCAAGAGGAAGGCTCAAAGGAGGAAGGTTTCCAAGCTTTTCTCTGGGACCAGAAAATTTTTCTTCCAAATAATTGAACAAAAGAATCAGCGCAAAGCCCGCGATGGCGCAAATAACGATTCCAAGAATTTTGGCGGCGCCAAGTTTTTTTGTTTGTGCCTCGTCAGCGTTGTGTTGGCTTGTGCCCTTGACCATATAAACAAAAAGCATTGGAATGCTTCCAAGAATCAAGCCTGTAAAAAAATAGTCAGTTTGAATCGGGAAGCGTCCATAAAGCGCGGTAATCATTTTGCTGAACAAAAGAACGCCAAAAAGCATGCCCAAAAAAATCGGAATGACAAACCGTCTGTTGGCCCAAAGTTTTTTTACATTGTATGTAATGGCGCCAATGAACTTGTCATAAATGCCAAAGACAACCGCCAACGTTCCGCCAGAAACTCCAGGAATGACATTTGCCATTCCAATTGCGATTCCAATCAAAGCTGTTTTTACGATATCCATATTTCACTCCACAGGGGCAATAAAATTTTTCACCCTAACTATTTCGATGCCGTTCTCGTCGGCAAATTTTTTATATTGTTCGTAAAGGCCGCGCTGGCTTTTTATGCGGCGCGCTATTTGCAAAAACGAAAGCTTGTCGCGGCGGCGGATGCGAATGGCGCGTACCAAAAGCGGCGCGTCGATGTAAATTATTTTTTGGCACTGCCGTAAAATTTTTGGCGTTTTGTAAAGCAACGCCGCGTTTATGACAAGGCCGCCTTTTTGGGCGTGCGAGCCATTGCCGCTGGCAAGACCAAGACTACCGCCGCCACCGTTTTGGTCAGCCACAGCCTTTTGGTTTTTTCGCGCGTTTTCCGTATCAATCAATTTTTGGACGCGCGCCTCAAACTCCGGATAGACAATTCGCTCTTGTCGCTCCAAAAGTTCTGGCCGCCTAAAAAGCAAGCGGCCAAGCGCGCGGCGGTCAAGGCTTCCGTCGGCGGCGCGCAAGCTTACGCCAGCGCTCGCGGCGGCTTGTTCAAACTGCGAAAGAATTTCGTTTTGTTTTTCTTGGATTATTTTGTGAATCTCTGCGTCAGCGTCAAGGCAAAAAAATCCTTGTTCCTGCAACTTGGAGCAATAATAATTTTTGCCCGCCGCAATCGGGCCCGCGACGCAAACGACCATCAGTTACTTTTTGGAATTCTTAAATTCCATTATTGTGTCGATGCTCTGGATGCAAGCCGTTCTAAGGCCCGCTTTTTCCAAAGCCGCCACGCCGCGAATCGTAGTTCCGCCCGGCGAGCAGACGGCGTCTTTTAGCGCTCCAGGATGCTCGCCAGTGGCAAGCTGCAAGGCGGCGCTTCCCAACATCATCTGGCTTGCCAAGCGGTAGGCTTGCGCGCGGCCCATTCCGTACTTAACGGCCGCGTCGGCATAGGCTTCGATAATCATGTCCATAAAGGCCGGACCGCAGCCGCTAAGGGCGCCGCCGATTCCCATCAAGCTCGCCGGAATTGTTTCCAACAAGCCAAGAGAGCCCAACAAGTCTTTTATTTGCTTGGCTTCGCCGTCATTGAGGGAATTTTTTTCTTCAAGCAATATAACGCCTTGACCAATACGGGCGGGCGTGTTGGGCATCACGCACAAGACGCGGGTTTTGTTTGTGTCCAAAAATTTTGCGTAGCTGTCAAAAGTCCAGCCGGCGGCGACTGACACAAGCGCCTTTCCGTCAAGCGCGGCGCCGACTTCGGCCAACACGCCTTCTATTTGATAAGGCTTGCAGCAAACAAAAACCGCGTCGGATTTTTGGGTCACCTCTTTGTTTGAGGCCAGCGGAACAAAGCCAATTTTTTGCGCGTTGGCCTTGAGCTTTTCTTGGTTTGGCGCGTAGGCGAACAAATCGCTCGCGGCAATTTTTTTTGAGTTTACAAATCCGGCCGCAATCGCTTGCGCCATGTTCCCCATTCCGATAAAACCAATTTTCATTTCATCAACTCCGCGTATTTTTGAGCCAAGCGCTTTGACTTTTTGGCGGCCAAGCCATGATAGCGCTCAGGGTTGGCAAAGAAGTTTTGCGGGTCCTCAACGCCAAGCTTTTCCAGCTGGGCGGTGATTTTTGCGTAAGCGTCTGTGTGAGTCTTGAGGACTTCAAAGAAGGTCTTTCCGCTCTGCTCGCATTCCAATGTAATTTTGCGAATCACTTCGTGGCCGTCGTTGACTCCCGCTTCGCCAAGCAAAATGTAGGCCGGCTCGGCAAGAACGCCGCCCTTGACTTTTCCGCCGGCGTTGTCCAAGTTGCGCTTCATGCTTTCGCGGTCAGCCTGCAAGCCCGCCACGACAGAATTCATTCTGGCCACGGCCATTGTAAAACCAGCAACATAGTCGGCGATAAAGCGCTGGCTGGCGCTGTTTGTAAGGTCGCGCTGGTGCTCACTGATTTGGTCCATGTAGAACGTCATGACGCGCGGCGCCATCGCTTTCCACAAAGACTTGACGTGCTCGCTGTTCCACGGATTGCGCTTTTGCGGCATTGTCGAAGAGCCTACTTGCGTTGAAGCGAAGTATTCAAACACCTCTCCAATTTCGGAACGCTGCAAGTTGCGCAAGTCGTCGGCAAGATTTGCGATGATTCCAAACGCCACGTTCATCTCAAGCAAAAGGCGCAAAAGATATTCGGGCTCAACAAGCTGGTTTGAATATTCGCTGGGCTCCAAGCCCAAAAAATCCAAGTAAATTTTTTCCAATTCCTCGGGATCTTTTACAATCATGCTGGGTCCGTTGTAAGAGCCTACCGGGCCTGCAAGCTTTCCCTTAAGCTGCTTGCTCAATTCCTCGATGCGCAAAATCGACTTTCCCAAGCGGGAGACAAATTCGGCAATGCTCCAACCAAATGTAATAGGAACGGCGTGCTGGCCATGAGTGCGGCCGACCTGCGGAGTCTCAGCCTCGCGCTCGGCGATGGCGCAAAGATTTTTTTCAAGTTCCTTGAGCTCAGGAAGAACAACGTTCTGAGTCACATCGCGCATTCTGCAAGAAAGCGCCGTGTCCAAAATGTCGACGCTGGTCGCTCCAAGGTGAATCAAAGGTCCCAAGTCGGCGGGAACTTTTTTCTTGAGAACATTTACAAGCGCGCGAATGTTGTGCTTTGTCTTTTCTTCTTCTTCGTAAACTTCCTGCGGGTCGATGTTGGCTGCGGCCTGGTCAAGAACGGCGGCCTTTTTGTCGTCCAGCGTTCCGCGAACTTTAAGGTGCGCCTTTACCAACGCGGCCTCGCATTTGGCAAAGCTCTGGACGCTGGCCTCTTCCGAAATGTATTTTGACAAGCCTTCAAAAGCCTTGGCCTCCGAAAGCGAATACCTGTGGTCGATGCAAGAAATGTTTTCAAAAATGTTTCTGCTTTCCATAAAAATCTCCTACTAAAAATTCTCGCAAGCCCAAAAGCCCGCGCCAAAAATTACTTCTTCAACAAAGCGGCAAACGGATTGTATGTCTCGCCGTCGCTGTCGTTTGCGTTGGACAAATACTGCCGCGTGTCCGCGTCCTGCTGCGCCGAAGAGCTGGTCGTTAGCGAAATGCGCTTGTTCTTTGCGTCAACGCCCTGAACAACGACGCTCATTTTGTCGCCCTTCTTGAAAACTTTTTGCAAGTTGGTTCCTTTCTTTACGTCAAGTTCCGAAACGTGAACAAGGCCGTCGATGCCTTCCGCCAAATTGACGAACACGCCAAAGTCGGCCACGCGGGCAATCGTTCCGTCAATCTTGTCGCCTTCGCTAAACTTTTGCTCGACGCTGTCCCAGGGATCGGCCTCGAGCGCCTTAAGGCTTACGCTGACCTTTTCGTTTTTCCAGTCGGCTTTGATTACCTTTGCGGTTATCTCTTGTCCAACCGACAAAACTTTTTCGATGTTCTCAACGCGGGCGCGAGAAATTTCCGAAATCGGAAGCAGCGCCTGAAATCCTCCAAGGTCGACAAAAGCGCCGTAGTTGTGGAGCGCCGTGATGCGGCCTGTGACCATCGTTCCAACCGCGATTTGGCTTTCCAGGTTTGAAAGGTTCTTTGCGCGCTGCTCTTCCAAAATCGCGCGGTTAGAGACCACGATGTTCTTTCCTTCGTTTTTGTATTCTTGAATTTTGAAGACAAGGTGGCGGCCGACAAAATTAGTATCGTCGTCCTTTTTTCTTCCGCCCATTTGCGAATAGGGGCAAAAAGCGCGCGCGCCGCCAAATTTGATTTCGTATCCGCCCTTGATTTCTTTTTCAACGACGCCCTCAACAGGAATGCCGCTGTTCCACGCGTTTTCTATCATCGACTTGTCGGCGTTTTGTCCGCTGATTTTTGTGGTGAACCGCGCCTCGCCGTTCTTTTCGCCAAGGTAAAAAACCTTTATTTTGTCGCCCTCTTTGACGCTTACGTTTCCGTCCTCGTCCGCAAGTTCCGCCCTCGAAAGCACGCCCTCGCTCTTAGAGCTCAAATCCAAAAAAATCGTGTCGCCGCTAATCGCCACAATTTCCGTTTCAATCTGCTGTCCAATTTCCAATTTTTCCATATCGCAATGATACAACATTCGGGGAGAAAATTCAACTGAGAGTCAGTCGATAAAAATCCGCGTATCTTCCCCAATTCCAAGCGAAAGGGGCTCGCCGTTTTGGCTGCGGACTTGGGCGTTTTGTATGGCGATTTTGTCGTAGCGCTTTAAGGCAAAGAAGCTTTGGGCGGAGGCGAGGGGGTCGCCGTTTTTGGCGGAAAGGGTGAAACGCGATTTTCCGTCGCACAAAACATAGCGGATTCGGCCCGCCTTGTTGAGCATAGGCTCGCTCACGACTAGTGCGGAAGCGTTGGCAAGCCTAAAATCGGGGCCCGCCGCTTCTTGGGCTTGCAAAAGATTGCTGTCCTGACCAAGACTGTCGTATGCGCTTTTTTCAAACACAAAATAGGTCATCTTGACGTCGGCGCGGTTCAAGCCGGCAAGACGCGCCAAGTCGGCCACAATTTGCGGCATCTCCCAATCAAACTGATAGTGGCAAGTCGCGTTGGGATTTTCCAAAGCGGGACAGGGCGCTTGCGGGCATAAGCACGGCGATACAACCCTCATTCCGTTTTGAACAAGCCAATCGCGCGCCTCTATCAAAGCGCGGCTTGTGGCCAAAAGCGCAGGCTCGGTCAAAAGCAAAAGGCCGCCGTCTTCCAACTGATCGCAAACCGCGCTCAGAAAGGCCTCGACCTTTTCGCCGCGCTTTTTTTCGTTCTTCCACAATTCGTTGAGGCTGTGCGAGGCGATGATAAAGTCGTATTTTTTGCCGCCCAAAAAAGCGGCGGCATTTTTGGTCTTACTACCAGTCCCAGTTGCGTCGTTCTTGGGCTTGCTTGCATTTTCAAAATTGCAAACGTTCGTCTCCACTCGGGCTGTTTTTGGAAAAGCGCTTTCCAAAATTCTTTTTCCCAAAGAAAGAGCGTCACCGCTGGAATCATACAGAAAAAATTCAAAGCGCAAATTTTGCTCGCCCCGTCCCTGCGCAAGATCCGCCAACGCGCAACAAGCAGGAGCCGGCCCCGACCCCAAATCCAAAATGCGAATAGGCCTCGCCGCTCCTTGGTCCGCAATTTTTTTTACCGCCTCAAAAAAGCGCGGCTCCCGTTGCAGCGCCGCGACAGTTTGCGCGTATGACACCGGCCAATAGTAAAGCAAATAGGCTTGGAGCGAGGCGGCTTGCTGCATGTAGGCGTTCCCAACAAGAGAGCGCTTTCCGGTAAGGCCCCGCTGCAATTCGACAATGTTTTGCGCCGCGCGCTGCAAATTGATTTTTGTTCCGTTGCTTTTTTTGCAAAGAGAAATGTTTGTTTGAATGCGTTTGTCTAAAATCATTTTCGGCGCGGGCATGATATCCTTTTACCTTTGCGCGGCCAAATTTGCCAGCATGATGGCGGGAGCGATCTCGGCGGCGTAGCCCAAAACGATGTCGGGCTTTTGCGCCAGCATCGCCTTTTTGTCGCCCATGCCTTTAAGGCAGGCGGCGGTCAAAGTTCCGGCGGCGTGGCCAGCGCCAATGTCGGTGTAGCTGTCGCCGACCATAATCGCTTGGCTTGGACTGGCGCCCAAAACCTTTAGCGCCATAAAAATGCCGTCGGGAGCTGGCTTTAAATTTTTAACCTTGTCGGCCCCAATCGGAGCGCCAAAGTATTTGGCGATTCCAAAATATTCCAGGATTTCTAGCAAAATGTTGGTCGGCTTGTTGGTCACGATGCCCATTTTTATTCCCGCCGCCTCCAAAGATTTTAGCGCGTCGGCAAAGCCCGGATACAATTTTGTTTTTATGATCGCGTGGGAATAATAGTAGTCCAAATAATATTTTAGAATTTCCTGGCATTTTTTTTCTTCAACAGGAAGCGGAGCGTCAAGCGGCAAGCCCTTTGACGTTCGTATCGCCCGTTCAATCAAGGCGCGCGCTCCATTCCCAACAAATGTCCTAAGCTTTGCGTAAGAAAGTTGCGTCATTCTAAAATGCTTGAGCGAAGCGTTGACCGCGTCAGAGATGTCCGCCGCCGAATTGATGATGACACCGTCACAGTCAAAAAGCGCCGCTTTGATTTTTGTTGCCATAAATTTTCTCCCTTATACCTTGCCGTTATAGCACCGAAAGTTTTTTCACTCGTTGGACAAACTCAATTTTTCCGATTGAAATTTCCTTTTGGTCTTTGCCCACAAAAACGTTTAGGTAAACGCCGTCCTCAAAATTGTTCCTGTCAATTCCAATCGGAAAGCCTGTGACCAATTTTGATTTTTTTGAAAGCCTAAAAATTATTTGCTCGCCTTCTTTTATCGCCTGGTCAATCACGTGAAGCTTTCCTTCGTAGTCCATGCCTTGCGCAGAATTTTTTTCAAGCGGAATCGCGGGAGCGCAAAGCTGCGAGTCGTTTACGATTATTTTTGCGGAGGCGATGTTGCGCAAAACGTCTTTTTGCTCTTGGTCCAAATCAAGCGCTTCGATTTGCGAATAAATTTTTTGCAAGCGCTTTTCGCTTTCTTCCCCGCTGGCTGTCTTTGCCGCGCTTGCCTTGCCTTCCGCCGCCGCAAAAATTTCTTGGTCGTTCAGCGGAACAAAACCTGCTAGTTCCGCTTGGTCTTTGGCGCCCTTTACTTTTCCAATGTTGTCGATTCCGCAATTTTTGAACAGCGCGTCAACTTCTTCCTGCGTCTTGCAGTCAAGCAAAAACACTTGTGGCGCCAAACGTTCCAAAATATGACGCTTTAAATTTGGATTCTGAATCAAAGCCTCGCTGCGCTTTTGGTCAACC
>JAFZLA010000033.1 GCA_017551705.1 Treponema sp.
GCTTGTCGACTTGCTTAAGGTTATGTGCTTTTCTATTGCGGTCGCGCCAAAAGCGGCGGCCAGGCAGGGAACCAACACCGGGTCAAGGCTATGGTCGCTCAGGCCGCATTCCACGCCAAATTGCTTTTTGAGCGCGGCGATAAGGCGGACGTTGTATTCTTCTTCGGGGGCGGGGTAGCTTGTCACGCAGTGCAGGAGCGTCACTCCGTTTGTTCCTAAAATCGCCAGTGCCGCCTCTATGTCGCTCGCTTTGGAAACCCCGCTCGACACGATTACAGGAACGGGGGAGCCGTCTGCTTCGCGCGCGCGTTGCAGGGCCTTGAGCATCGGAAAATGGTTCAGTTCCGGCGAGGCGATTTTTACCGCGTCGGGCTTTAGTTCCAAAAGGGCGGCTAGGCTTTTTAGTCCAAAGGGCGAGCAAATCCATTTAAGCTTTTGGGCGCGCGCGTATTCCAAAGTTTTCGCGTAAAAATCGGCAGGGCATTCCAGCTGCTTAAAGCGCTCGTAAAGGGGAATGCGGCCGGTGGGCAAATCCACAAAGCCAGTCTTTGGATGCAAAATTTCGTCGGCGATTACCCACTGAAATTTGACCGCGTCGGCCTCGGCTTCCTTTGCCGCGTCAATCAATTGTTTTGCCTTTTCCAGCGATCCGCCGTGCGACGTTCCAATCTCCGCAATGACCATAGGAGTATGATAGCGCGTTTTGCGGATTTTTTCTATAGATTTTTTTTGAAGATATGATATAATAATATTGGAGGCGTTTGATATGAGTTATGAAACGTTGGAGAATCAAATTCGCGCTATTCCCGAAGAATATTTCTCTGAAATTGCAAATTTTCTTGACTTGTTAAAATATAAAGTTGTCGCTCAACAACAGTCGTCTTCACGCCCGCTTAGAAAGCTTGGAGGATATGAGGGGAGAATAAAAATTGCGGCAGATTTTGACGACATTCCCGAAGGCTTTGAGGAGTATGTTTGATGTTCTTAATTGACACCCATGTTCTTTTGTGGCTGTTGTCCGAAACTGACAAACTTTCATCAACTGCAAAGAGAATTCTCCAAAAAGAAAATTTGTGTGTTAGCATGGCTTCTTTATGGGAAATTGCCATAAAACAGAGCAATGGAAAGTTGGAATTGCCTTTTTCGCCGGAAGAACTATATTCAATCTGCATCGAGCGCGACATCTCTGTAAAGCAAATCCTTCCAATCCATTTGAATCAATTAAGGAATTTGCCCAAAATTCATAATGATCCATTTGACCGTTTGATAATTTGCCAATCAATTGTAGAAAGGATTCCAATCCTTACTCATGACGGTAAAATTCCTCTTTATTCTGTTGAAACTGTGTGGTAAAGATATAAAGTCTTGCACGGTCGATATGTTTTGAAAACTGTGGTATAATATTAGCGGAGGATGAAAATGGGTATTGTTTATGTTTTAACAAATGATGCTATGCCAGGAATTGTAAAGATAGGAATTACAGAGGATTCTGTTGAGGCAAGAATAAAAAGTTTGGACAATACTTCTTTACCGCTTCCTTTTAGATTTTATTTTGCCATAGAGAGCAAACGATATAAAGAAATCGAAAAGTTGGCTCATGACACTTTTTCTGCTTTTAGAGTGAGAGAAAATAGGGAATTCTTTAAAATGGATCCAGAGCGGGCGGTTTCCGCCTTAAAAATATCTGGTGATAGGGAAATAAAACTTGCAAATAAAATGATTGATGATTCAGGAAACGAAGTTAACGAGCCTTCCGTTCCAACAAAACGCACAGGCAAGAGGTTTTCTTTCGCTTCTGTTGGAATAAATGTTGGCACTGAATTATCCTTTACAAGAAATGAAGATATAAAATGTAAAGTTATTCCGGATGACAAAGTTGAATATGAGGAAAAAGAATATTCTCTTTCAGGTCTTGCCGATATGCTTTTACGAAAATTGGGGTATGATTGGAAGTCCGTTCAAGGTTCGAATTTTTTTGAATACAATGGCAAGACATTGTATCAATTGAAAAAAGATATTGAAGATTCTGAATCAGAAGAAAATGAATCTGAGTCTGAGACATAATTAAGCAATTCTAAGGTCAAATATTGTTTTCTTAAGGACAAGTAAAAGGATGGTGTTGTGGTGAATACAACAAAAGCAATAAAGAATTTGTTAGAGATTGTGAATGATTTGCAAAAAACTTATCCTAACAAGAAGTTTACACTGGACGGTCGATTGGTTGGTGATATTGGAGAAATATTGGTTCAAGAGAATTATGATATTAAATTATTCGATAAAATTGTAGAAAAATATGATGGTGAAGATTCAAAAAAAAGAAAAGTTCAAATAAAGGCAACTTTTAACGATAAATTGACTTTTCCTTGCGAAGAAAAAAAAGTGCCAGAATTTTATATTGGAATAAAAATTTTCCAAGATGGTACTTTTGAAGAAGTCTTTAATGGTAATGGAAAACTTATTTGGGAATTGGTTAAAGATCGTAAAAAGCCAAGTAATGGACAGTTTTCAATTTCTTTAGCAGCTTTAAGAAAACAGAATGAAAAAGTAAAAAAATCTGAAAGAATTCAGAGAAAAAAATAATGAAACGACTAGAATCTGAATTATGCTCACTCCCGTTTAAGCCTGGCGTCAAACAAAAACTCGTGGGTTTCGGCGACAAAGATTTTTTTGTATTCCTTGTGGAGCGGGTTTAGAATAAGGTTGAATTCGCGCTCGGGGTCGTAGGGCATGACGGCGGATGGGACTTTGAGCATTAGGCCTGCTTTGTTGCGCAGCCATTCGGAACCGTATTCAAGCGGGCTCGCGCCTTTGGGCAGCTCAAGGACTTTCATCGAAAGCATTCTGTCGGGAACGTAGATTTTTGCGTAGGCCATGTTCGCGGGCGCGAGCGACTTGTCGGCGTGGACAAGAATTTCAAGCGCGGCCAGCGAAAGCGACGACGAAGTGTAAAGCGCGGGGATTCCTTTTTCGTTCCAGCGGCCTCCAAAAAGCTCGGCGCCCTTGCCCGACAAATCCTCGACGCGCGCTTTGTTGGCGATTCTAAAAACTATCATCAGAGCCGCCGCTTAAGAGTAAACGCCCCATTCAATGCGGCCAAGAATGTCCATAACTTCTTCCGCTCCAAAGCGCGAGCTCATCGCTTGGACAGGGCTTATTCCGCCCAGCGCGCGGTTGGGGCTTTTGAGCCACTTTACGGATTTTTCTTCCGAGCCGAAGATTTGCGTGGCTTTGCTGTGCGCCCTCATAAGCGAGATTGTCACCTCCGCGGCTTGCGGCGGAATGTTTTGGCTGGGCTTTAGCCTGGACAAAGTGCGAGCGCTTGTTCCAGCTATGATGGCAAATTCTTTGTCAGAAAAATTGAAAACTATGTGGACAAAATTGTTGTAGTCGTTTTTGGGAACGCCCCTCAGCGCCAGAGCTCGGCATTTTAGGGGAGTGTAAGCCAACATTTCGTTCATAAGCGCCTCCTTGCAGCGCCGCTCCAAGCGTCGCCATTTGGCTTCAATTATAACGCCATTTGTCCTTTTGCGCAAGCGCTTTTTTGACTTTTTTACAATAGTAGCAGCGACCGAAGGTCGCGGTGACCCCGCTCGAACAACTTACTTTGGGGCTTGAATTCAAAAACACGAGCGGCCCTTGACCAATTCCGCCCAAATATGCTACAATATTCATCTAGCATTATCAGCTTTTAATTCTTTCAATATAGGAGATCCTCTATGTCAGGACACAGTAAATGGGCGACAATCAAACACGCCAAAGGAATCGCGGACGCCAAGCGCGGAAAGCTTTTCACAAAATTCATCAAGGAAATTTCTATCGCGGCTCGCATGGGCGGCGGAGATCCTGATTCAAACCCGCGCCTTAGAACGGCCATCCTCAAGGCCCGCGCCTCGAACATGCCCAAGGACAACATTGAGCGCGCCATCAAGAAGGGAACAGGCGAAGACGGCGGATCTAACTACGAAGAGATGGTATACGAAGGATACGCTCCGGGCGGAGTCGCCGTTTTGGTCGAAGTTTTGACCGACAACAAGAACCGCGCCGCCGCCGACGTTCGCAACATTTTCAACAAGAACGGCGGAAACTTGGGAACAACTGGCTCAGTAAGCCGCATGTTCAGCCGCAAGGGAACAATCACATACGACGCCGAAAAAGTAAGCGAAGACGAAGTTATGGAAGTCGCCCTTGACGCCGGCGCCGACGACGTTGAGAACGAAGACGGAATCATCACAGTAACTACAAGCCAGGAATCTTTTGCCGGCGTTATGGAAGCCTTGCAGGCCAAGGGATTTGAGTCCCTCTCTGGCGAAGTTGGAATGGTTCCCGAAGCCTACCAGCCCGTTGACAAGGAAACAGCCGCCAAAGTCCAAAAGATGATCGACAAGCTTGAGGACAATGACGACGTTCAGAACGTCTACACAACAGTAGAATATCCCGAAGACTTCGTTCCCGAAGAGTAATACGGATATTTGAATGACCAAAACGCGCCGCGTCCTAGGCATTGACCCCGGCTTGGCCAACACCGGCTGGGGAATCATCGATTGGAACGGCAGCAAATTTACGCTGGTTAAATACGGCGTGATAGAGACAGCCGCTTCCGAAATCCACGGAACGCGGCTGTTGTCTATTTATAACGGCCTGTCCGCGGTAATCGACGAATTCCGCCCCACCGAGGCCGCTATGGAAACCCTTTACTTTGCAAAAAACCAAAGCTCGGCCATGTCGGTCGCCGAGGCCAGGGGAGTCGTAACCCTTTGCCTTGCCCAGCATTGCGTTCCGCTGGGGGAATACAAGCCCAACCAAATAAAGCAGGCCGTAACAGGCAGCGGGGCCGCTGACAAGGAGTTGGTGGAACGCTATGTCCAGCTTTTGCTTGGCTTGCAAGCGCCTCCCAAACCCGACCACGCCGCCGACGCCCTTGCCGGCGCGATAACGCATATAAACAGCGCGTCTATTGCTTTTTCTGAAAATTCGCGCTAAAATAGAAGAATGTTCAACAGTTTAAAAGGCGTGATTACCTACAAGGCGCACAACACCGTTCACCTTGACGTGAACGGCTGGGAATGGGATTTGTCCGTTCCCGCCTCAACCATCGACGAATTGCCCGACATCGGAACGACGGCAAAAATTTACACTTGGATGTACGTTCGCGAAGACCAGATGAAAATGTTCGGCTTCGCTTCCGAAGAAGAGCGCAACGTTTTCCTTGATTTGCTCAAGGTCGAAGGCGTGGGCGCCAAGGGCGCGGTAAAGATTCTCAGCAACATCGCGATTTCCAAATTTGTCGAGGCTCTGGACGCGGGCAACACCGAAGTTTTGGAAGCCGTTTCCGGCATCGGAAAAAAGACCGCCGCAAAAATCATGCTCACACTCAAAGGAAAGCTTTCGCTCGAAGACTCCACAAAGAGCGCGCATCATACCGAGCAGGCCGAATTCCAGGACGTCATCAACTCGTTGGTTGACATGGGTTACGACAAGCGCGACGTCACCGAAGTCGTTGACAGAATCACCGACCAGCTTATGGAAAATTCAGAGTTCACCTCAAAGAGCCATTCCGGAAAAGAAGAAATGATTTTCCGCCAGGCGCTCGTCGACTTGGCCTAAGCCTTTTGGATTTTTATGAGCGACGAGTACCAGGACATTGTCCGCGCGGGAATTCCCTTGCCTGACGACGCGCAAGAAGGAAGCCTGCGCCCCCAGTTCCTAAAGGAATTTTTGGGTCAGGAAGAAATCAAGAAAAACCTCTCGGTCTTCATCCAAGCCGCGCGCGACAGGCAAGAGGCTTTGGACCATCTTTTTTTGATAGGCCCTCCGGGATTGGGAAAGACCACTCTTGCGCAAATCACCGCGCGCGAATTGGGCGCCGACTTTAAGGTCACGTCCGCGCCCGCCTTGGACAAGCCAAAAGACTTGGCGGGAATTCTTTCTACAATAACGCCTCGCACAGTTTTTTTTATTGACGAAATACACCGCCTTAAGCCTGCCATCGAAGAAATGCTTTACATCGCGATGGAAGACTACGAGCTTGACTGGGTTATCGGCCAGGGCGCGGCGGCCAGAACAGTCCGCATTCCAATTCCAAAATTCACTTTGGTGGGCGCCACCACAAAGGCGGGCATGGTTTCAAGCCCCCTCATAAGCCGCTTTGGAATTGTCCAGCGCTTCAACTATTATTCAAAAGAAGAACTTGCGCAAATCATAAAACGTTCCGCCCAAATCTTGGAAGTCAATGTTGAAGACGCCGCGGCGCTTTTGTTGGCCAGCTGCTCGCGTGGAACTCCCCGCGTGGCAAACCGCGTCTTGCGCCGAATGCGGGACTTTGCCCAAATAGAGGGAAGCGGAATCATAACGCGGCAAATCGCCGAGGACGGCCTAAAGCGGCTTGGAATTGACGATTTGGGCTTGGAAAAATACGACCGGGAAATTTTGCTTTCTATCATAAACAATTTTGGCGGCGGCCCTGTGGGAGCGGAAACGCTTGCCATCAGCATAGGCGAAAGCCAAGACACTTTGGAAGACTACTACGAGCCTTACTTGATTCAATGCGGCTTGATCCAACGAACGCCCCGAGGCCGCATTGTTACCGCGCGCGCCTACAAGCAGCTTGGCCTGGAAATAAAAGAAAGCTTGGCCAAGGGCGGGCAGGGAACCTTGTTTTGAAGCGAACCGACTTTTATTTTGACCTTCCCGAAGAACTTATCGCCCAACGGCCAAGCGATGTGCGCGGCCAAGACCGCCTTATGCTTTTGGGCCGGGAGAGCGGAATTGTGGCCCACCACAAAATGGACGACCTTCCGGACTTGATTGACGACGGCGCCCTTATGGTCTTTAACAACAGCCGCGTCCGCCGCGCGCGTCTTTTTGGCGTAAAGGAAACTACCGGCCGCGAGGTTGAGTTTATGTTCCTTAATCAAGCGGCCTTTGGCGAAGGCTGCGTCTGGAACACGATGGTAAAGAACGCCAAAAAGCAAAAGGCCGGCATGCGCTACAAGTTCCCCGACGGTTCCATCGCCACAATCCTTGACGACCCTCAAAACGCGGGAACGGAATTCCGCCTTTTAAAGTTTGACTTTGCCATTACCGAAGCCTGGTTTGAAAAGAACGGCCATATTCCGCTCCCCCCGTACATCAAGCGCAAGGACGAGGCGGCCGACGGCGAGCGCTACCAAAACGTTTACGCAAGCCCTACCGGCAGCGCGGCTTGTCCTACCGCCGGCCTGCACTTTACCCAAGAGATGCTGGACCGCTTGCAAGCCAAGGGCGTTGAGCGCGTGTTTGTAACCTTGCATGTGGGCTTGGGAACTTTTTTGCCTGTCCGCGAAGACCAGATTGAAGACCACAAAATGCACGAAGAGATTTTTACGATAGAAGAAGACGTGGCCCAAAAAATCAACCAGGCAAAAAAGGACGGCCGCCCGATTTTGGCGGTGGGAACCACAAGCGTGCGGACTTTGGAATCAGCCGCAAGCGAAAAGTTGTCGCAAGACGCGGCCGCTTCTGGCGCAAGCGAAAAGTTGTCGCAAGCCCAAAATGCGGCCGGCGACGGCATTATACGCGCCGGAACTCGCGGAACCCGCATTTTTATGTATCCCGGCTACAAGTTCAAAATTGTCGACCAAATGTTCACTAATTTTCACACGCCAGAGAGCACGCTTATAATGCTGGTGTCCGCCTTTGCCGGCCGAGAAAACATTTTGCGCGCCTACGAGGAAGCGGTGCGCGAGCGCTACCATTTCTTTTCTTACGGCGATTGCATGCTGATAAAATAACTTTTTATGTCAACTGGTTCAATCCGTATCTTGTAAAGTTCAAGAACTCTTCTTTTAGCCGCGCGATGTTTGGCGTGGTGGGCTCAAAGCTTTTTTCGAACACTTCTTGCGCCGAAGCCAAAAAGTCGTTTATGGCCTTTTGGTTTAACGGAAGCTTTACGCCCAAGAGCTTTGTTTCAAGCTCGCTGTCTTGGAATACTATCGGGCCAGCGAAGGCGATTTTTACGCTGGACAAAACGCCGCGGTCGGTTCTTGCCAAAAAACAAAATGCCGAAGAGTCCTCGGTGAGTTTTGCGGTGGGGCCCGAACGGCGGTAAACCGAAACGTCCCAATCATCGGCGGGAATGTGGATGTTGACCAAAAGCTGTTTGGGCTGGATGCTGGTAAATTTGGCAAAAGGCACCGTGACGCTCATTTGGTTTTCGGTGTTGCGGAACTTAAGGCTGGCTCCCAAAGCCAAAAGGGGAGCGTAAAGGCTTCTTTTGACTTCCTTTGGATTTTTTGCCGAGGCGCAAATGTTTCCGCCCAAAGTCGCCATGTTGCGTACAAAATGGTTTGCCACGCTCTTTGCCGCTTCCGACAAAATTTGCGGAACGCGCTCCTTGTCCAATTCCAGTATTTGATTGAGCGTGACCGCCGGCCCAAAGTCGATGTAGCGCTCGTGGTGGTTTATCATTTTAAGTTCGGCAACGTCGCGCACGCTCAAAGCCTTTTCGGGCAATTCCTTTATCGAGGTGCAGCCGCCAACGATTTCCAAGCCCGAGACATTTTTTATTTGGTAGAGAATTTCAGAGACGTTTTTTGCCAAGAAAAGGGTTTTGTTATTTTGCATTTTTCTTCATCCTTTCCTTTTCAAAGTGAGCTTGCGCGGCGTAAATAATGCCGTTTATCAGCGAATCGTTTTCAGCGCAGCATTCCCGCAAGTCGCAAACGCGCTCGGCTATTTGCTCGCGGGTTGGGTTGGAGAAAGTCGTAATTATTTCCCACGCGGCGAAAATTTTTCCGGGATTGCACCAGCCGCAAAGGTTTACGCCGGCCTTTTCAAAGCCTTTGATTATTTCTTGGCAGACGGCCTGCTTTGAAAAATGTTCCATCGTGATGATTTTGCTGTTTCGGACGATTCCGCACGGAATCAAGCAGCTTAAGACCGCCTTTCCGTCAAGCAAAACCGCGCACGCTCCGCAATTGACTTTGTCGCAGCCGCATTTTACGCTAAGCAATTTTTGCCTGCGCAACAGTTCCAGCAAAGTCATTTCGGGCTCCGCGTCGAGCGAAACTTTTTCTTCGTTGATTGTAAGGTTTAGTTTCATTGGCCGACTTCCTTCTTTTGCGCGCTTTCTTTTTCTTTGGCCGCTTCTTTTTGGTCAAGGACTGCCTTGAAGATTTCGCCGTTCTTTAGCGGAATCGAATGTATGTCCAAGCGCAGGGCTTGCGAAAGGGCGGATGTAAAGGCGGCCGGCAAGGCTTTCTTTATAAGGCCTCCGATTTGAGCGGGCTCCGATTCCGACTGCACAAAAGAAATGAAAATGTTTTTTGCAGTAAGTTTTTCGCCAAGAATCAATTCGGCCAAAGTTTTTTGGATTGAAAATTTAATTTTGTTTTCGGCTTCCTTTCCGGCCAAAATCTTTCCGGCGCTCACCGCAACCCAAATGTTTTTAATCTCGGGCTTGTAGACGCAAGTGTCCAAGGTAAGCTCTAACGCGACGACGATGAATGACGTTGAGTTGAATGGCGTTCCCTTAAAGCGTTTTTTGTTCCATTGCTTTATTTGCGTTTTTGTAATCGCCTTGCTTACAGTTATAGGAAGCGGCGAACGGAACCTTTTTGTTTGGATTCCCTGGCAGCACTTTTTTAAAAGGCTTGTCATGATTGAAAGGTTTGAGTAAAAGTTTTCGGGAATCAGAGTGTCGTCCTTTAGGCTAAAGTCAGAGTTGACCTTTACCATTTTTGGGTCGATTTGCAGGATTTCGGCCGCTTCGTTTTTCCAAATTTCCAAGATTGTCTTTGAAGGCGTCAGCGCGTGAATCACAAGGCTTCCGTCTTTTTGAAGGGTGGCCTCCATCTTTTGGTCGCACTCAAAAATGCTTGTTCCGTAGTAGCCGCTGGCGTCATAAGCGGTTGACAAACCGATTCCCCGCGGCTTTATGCTGTCCGAAATGTAGGAGGCGTTTATTTTGTTGGTGACAAATTTTCGCAAAAAGTCGCTCTGCCTTAAAATCGCTTCCAAGGACTCGGCGCCCTTTTCTATGCTGATGTTGAAGGGCATCTTTGAGTCTTGCTTGTTCAAGATTTTTGAATTTTTGGCCCTAAGCTCGCCCGGATCAAAGCCCGCCAAGTCGGCCGCCTTTTGCAGCTGGCATTCCAATGCAAAAAACGCTTGCGCGTCTATTGTCTCGATGTTTACCGACGCCGGCGGCTTTTGCGACGCCCTTGCGATCGCGTTTATTTCCAGGTTGTCAAAATTGTAAACGCCCACGCTGGCTATCGTAAGGCGGTCAATGATTTCTTCGGCAAAGGGGTTGAAGGCGCCCGCGTCAAAGTCGATGTCAATCGTAGCCGCCTGTATCATGCCGTCTTTGTCAAAGGCGGTTTTGTGGGTTATCGACACTTCGCCTGTGTTTGAGATGTATTTGTCGTCTTCCTCGCGGCTGTAAACCAGTTTGACGGGCTTTTGCGCTATTTTTGCTGCGGCGCAAACTTGGCAAACCAAAAGGGTGTTGCCCCAAAGGCTGTTGACGCTGGGCTCGCAAGAAATCGTCTTGTTCACAAAAATTTTTTCTTCGGGAATGTCAAAGACCGCCGAAAGATTTTTTATCAAGTGGACAGGCCATTGAGTTGGCGTATTGATGTATAGAGAGTCTTTTGAAAACCAGCAAAGCGCTCCGTTTGTTTCGTTGGCTTCGGTTGAGTCAAGGTTGTAGACCCATTTGTTTTGGACCTTTAAGGCGGCCTTGTTAAAGTATTTTTGCACGTTCTTTTGCCTGCCGCCGCCCAACACGATTCTTTTTTGAGCCAAAGTTTGCCTTTCATAAGGCTCCGACAAAGGCTCGATTTCAAATTTTGCCTTTGCGGCAAGTTCTTCCAACATTTTTTTGTCGGGGCCTGCCAAAATCGCTGTCGGCTGGCCTTCGTACAAAATTATTTCGGAACACAAGACTTCGGCGTGCGCTCCAAGCGTGTCCATTATGTTGCGGCCGGGAAAATTTTTTGCGTCAATCAAAAAATAGTCTTTGGGCAAGTCCTTTATCTCGACGCTTTTTAAGACGCCCGTTTTTTTGGGGGAGCGAATAATCTTTGCAAAAATCATTCCGTCTTTTTCCAAATCGCTGTACCAGCTTTTGGAAATTTGCGTCTGCGATTTTTCAGGCATGGTTGGCCTCTCCAATTTTTTTTACCGCCGAGATGACTTTTTTTGCCATCGTTTCGGTCATGTCAGGCCAAAGGGGCAGGCTGATTGTCCTCTTGTATTGCTTTTCGGCGTTGGGAAAGTTCTTTGCCCTAAAGCCCTGGTCAAGGCCCTGCCAGTACTTAAAGTGGAAGAGCGGGATAAAGTGCATTGAAATTCCGATTCCCGCCTTTTGCAAGGCTTTGGCAAATTCGTCGCGGTTGATTTTTAGCGCGTTAAGGTTGAGCCGCGCAAGGTACAAGTGCCAGGCGTTTCCCTCTCCGTCGGGCGGAAGCTGGATAAAGTCCAATTTTGAAAAGGCCTTGTTGTAAAGTTCCACAATTTTTTTTCGCTTTTCAAAAAACTCGCCCGATCTGGCCAGTTGGACGCGGCCAATTACGGCCAACAAGTCCGGCAAATTGAATTTCCAGCCCAAATCGACGATGTCGTATTCCCAGCTTGCTCGCGGGCTTGTGTAGCGGTCCCAAGTTGTTCTGTCCATTCCGTGCATTCTCATCACGGTCATGCGCTTGGCAAGTTTTTGGTCGCGGACGCAAACCATTCCGCCTTCCTCAGTGGTCATCGTTTTTGTAACGTAAAAAGAAAAAACGCACGCGTCGCAAATCGTTCCGGCATACCCATACTTTGTCAACGACGGAAAAGCGTGCGCCGCGTCTTCGATTACCTTTACCTTGTATTTATGCGCCACTTGAACCAAGCGTTCCATGTCGCAAAC
>JAFZLA010000034.1 GCA_017551705.1 Treponema sp.
AACTGCGCGTTCTGGTCGGGAGTGGCGCCTGGGTCAAGCAAGTTCTTGCCTGTGTTGGTGCTGATTGACCAGTTGTTGTGCTTTCCGCTTCCGTTCACTCCGGCAAAAGGCTTTTCGTGGAGCAAGCAAACCATTCCGTGCTTGGCCGCAACCTTGCGCATCATTTCCATCGTAAGCTGGTTGTGGTCGCAGGCGATGTTGGTGGTGCTGAAAATCGGAGCAAGCTCGTGCTGAGCCGGCGCGACTTCGTTGTGTTCGGTCTTTGCCAAAATGCCGAGCTTCCAAAGCTCCTTGTTCAAGTCTTTCATAAAGGCTTGGACGCGCGGCTTTATCATTCCAAAGTAATGGTCTTCCAATTCCTGGCCCTTGGGAGCCTTGGCGCCGAACAAGGTGCGGCCTGTGTAAATCAAGTCTTCGCGCTTGTCGTAAACCGATTTGTCGACCAAAAAATATTCCTGTTCGGGGCCGACGGTTGTCTTTACACTTTTGACCGCTTCGTTTCCTTCAAACAATTTGAGGACGCGCACGGCCTGCTTGCTGATGGCTTGCATTGAACGCAAGAGCGGAGTCTTTTTGTCCAAAGCCTCGCCTGTGTAAGAGCAGAAGGCTGTAGGAATGCAAAGCGTTCCGTCCTTGATGAAGGCGTAGCTTGTGGGGTCCCAAGCGGTGTAGCCGCGCGCTTCGAACGTGGCGCGAATTCCTCCGCTGGGGAAAGAAGAAGCGTCGGGCTCGCCCTGGACAAGCTCCTTTCCGCTGAACTCCATGATGACTTTTCCGTCGCTGGTCGGCGTGATGAAGCTGTCGTGCTTTTCGGCGGTTATGCCGGTGAGCGGCTGGAACCAGTGGGTAAAGTGAGTGGCGCCTTTTTCGATGGCCCAATCTTTCATCGCGTTGGCGACGACTGTGGCGACGCTGGCGTCAAGCTTTTCGCCGCCCTCGATTGTTTTCATAAGCTGCTTGTAAGTTTCCTTAGGCAAGCGCGCTTTCATAACTGTTTCGTTAAAAACGTTCTCTCCAAAAATCGGAGTTACCTCGTCCATATTTTCCTCCAGGATTTTAAAACAAAAAGCGCCGCGACAAATTTTGGAGCGTCCTCCAAAACTTTCGCGGCGCCATTGCCTTTAATTATATTATCGCGCCCAACAAAGCGCGTTCAAACAAAAAAAAGCGTCGCAGAGCCCAATGCCCGCGACGCCTTTGTCGTTTGATGTTGCCTTTATACTACTCAAAAAAAATTTTGTCAATAGGTTTTGAAAAAAAAAATTAAAAAATTTGTAGCGTCCATAGGACGCGGTGAAACCGTTCGAAACAACATTTACGTTTTTTCCAGCAAAAACACGAACGGCCTTGACATAAAACGCGCAAAGTTCTATAACATTATATGAACAAAGGCGTTCATTCGATTCGGCGAAATGCTTTCGCCAAATGGAGTGGGCGCTTTTTTTTTGAGGGAATATGGCAAAGGCGTTTTTAATTCTTGCGGACGGAACAGTTTTTGAAGGGCTTTCAATAGGAGCGACAGGAAGCGCGATTGGCGAAACTGTTTTTACAACAGGAATGACCGGCTACCTTGAAACCCTTACCGACCCAAGCTACTACGGACAAATCGTAACGCAAACCTTCCCCCTCATCGGAAATTACGGCGACATTCCCCAGGACTACGAAAGCAAAAAAAGCTGGGTACGCGGCTACATCGTCCGCGAGCTTTGCGACAAGCCTTCAAACTTTCGCTGCGGCGGAACGCTCGACGATTTTTTAAAGTCTCATGGAATTGTAGGAATTTGCGGCATCGACACGCGCGCCCTTACAAAAAAGCTTCGCGAGTCCGGCGTCATGAACGGAATGATCGCGAGCGGACAGGCTTGTCCTAAAGTTGACGGCTCGCTCTTGCAAAAAATCGCTGACTACAAAATTGAGCGCGCAGTTGAAAGCGTGCAGGGCGCTTCTAACGGGGGCGTTACGGGGGTGTCCCCCGTTGAGAGGGTAGCGGCCAACAAAGTGGACGCGCAGAGGGAGACATCCCCCTCAAAAAAAATCGTTCTCTGGGACTTTGGCGCAAAAGCGAACATCCAACGCGAACTCGAAAAACGCGGCTGCCGCGTGACGGTCGTTCCCTGCGCAACAACAGCGGAAGAAATTTTTGCGCTCAAGCCTGACGGACTCATGCTAAGCAACGGCCCGGGCGACCCCGCGGAGAACGTTGGAATAATAAGCGAGATAAAAAAGATTTGCGACGCCGGAGCGCTTCCAATTTTTGGAATATGTCTTGGCCACCAAATGCTCGCCCTTGCCCGCGGCTGTAAAACCTGCAAGCTCAAATACGGCCACCGCGGCGGAAACCATCCGTGCAAGGACACGCAAACAGGCCGCGTTTACATCACTAGCCAAAACCACGGCTACGCTGTGGAAAACGCCTCGCTGCCGACATGCGCAAAGATGAGTTTTTTCAACGTAAACGACGGAACCGTAGAAGGCATCAGCTACACCGACATTCCGGCCTTTAGCGTTCAGTTCCACCCCGAAGCCTGCGGCGGCCCGCATGACACAAACTTTTTGTTTGACAAGTTTTTGAAAATGATGGAGGAAAACCATGCCTCTAAATAACAACATCCACAAAGTAATGATTATCGGCTCGGGACCAATTGTAATAGGCCAGGCCGCAGAATTTGACTACGCCGGAAACCAGGCTTGCAAGGCCCTTAAGCAGCTTGGACTTGAAGTTTGTCTTGTAAACTCAAACCCGGCCACCCTTATGACAGACCATTCAATGGCGGACGAGATTTACCTGGAGCCGCTCACGCTCACAACCTTGCAGCGCATTATCGAAAAAGAAAAACCGGATTCCTTGCTTTCAACTCTTGGCGGCCAGACTGGCTTGACCTTGAGCATGGAGCTTGCAAAATCGGGCTTCCTCGCCTCGCATAACGTGCAGCTGCTTGGCGCGCGGCCAGAGACAATCGACAAGGCCGAAGACCGCCAAATGTTCAAAGACACGATGCAGGCGATCGGCGAGCCGTGCATTCCGTCAAAGGTTGTAACAACTTACGAAGACGCCGCCGATTTTGTTCATAACGAAATCGGCTTCCCTGCGATTATCCGGCCGGCCTTTACCCTTGGCGGAACCGGCGGCGGCATTGTGAACAACGACCGCGAACTTGACGAAATCGCCCATAACGGACTTCACCGCTCGCCCATCCATCAAATACTTGTAGAAAAATGCATTAGCGGCTGGAAGGAAGTTGAGTTTGAAGTGATGCGCGATTCAACAGGAAACGTAATCACTGTCTGCTCAATGGAAAACTTTGACCCGGTCGGCGTTCATACAGGAGACTCAATTGTAATCGCGCCGACAGTGACGCTCGCGGACAAAGAATATCAGATGTTGCGAAGCGCCGCCTTGAACATCATAAGCGCACTAAAAATTGAAGGCGGCTGCAACTGCCAGTTCGCCCTGAATCCCGACAGCTTTGAATATGCGGTAATCGAAGTGAACCCGCGCGTCTCAAGATCGTCCGCGCTGGCTTCAAAGGCCACAGGCTACCCTATCGCAAAGGTCGCGGCGCTAATCGCCGTTGGCTTTACGCTGGACGAGATTCCCAACTTTGTAACAAAAAAGACAAAGGCCTGCTTTGAGCCGGTTCTCGACTACGTTGTCGTTAAAATGCCAAAGTTCCCGTTTGACAAATTTGTTTACGCAAGGCGCGACCTTGGAACTCAGATGAAGGCGACCGGCGAAGTCATGGCGATTGGCCAAAATTTTGAAGAAGCGATTTTAAAGGCCTGCCGCGGCCTTGAAGTTGGCGTAAAAGACTTGAACCTGCCGGCCTTTGTAAAAGAAGGCGACGAAAAAATTCGCGACCGCGTTGGCAAATGCACGGACCAACGAATCTTTGCAATTTACCAGGCGCTCAAGCGCGGCCTTATGAGCGTCGAGGAGATTCACCAAATTACAAAAATCGACGAGTGGTTTTTGTGGAAGCTGGAAAAAATCGGCAAGGCGGACAAGGGAGAGCTTCTCTATCCGCCGCGGTCATTCAAAATGGTCGACACTTGCGCAGGCGAGTTTTCCGCCGAAACGCCGTATTTCTACTCAACCACCGGCGGCGAAAACGAAGCGGAAATGTTCTTAAAGGAAAATAGATAAGGAGGAATTAAATATGTGCGGTTTTGTAGGAGCGTTTGATTTAAACAGCGGAAGCCAGCCGATTTCGGAAGGATTGAAGGAAGAGCTTCGCGCCCAAGTTTTGGAAATGAGCAAAAAGATTCGCCACCGCGGCCCGGACTGGAGCGGCGTTTACACAGGCGACAACGCAATTTTGAGCCACGAACGCCTTTCCATCGTAGACCCTCTTAGCGGAAAGCAGCCGCTTGTAAGCGATGACGAAAAAATCATTCTTGCGGCAAACGGCGAAATCTACAATCACAAAGAAATCCGAAAGCAATTTGAAGGCAATTACAAGTTCCGCACAGGAAGCGACTGCGAAGTGATCATTCCCCTTTATAAAAAATACCGCGCGTCCGGTGATTTTACAAAAATGGTCGAAGAGCTTTCGGGCATTTTTGCCTTTGCCCTTTATGATTCAGAAAATGATGTTTATCTTATTGCGCGCGACGAAATTGGAGTAATCCCGCTTTACCAGGGCTGGGACAAGGCCGGCCGCTATTATGTCGCAAGCGAGCTCAAGGCGCTTGAAGGCGACTGCCAGACAATCGAAGAGTTCCCTAACGGATGTTACTTCTATTCAAAAGATGAAAAGCCAACACGCTGGTACAAGCGCGGCTGGGAAACTTATGACGCTGTCAAGAACGCGCCAAAAGCCACCGACGACAAGGGCGAAGTCATCAACCCAAGCGTAATCGAAAAAGTCCGCAACGGCCTTGAAGCGGCTGTAAAGGCGCAGCTTATGTCGGACGTTCCGTACGGCGTTCTTTTGAGCGGAGGCCTCGACTCGTCAATCATCGCCGCAATCACCCAAAAGTTTTCCAAAAAGCGCGTTGAAAGCGACAGCAAAGAAAGCGCTTGGTGGCCGCAGCTCCACTCGTTCGCAGTCGGTCTTGAAGGATCGCCTGACCTTATCGCCGCGCAAAAAGCCGCGGACTATATTGGCACCGTTCACCACGAAGTTCACTTTACGATTCAGGAAGCCTTGGACGCGCTGCCTGACGTTATTTATCACATCGAAACTTACGACATTACAACCGTTCGCGCTTCCACTCCAATGTACCTCTTGGCCCGCGTAATCAAGTCCATGGGAATCAAAATGGTTTTGAGCGGCGAAGGAAGTGACGAACTTTTTGGCGGCTACCTTTACTTCCACAAGGCGCCAAACGCCCAAGAGTTCCACGAAGAGCTGGTCCGCAAAATGAGCAAGCTTCATCTTTACGACTGCCTGCGCGCGAACAAGTCGCTGATGGCTTGGGGAGTCGAAGGCCGCGTTCCCTTCCTTGACAAAGATTTTATTGACATCGCGATGGGCTTGAACCCGAGCGACAAGATGAACATCAAACTGCCGGACGGAAAACAACGCATTGAGAAATGGATTTTGCGCAAAGCCTTTGAAGACCTGCTCCCCGAAAACATCGCATGGCGGCAAAAGGAGCAGTTCAGCGACGGCGTAGGCTACAACTGGATTGACACCCTCAAAAAGATGACCGAAGAAAAAGTCAGCGACGCGGAGTTCGCCCGCCGCGAAAACCGCTTCCCCGTTAATCCTCCAAAAACAAAAGAGGAATACTACTACCGCGAAATCTACAGCCGCCTCTTCCCAAGCGACAGCGCCGCCCGTTGCGTTCCTCACGAAGCGGGAGTGGCTTGCTCAACAGCAAAAGCCCTTGAATGGGACGCCGCCTGGAAAAACATGGACGAGCCAAGCGGCCGCGCGATTGGTGGAGTTCACAATGACGCCTACTGATACCGCATCTAACAAAAACATTGTAGTTCTCGGCTCGGGCCCCATCCGCATTGGACAAGGAATTGAGTTTGACTACGCTTCCGTTCAGTGCGTTCAGGCGCTCAAAAAATTGGGCTACAAGGTTGCCATCATAAACAACAACCCGGAGACCGTCAGCACCGACTTTGACACTGCCGACCGTCTTTACTTTGAACCGCTCACGCCCGTCGACGTGATGAACGTTCTTAAAGTTGAAAAACCTCTTGGCGTTGTTGTCGCTTTTGGCGGCGGAACTGCAATCAAGCTTGCTAAATATTTGGACAGCCAGGGAGTGAAGATTCTTGGAACCAGCGCCGACGCGATTGACCTTGCCGAAGACCGCGAACGTTTTGAAGAGCTCTGCGACCGCCTCAATATCAAACGCCCCAAAGGCCTAACAGTTTTTACGGAAGCAGAAGCGCTGGAAGCCGCCGCTAGAATCACTTACCCTGTTTTGATGCGACCAAGCTATGTGCTTGGCGGCCAGAACATGATCATCGCGCGCAACAACGCGGACGTAAAAGAGTACATGAAAATCATTTTGCGCGGCGGAATTGAAAATCCAGTTTTGATTGACAAATACATGGAAGGAAAGGAGCTGGAAGTTGACTGCATTTGCGACGGCCAAGACGTTTTGATTCCTGGAATTATGGAGCACGTTGAGCGAACCGGCATTCACTCCGGCGACTCAATCGCTGTGTACCCGGGAACCTTTGCGCCGGAAATTGAACAGAAAATAATCCGTCAGTCCACAGACCTTGCGCTGGCACTTGGCACCAAGGGACTTACAAACATTCAGTATTTGATTTACGACGACGGCTCAGGCCCTGACCTTTACATTATTGAAGCCAACCCTCGCTCCAGCCGCACCGTTCCATACCTGAGCAAAGTTAGCGGAGTTCCGATGATTGAACTTGCGACGCGCGCGATGCTCGGCGAAAAACTTTGCGACATGGGATACGGAACGGGCCTTTACAAAAAGCCAAATTACTTTGCCGTAAAGGTTCCGGTTTTTAGCTTTGAAAAACTGATGGACGTCGACACCCACCTAGGCCCTGAGATGAAGTCCACAGGCGAAGTTTTGGGAATTGCCGCAACCCGCGAAGAAGCGATTTTTAAGGGAATGGCCGCCGCCGGTTGGAGATTTTACAAAGAAGGCGGAATTTTATTCTCGGTCCGCGAATCAGATTTGCCGGAACTTCCCGCGCTTGCCAAAAAGTTTTACGACATGGGCTTCACCCTTTACGCCACAAGCGGAAACGCCACTACAATTGAGCGAAGCGGAATGCCGGTAACCCATGTCGCAAAGGTTCACGAAGATTACAACGACAACGTGATGACGCTGCTCGAAAGCGGCAAGGTTGTTTACGTAGTTTCGACCTCCTCAAAAGGCCGCGACCCGGTGGCCGAAAGCGTAAAGCTCCGCCGTCTTGCGGTTGAGCGCGACATAGACTGTCTGACCGCAATCGACACAGCGAACGCGTTGGCTGATTGCCTTGCCTCGCCGTATTCGCTTGAAAACTCAAGCTTGGTGGACATCAATCATTTTGCTTGAAGGCTTGGACATAGTTCATATATAATAAGAAACGAGGTGCAGTTATGTATTCACAAAGCGATGTTTTAGAGTATGTTGAAGAAGAGGATGTAAAATTTGTTCGCCTTGCTTTTTTTGACTTGCGAGGCGCGCAGAAAAATATTTCGATAATGGCGAGCCAATTGCAGAACGCTTTTGAAAACGGCGTGAGCTTTGACGCTTCCGCAATTTACGGATTTGAATCCGCGGAAAAATCCGATTTGTTTTTGCACCCAGACGCCACCACTCTGTCCGTGCTTCCTTGGCGGCCAAACACCGGAAAGGTTGTCCGCATGTTCTGCACAATCACCCACCCGGACGGAACTCCTTACAAAAAAGACTGCCGCACTCTTCTTGCCAACGCCGTTAAAAAAGCCCGTGATGAATATGGCATTGATTTTAGTTTTGGCACCGAAATTGAATTCTACCTCTTCAAGCTGGACGAAAAAGGCGAGCCAACGAAAATTCCTTTTGACAACGCAAGCTATATGGACATCGCTCCCGAAGACAAGGGCGAAAACATCCGCCGCGAAATTTGCTTTACTTTGGAACAGATGGGCATTCAGCCGGAAGCAAGCCACCACGAAGAAGGCCCGGGCCAAAACGAAATTGACTTCCGCCACGCCGACGCGCTCACTGCCGCGGACAACGCCGCGACCTTTAAATGGATTGTGCGCACACGAGCCGCAAGCGCTGGCCTTTACGCGGACTTTTCTCCAAAGCCAATTGAAGACAAAGCTGGAAGCGGCTTTCATATAAACATTTCTTGCTCAGACGCTTCCAAAAAGCAAAATGTGATTGCGGGAATTTTAGCGCATGCCCAAGAGCTTTCTTATTACATGAACTGCGCCGAAGCCTCTTACGACCGTCTTGGCTCTTGCAAGGCTCCAAAATACATTGCTTGGGGCCGCGAAAACCGCTCAACCTTTATTCGCGTTCCTGCAATTACAAGCGACGACGCAAGCCGCATGGAAATCCGCACGCCTGACAGCGAATGCAATCCTTATATTGTTTTTACGCTCTTGATATACGCCGCTTTGGACGGCATAAAAAACAATCTTGAGCCGCCGGAACCTGTCGTGGAAAATCTGTTTGATGATTCCAACAAGCCCAGCAATCGCCCGGACATCAAAACATTGCCGGACACTCTGGATTCAGCGCGCAAAATCGCCGAGAGCAGTTCATTCATTAAGGAAGCGCTTGGATTCTAAAAAATGACAGAAGACACTCACAGCGTTTTAGTTGTCGCAAAAGATTCAAAGCTTTCTCAATCCATAAGCGCAATGCTTCTTGCGCCGCTTTTTGAAACCGATGTTTTAAGCGACTTTAACGAAGCCCGCCGCCGCGTCGCGGAGCGCAGCTACAACATAATCCTTGTGGACTATGCCGAAGGAGAAGGCGCTGATTTTGCGACAGACGCTTCCGAAGGGCTGTCAACAATTCTTTTGCTAACCCCGACCGCGCTGTTTGAAGAAGTGAGCTATCGCGTCGAGGGCTATGGAATTATCGCCGTCACAAATCCGTTTGACCAGTTTTATTTTTACAATATGATAAAAGCGGCCATCGCCATGCAGTACAAGGTTCAAGTTCTTTCAAGCCAGACCACAAAACTCAAAGTCAAGATGGAAGAAATCAAGCAGGTAAACCGCGCAAAAATGCTTTTGATGCAGAACATGAGCATGACCGAACAAGAAGCCCATCGCTACATCGAAAAAGAGGCGATGGACTCAGGCCTTAAAAAGACCGCCGTGGCCGAGAAGATTATCAAAACGTACGGATAAATCCGCCTATTGCGACGACCCCATCAAAAAGCCGTCAATCCGTTTGGCGCACTCGCGGCCTTCGGCAATTGCCCATACAACAAGCGATTGTCCCCGGCGCATGTCGCCCGCCGAAAATATTTTTGGATTGCTTGTGGCATACTCTTCCGCCGCGACAGTTCCCCTTGGACCAAGCTCCACCCCAAAGGCGTTCGCCGTGTATTCTTCGCAACCAGTAAAGCCTGCGGCCACAAGGAGCAAATCGCAAGGCAAAGTTTTTTCCGTTCCCGCGCGCTCAACAAGCTGGCGTTTTCCGTCAACCGTCTGGAATTCAACTTCAACCGTTCGGACTGCGGAGACATGACCGTTCTCGCTGATCACTTCTTTTACAGTGCTTTCGTAAACGCGCGGATCGTGGCCAAACTTTGCGATTGACTCTTCGGCGCCGTAATCGACTTTAAGAACTTTGGGCCACTCAGGCCAAGGATTGTTGGCCGCGCGTTCGACAGGCGGGCAAGGCATCATTTCAATCTGAGTGACGCTGGCCGCTCCCAAACGGATTGAAGATCCGCAACAATCGTTTCCTGTGTCGCCGCCGCCTACAATCACCACATGTTTTCCTTCAACTTCAATGCCGTACCGCTCCTGCAGCATTTGGGCAATCTGGCCGTTTGTAGGCTGCATGTTAATTTTTTCCAAAGCCTCGCTGGTAGAAATCACGCATTTTGTTACAGCCTTCAAAAAATCTACCGCAAAGAAAACTCCGTTTGCGTCTATGCCTGTCGCATTAAGAGGGCGCGCTTTTTTGGCGCCGCAGCAAAGCGCGACAGCGTCAAACTCATTTAAAATATGGTCGGCCGAAGCGCCGCGTCCCACATCGGCGTTAAAAACAAACTCAACGCCTTCGGCTTTCATAAGATTAACGCGGCGGTCGATTATTGATTTTTCAAGCTTCATGTTTGGAATGCCGTACATCAAAAGTCCGCCGGCCTTGTCTTCGCGCTCAAAAACCGTGACGCTGTGGCCGCGGCGATTGAGCCAGTCCGCGACGGCAAGCCCGCTCGGGCCAGAACCAATAACAGCGACTTTTTTTCCGCTGCGCTTTGCAGGAATTTCGGGCTTCATGTAACCGGATTCAAAAGCCTTTTCGATTATAAAAAGCTCATTGTCGTGAACTGTGACAGGGCCTTGGCCAACGGTAGGGCTGCCGCAATTGCAGGCCTTTTCGCAAAGAGCGGGACAAACGCGGCCGGTAAATTCAGGGAAGCTCGAAGTTTTTAGAAGTCTCCATGCGGCCATGTCATACTGACCGTTATAAAGCGCGTCGTTCCATTCCGGAATAAAGTTATGGAGCGGGCAACCCGTCACCATTCCTTTTAGCTTGAGCGCGGAGCCGCACATAGGAACGCCGCAGTTCATGCAGCGGGCAGCCTGTTCGCGGCGGGCCTTTTGGTCAAGCTTTGGATGGAACTCCTTGAAGTTTAAGATTCGTTCCAAGGGCGGAACATTTGCGTTTTCTATTCTTTTATAATCCATGAATCCTGTTGGCTTGCTCATCTTATGTTCCTCCTATGCCGTGCACTTGCGGAATGCCGCAAGCACCGCCTCGTCGTGGTCTTTGATTGTCTTTTCTTGCGCGGCAATTTCCTTCATTATCTTTAGATAATCATTGGGAATGATTTTTTTGAAGCATGTCCTATAGCGCGGCCAGTCAGCAAGAATCGCCTTGGCGCGTTCGCTGCCAGTCTCCGCCGCATGCTGCTCGATCAAGCTGCGAAGATTTTCTTCATCAGTAGACTCGCGCAAAGTTGTGGTTTCATCATCAAGGGCGTACATTTTTACAAGCTCGTGGTTAAGGCGCTTGTAAAGGTCGTGATTTTCATCAAGAACATAGGCCACTCCGCCGCTCATGCCGGCGCACAAGTTTTTGCCAGTTCCGCCAAGAATGACAGCCGCGCCGCCAGTCATGTATTCAAGACCGTGGTCTCCGCAACCTTCGGCTACAACAGTCGCGCCAGAGTTGCGGACACAGAAGCGCTCGCCGGCGACTCCGTTAATAAAGGCCCTTCCGCTTGTGGCGCCAAACAACGCGACATTTCCAACGATGATGTTTGAAGCGGCGTCGCCGTCAAAAGCGTCCGGCTTTTTGATCACAAGCTTTCCGCCGCTCAAGCCTTTTCCAAAAGCGTCGTTGGCGTCTCCTGTAAGGCGCAGCGTGAGTCCCTTTGGAATGAAGGCGCCAAAGCTTTGGCCTGCTCCTCCCGCAAAGTTCACGACATAAGTGTCGTCAGAAAGCGTGTTGCCGAATTTCTTTTGGATTTCGCTTCCCAAGATTGTGCCGACGGCGCGGTCGGTTGACTGAATGTCAATCGCGCCTTGACTCTTGTTCTTCTCAAAGTCAGGAACCAATTTTGTAAGGTCAACAGTTTTCTCAAGCTTAAAGTCAAAAAGCGAGCGGTCGCGCTTCCATGCGTCGCTCCCGCCTTTGGCGTTCGCAAGCACTCTGCTCATGTCAACAAGTCCCGCCCTCTTGAATCCCTGTCTGTCCTTGAGCTTAAGCAAATCGGTTCGGCCGCAAAGCTCTTCTACTGTCCGTACTCCAAACTTTGCCATAATCTCGCGCATTTCCTGAGCGATGAACTTCATAAAGTTTTCTACGTATTCTGGCTTTCCGGGGAACTTTGCGCGGAGCTTTTCGTTCTGGGTCGCGACGCCAAACGGACAGGTGTCCAGCTGGCAAACGCGCATCATAGAGCAGCCCATCGCAATAAGCGGAGCGGTCGCAAAGCCAAATTCTTCGGCGCCAAGCAAAGCGGCGATCACAACGTCGCGGCCGCTCATAAGCTTGCCGTCAGTTTCTATCACCACGCGGCCGCGCAAACCGTTTTGTATCAAAGTCTGGTGTGTTTCCGCAAGGCCAAGCTCCCAAGGCAAGCCCGCGTGATGAATGGAAGAAATTGGAGCCGCGCCAGTTCCGCCGTCATGGCCGCTAATCAAAATTACCTGCGCGCCAGCCTTGGCGACGCCGGCCGCAATAGTGCCTACGCCCGCTTCGCTTACAAGCTTTACGCTTATCCTTGCGGCGCGGTTGGCATTTTTCAAATCGTAAATAAGCTGGGCAAGGTCTTCGATGGAATAAATGTCGTGGTGCGGCGGCGGCGAAATCAAAGCGACGCCCGGAGTTGCGTAACGGGTCTTTGCAATCCAAGGATAAACCTTTTTGCCAGGAAGATGGCCGCCCTCTCCAGGCTTGGCGCCCTGAGCCATTTTAATTTGAATTTCTTTTGCGCTTAAAAGATATTCTTCCGTAACGCCAAAGCGGCCGCTGGCGACCTGCTTTATCGCGCTGTTGTATTCAGTTCCAAGACGCTCAGGCTTTTCGCCGCCTTCGCCGGAGTTTGACTTTCCGTGAAGGTGGTTCATCGCGGCGGCCATGCACTTGTGGGCTTCTTCAGAAATAGAGCCGTAAGACATGGCGCCAGTCTTAAAGCGCTTTACAATTTCTTCAACGCTTTCAACTTGGTCAATCGGAATCTCGCCAGTTCCAGCCTCAAAATTAAAGTCAAGCATGGCGCGCAAAGTGTGCGGATGGGCGTTGTCGTCAACCAACGCCGTGTATTCCTTAAAGCGGGCGTAGTCTCCGTTGCGGGTGGACTGCTGCAGGGCGACAATAGTTTCCGGATTATAAAGATGGCTTTCGGCAGTGGGGCCCATTCGCAGCTTATGATTTCCAACAGAATCAAGGTGCTGGTTTACCGTAAGGCCGTTAGGGTCAAAGCCCTGCGCGTGATGGTAGCGGACATCCTCTTCTATTTCTTTAAGGCCAATTCCTCCAACACGGCTGACTGTATTCGTAAAATATTTTTCTATAACGTCGCTTGCAATTCCGACCGCCTCAAAAATCTGGGCCGATTGGTAAGACTGAATTGTGCTGATTCCCATCTTTGCCGCAATCTTTACAATGCCGTTTATAATCGCCTTGTTGTAATCGTCAATGGCCGTGTGATAGTCCTTGTCCAAAAGCTTTTGGTCAATTAGCTCGGCAATCGCTTCGTGCGCCAAATACGGGTTTATCGCCCGCGCGCCGTAACCAAGACACATCGCGGCCTGGTGAACGTCGCGCACTTCGGCAGTTTCAAGAATGATGGAAACGGCGGTTCGCTTTTTAGTGCGGATTAGATATTGCTCGACAGCGCTGACCGCAAGAATAGCGGGAATGGCGGCGCGCTCGCGGTCAACGCCGCGGTCGCTAAGAATGATGATGTTGTAGCCCTCTGCGTAGGCTGCGTCGATTTGCAGGAAAAGATTTTCGAGGGCGGACTCAAGAATCTTCCCATCACTTGTCATTGTCGGGCGCGGGAATGACATTAACAGTGAAATCGTCTTTGCCCTAAGCCCCGGTTGATTCAACGCCGCAATTTTAATCAAATCCGTTCCTGTCAAAATTGGATTGTTAATTTCGAGCACGCGGCAGTTTTTGGCGACAGGCTCCAAAAGGTTTCCGTCAGTTCCAACATAAACCGTTGTGTCAGTGACGATTTTTTCGCGCAGGCTGTCAATCGGCGGATTTGTAACTTGCGCAAAGAGCTGCTTAAAATAACTAAAGAGGCTCTGGTGCTTTTCGCTCATTACGGCAAGCGGAGTGTCAACGCCCATGCTTGCGGTAGGCTCAACGCCGTTTCGCGCCATAGGCAAAATCATTTCGTTTATGTCTTCATAGTTCCAGCCAAAAGCGCGGTACAAAATATTGCGCTCCTCAAGGGCGCGCGTCGGAATTTTTTTATTCGGAATCTTAAGGTCGGCAAGATGAATAAGGTTCATGTCAAGCCATTCGCCGTAAGGAAACTGCCTTGCATATTCAGCCTTGCACTCTTCGTCGCTTATAATTTTTTTCTGAACAGTGTCAACAAGAAGAATGCGGCCAGGCTGCAGGCGCGACTTAACCTTTATATTTTCTTCCGGAATGTCAAGGACGCCAACCTCGCTCGACAAAATGAGCATGCCGTCTTTTGTAATATAGTAGCGGCTTGGCCTAAGTCCATTACGGTCAAGCGTCGCGCCAAGAACGTCTCCATCACTGAACAAAATTGCGGCGGGGCCGTCCCAGCTTTCCATCATCGTAGCCCAGTAGTGGTAAAAATCTTTTTTGAGAGGCGACATGTTGTCGTCATGCTTCCAAGGCTCGGGAATGCACATCATGACAGCAAGCGGGAGCGGCGCCCCGTTCATCAAAAGGAACTCAAGCGTATTGTCAAGCATCGCGGAGTCGGAACCGCCCGTGTCAACGGCAGGAAGAATTTTTTGCATCTGAGCGTCGCTAAGTTTTGTCGAACGCAAGGTTTCTTCGCGCGCAAGCATTCGGTCAACGTTTCCGCGGATAGTGTTGATTTCTCCGTTGTGCGCGATGTAACGATTTGGGTGGGCGCGCTGCCAGCTTGGCTGCGTGTTTGTGGAAAAGCGCGAGTGCACGATCGCCAGCGCCGAAGCGTAATCGGCAGACTGCAAGTCGTTGTAAAAGGTTCGCAGCTCGTGAACAAGGAACATTCCCTTGTAAACAATGGTGCGGGAACTCAAGGAACAGACGTAGGTGGGGAAAGCCTTCCCCTCGCTCGCGCTTCGCCGCTCGCTACCCCTTCCAGCGGGGGTTGCCCCCGCAACGCCCCCTTTCTCAAACTCGCGCCGCAAAATATAAAGCTTGCGGTCAAAGTCAACTCCAGCATCACAATCCGCCGGTTTTTCAACAAAGCCCTGCCAAATCTCAGGCATGCATTCGCGCGCTTTTTTGCCCAGAACGTCAGCATTTACAGGAACCTTGCGCCAGCCAATAAACTTAAGGCCTTCCGCAGCGCAACATTTTTCAAAACGGGTCTTTTCGCTCTCATAGCCGTCAGCGGGAAAGAAAAACTGCCCGACGCCATATTCGCGCTCGCCAAGCTTTCCGACAAGCGCAGCCGCTTCCTTCTTAAAAAAATCATGGCTAATCTGAACCAAGATTCCAACGCCGTCTCCTGTTTCGCCCGAAGCGTCTTTGCCCGCGCGGTGTTCAAGTTTTTCTACAATGCTAAGCGCGTTGTCCACAATTTTGTGAGACTTGCTTCCGTCAATATTTACAACCGCGCCGATGCCGCAATTGTCATGTTCAAAACTTGGTTCATAAAGTGTTTTCATCTTTGGTTCTCCAAAAAAAAGAGGTCGTAGACATAATTCCGCCCATGACGGAATAATATCTACGACCTCTTTGCCGTTTGTATATTTATACTATTTTATACGTTTTTTGTCAATAATCCTTAAGCTTCATGATAAAGGCTTTTTTGGCGTCTCCGTCAAAGCCCAAGTTTTTGTAAAATTGGTGGGCCTCTTTTCTAAAGCTGGCGCTTTCCAGAATCACTTTGTAGCAGTTTCTTTCGCGGGCAAAAGCTATCGCCCTTTCCATGATTTTTTTGCCAAGGCCCTGCCCCCTATGGTCTTTGTCGGTGACAACATTCTCGACAAAACAGGCCGAGCTTCCAAGCCGGGTAAGGTTGGGGATTATAAGGCAGAAGCAGGTTGAAATGACTTTTCCGTCTTCGACCGCGCCAAAGTATTTTATGTTTTTATTTCCTTCGATTTCGCTTTTCCAAACAGCGCGCGCGTCCTGAACCGTAAAGCCTTCGTTTGATCCGTCCAGCTGCTCGTAGAGTTTTATCAGCGAGTCCAAATCACCTTCGTTTAATTCACGAAATTCCATAATTATTTTCTCCTCAGTTTATTCCGACTTTGCCTTAAGCAGAATATTGTTTATAAAGTCACTTTTTCATTCTAGCCCCGATGCCTTTTCCAATGCCCAATTCTGCATTTCAAGATACATCTTGCCACGAAGCTCATCGCAGTCAATCCATACGAATTTGTGGTCGCTTTCTGTCGGCTCACAAACTCGTTCTGTCAGACTTCCCGCATAATAAGTCTGAATCGGATGAAAATAGCCGATTGTCTCATGCAGGAAATACGTTTCTGCGGAACAGATTTTTTCTCCGACCACCGCTTCAAAGCCGGCTTCTTCGAGGCACTCGCGTTTTATACATTCGCTGTGGCTTTCTCCCTTTTCTATTCCGCCGCCGAGGAAGAAAAACCCTTTGGGAGTTTTAACGACTCCAATCTGACCGCTTTTTATGGGAATCAGGTAAGCTCCTTCCCTGTCAACATATTCCGCGTTTTCCTTTGTTCCAAATACCTTATGCATAAGGCAGTTCTTAAAATCCAGGCTCATGCGCTTTTCGTAGTCGTCAAGTTTTATTTCTTCCCACGGATTTGCCATCTTAAATATCCTTTATTGTTATTTCAGATTTTAAAAGTTTGATTGCCTTTTCTACTGCGGTTATTTTTGCGTAACGTCTTGGCCACATAAATTCATTGTAATATTTGTAGGCTGTTTCCTTATCAAAATAGGGATTGTCATAAGTTGAATTTGCGTATGCCGGAACAATCATGTTGAAGCCTTTTTCGAATCCGCTCTTAACCGTCGCGTCCATGCAATAGTCTGTTGACACGCCGACGATGATGATATCTTTTTCGCTTTTGGATTGCAGATATTCTGTCAAACCTGTCATAGGATGAAAAGCGCTGTTCACATTCTTTTCAAACCGCCTTTCGTTGTTTTTAGGCGCAAACTCCTCATATATTTCATAGCTGTCCGTAGCCTTGTCCAGATCTTTGCCAGGGCCGTCATCATGCTGAACATACATGACTTCAACATTGTTTTCTCTCGCTACGGCAATCAGTTGCTTTATATTTTTCCTGACTGTTTCAAACGAATACAAATCTTCGTTAAAGCAGCCCTTTTGCGTGTCTACAACTAACAAAACCATTTATTTTGCCCCTAAATCTTTTTAACTTCATACATTATCCTTAACCTTTGCGCTTCGTTTGACGCAAAGCCAAATCTTTCGTAGAAAGGAATCTTGTCAGGCATTGCGCATAGCTCGACGGCAATTTCCGTTCCCTCCGCGCCGTTAGCGTTAATGTATTCAAGAATTTCGCCGATCAAAATTCTTCCCAAGCCCCTGCTCTGGTAGTCGGGATGGACGACGACATCCTTTATGTAATAGCACAAACCCTTGTCGCCGATTGCCCTTGCCATCGCCACAATTTTTTCTCCGTCAAAAATCGACACCCTAAAGAGCGTGTTCTTCATCGCAAGCTCTGTCTGTTCCAAAGAAGGCGGCTCGCCCCAAACGGATTTCCATAGGTACAGAAATTCATTCGCGTTCAGATTGTTGTATTTGATTGTAAATCCGTCCGCTGTTTTCTTGCAGTTCATTTTATTCCTCCCTAAATCTTTTTTCATACACTCGGCTGCTTTCGCCGTAAATGCTTTGCGCTTCTCCAGTTTATTTGCAAATTACCATATTGCATCTTGCCCAACATTCATCCTTAAAGGCAAAAGCGTTTGGCGTAAGATTGCGTTCTTTAAAGCCAACGCTCTCATAGCATTTTTTTGCCGGAATATTTTCCGGGAACACGTTCAATTGAACCGAATCCGCCTTGCTGATATTGAACGCGTATTCCAGCGCAAGTTTTAGCATTTGTTTTCCATAGCCTTTTCCGCGCATTTTTGGATTGACCATTACAAAACCAAGCATTCCTTCGTTTGTCTCAAGGTTAAGCGAATAGCCAAAATAGCCGACAAGGTTTCCGTCATCGTCAGTAGCGACAAACGGGCTTTCGTCAAAATTATCCGCAAATTTCTTAACAACACTTTCAAAATCCGATTTTTCAAGCGGAAATTTAAAATGATTCGCGCACCACATCGCATTGATTCTTTCGTCTGCAATCCAGTCTTTTATTGCGTCAAAATCTTTATCCAAGATAAATGGCCTTAATCTCATTTTTCCACCTATAATTGCTTTTCCATATATCCGCATGTAAACGGAAAGAAATCAAACTTCTCGGTTCCAACATGTGCAAAACCGTTTTCTTCATACCATTTGCGGAGCCGTTTGTTTTCTTCCACAATTCCAATTTTCATTTTTGAGCAACCCAGAGCTTTTGCCTTTTCAAACGCATCATCAAGAAGAGATTTTCCAATCTGCTTGTGCCTGTATTCGGGAAGAACGCAAAGATTGCTAAGCTCAAATTCTTTTCCCTCTTCCAGTGCAACAAGCGAATAATATCCTGTGATTTTTCCATCTGTATAATTTGCGTACATCTGCCGGTTCTCAACATCAATCTGATATTCAAGCCGTTCCACGGTAGTTGCAAATGCAGTAAAACGCGGCGCATTTTCCGGCGTAAAGCCGAATTCGTCAGCGACAGTTTTAAAACTGCTTTTGATAACTTCCACACATTCCGGTATTTCGTCCTTGCCGATTCTTTTTATCATTTACAACTCCTAAAACAGATTTTTTCCTTTTTCGTATGCCGCGGCCAGATTCTTTTCAAAATTCTGCTCGCGGGAATCAAGCTCTCTGCTCATGCCGGGGAAAACAACAAAGTCAGATTTTTTAGCGCGGTCAAAAATTCTGTCGCCAATCATCACTTTTTTCATGCTGTCCAAAAGTCCAAAGTTTACAAGCCGCTCCATTGTGTTTCCGGCCGTCACAAGGAACAAAGCTTTGTCCAGAACTTTCATAGTCCTGTTCTCGCCGTAAGCAAAACCGTGCGACCATACGCGGTCAAACCAGCCGACTAATTTTGCAGGGGCTTCAGTCCAGAAGACAGGATAGATAAAAACAATCGCGTCGCAGGAATTGATTTTTTTATGCTCGGCAAGAATGTCCTCCGCCAGATCCGGCGTGTTCTTATAAAAGGCGTCGCGCAGATATTCTTTTTCTGACAAATCGGTTTTAAAATTCATCTTGTACAAATCAGAAATCTCGTATTCGTTGCCGGAATCAACAACTCCCTTGATAAAAGAATCGCGCACATGACGCGTGAATGAATCTTCCGACGGATGACAGTAAACAATAAATGCTTTCATTATTTTTCGCTCCTTTTTGGCATACTATAGCAGATTGGAAATAACAGACGGAAGTTCCGTTATGTCATTCAGAACAGCGTCAGGAGACACGGCTTTGCCGAATCCGTATTTTGCCCAAACAAAAGGAATGCCTGCAAACCTTGTCGCTTTTTCGTCGCCTTCAGTGTCGCCGATATAAACAGCGTCTGTTTTTGCAATTCCGTTCCTTTCCATAATCAGGCAAATGTTTTTTCCTTTGTCCATGCCGGTGCGTCCCGACATTTCTATGTCCTTAAAAAACGCTTCCATTTTGTGAGCCGTCATAAATGCAGGAACATAGCCGTCCTGACAATTGCTTACGATATACAAATCGTAATCGGCGGAAAGTTTTTGAATCGTTTCCTTCATTCCAGAAAATAGAACCGCGCCATTTTCCTTAAGATACGCGACTTCTTCATCGCCAAACTCATCGACGATTTTGCGACGCTGTTCGACAGGAAGATTCGGAAACAAAGCGTCGCCGATTTCTTCCATTGTCTTTCCCATCAAAGAAGCGGCAAGTTCCTGCGTCATTCGGAATTTCACTTCACTGTGTTTGTCAAAAATCCGGTTCCAAATAGCGGGCGCGCAGCCAGTAGCGTCCCACAGAGTTCCGTCCAAATCAAAAATAATCGATTTTCTTCCTTCCAAACTGATACGCTCAAATTTAATTTCATTCTCGCCAGCTTCAATCAAAAGAAACGACGCTTCTTCAAGTCCAGAGGCCGAAACGGAAACAACATTTCCGTTGACGAAATTTTTATGAGAGTGCCCAACCACAACAAGATTGTATTTTGTCACACTTTCGCTTTTGCACGCCTTATCAAACGAGCCGTCCTTTAACGATGAAAGCTGCAGGAAGGGATAGGGCGCGTTTATATCTTTAAACAAAAAGTGCGAAAAACGCATTTTTCGTCCAAAACATTCTTCTTCGTGGAACAAAGACATCTGCCTGACAAACTGCATTTGTTCGGCAGAAAGCCTTTGCCTCATTCCGTCATAATACCCCCTAAGGTATTCAACATCCGGGTCTATATCAACGTCATGCTCAAGATAAAGCTCACAGTTTCCTTTAAGGCAGATTACCCCGCTAGACCTCAACAAGTCCAGACATTCAATTTCTTCATTGCCACGCTGAAAAATGTCACCCAAAAAGATAGTCTTATCGACATTTTTTTCTTTGATTTGAGCGAGCACGTTCTTTAATGCGTTAAGGTTTCCGTGAATATCTGTGAACACAGCAATTTTCATAATTTGCTCCTATTGAACCAGCGCATGATTGCATGAGCGAATCTTAGATTTATCATCATCGCAACAATGCCTACAACAATGCAAAGTACGCTTACAAAATCAAACTTAACAAAAGCGGCGCATTTTATCAATATGAGAATGCTTATGGGAAGGCAGATAACGCTTGTGGCAAATGACGGAATGTATTTTCTGACGAACACGCTCTGTCCAATATGAATAACAAAATGAGCCGTCAAAGCCAGCATCAGAGAAAACCAGAGCGCGCAAAGAATTTTTCCCGGAAAGAAATAGGCCAAAAGGCTTACCCCAAAGAAGGGGATAAATTCCTCATATACCGCAAGCGCGAATCCGTCAGTTTTAAAATCTTTGTAGACAGCCGTTATTTTAGGAAAACGCTCAAACAGATCCTGATTGTTTTTAAAGAACCGTTCAAAGCCTATTATCTCTTCCATATCGTGAAAAATAAAAATAATCGGCAAAAGCAAAATATAATCTTTCATATTTCATTCAACTCCTTGCGAAATTCAATTAAAAAATTCTCCATATATAAATGACGGCTTTCCGCTATTTTTTTTGCCTCTTCTGTATTCATCATATCTTTTAGAAGCAAAAGCTTATCCTTAAAATGCTGCAAGGAAGATTCCAAAGACCTTCCCGCCTTGCCGCCATAAGCAAATGTTCTTGCAATTCCTACAGCGCCGATTGCATCTATCCTATCAGCGTCCTGAACTATTTTTCCTTCAAGGGTTTGAGGCCGCTCCCCTTTATTTTTACTGAAAGACACTCCGTTGATAATTTGGCATATCAATTCGATGTCATCATTTTCAACGCAATGGCTTTTTAGGAATTGTCTTGCATTCATGTTGTCTTTTGTGTCAAACAACTTGTGGTCGTCAACATCGTGGAGCAAGGAAGATAGTTCAACAACCGCCATGTTGCACTCCGGATATCCTTTTGCAATTTGAACGGCAGTCTGATAAACTCTTAACGAATGGTTTTCATCGTGCCCATCCGAATTGCTCTTGAACAAATCATGTATATAAACTTTAGCGGCTTCAATTATTTGTTTATCCACACTTCCCCCACTTTATTCTATTTCTCTAATACAAACCGTAACACTTTTACATCGCCATCCATCTCAGAGCCCTGAATTTTAAAGCCGCATTTTTCTGTGTAAAACTTTACATTCTGACTTTTATCTGCCGGTGTTACCAGAGTGAATTTCCTCCAATCCTTGTAATGAGATTTTGCAAATTCCATGGCCGCAGTTCCAATGCCTTTGCCCTGAAACTCTGGAATCACGCACAAGCATCCGACTTCAAAATTTCCTTTCTCAATCTCTCTGCAGGAAATGCAGCCGACCGATTTGCCGTCTTTCATAATCAGAAATTTTGGATAATCAATTATCGACTTCTCCATCTCCTCTTTGCTTCTTCCATAAGCAGGGCACTCGCCATATTTTATGAAGTCAGAATAAAATGAGGAATTGTAAATTTCTATGAGCCTTTCAGCGTCTGAAATCTCTGCTTTTCGAAAATTAATGTTCATCTTTTTCACTCCCATAAAAAGTCAACAAACAAGTCAACTTTCTAAGCTATTTAATTTATGGCGGCCAGAGCTTGATCAACAAGATTCATGGGCTTGTATTCGCCCATCATCTTTTTTGCATCGAAGTCCTGTCTTTCCGTGAGCAACGC
>JAFZLA010000035.1 GCA_017551705.1 Treponema sp.
CGCGGCGCCTTTGCCTCGAACAGCCTTTCTCTTTACAAAAACAGCGCGGTCGCGTCTTATTACGCCGACAAGTATCACGGCCGCAAGACTTCCAACGGCGAAATCTTCAATATGTACGACTTGACCGCCGCGCACAAGACGCTTCCTTTTAACACAAAGGTAAAGGTGACAAACCTTTCAAACGGAAAGTCGGTCGTGGTGCGCATCAACGACCGCGGTCCCTTTGTAAAAGGCCGCGAAATCGATTTGTCCAAGGCCGCCGCCGTCAAAATCGGCATGATTAAAAGCGGAACGGCAAAAGTCAGCCTTGAAATTTTGGGAGCGGACGGCTCTTCCATAAACGCGTCGCAAGGCCAAAAATCGGCCGGCGGCAACGCAAACAAAGACCAAAAGGCTTTGAAAGACCAAAATGTGGCCGCCTTTACTAAAAACGCCGCAAACTGCGAGCGTTGGAACATACAGCTTGGCGCTTTTTCTTCCAGAAAGAACGCCGAACTTTTTGCCGCCGACGCCCAAGCCGCCGGCCTTAAGCATCTTGCCTTTCAAACGACCAAAAGCGGAATCACCCGCTTGATCATAAAAGACTTGCCTACGGACAAGGTCCAGCCCACGCTCAACGCGCTAGAAAAGAAGGGCTTTAAGGATTACCTGGTCCGCGAGCGGCATGACTGAGATTGTTTGCAAGACTAAAATTGCGCGGCGGCGCAGTCTTTGGCTTGCAATCGTTTTTAGTTTCTATGAATAAAAGTTCCATAAAAGCGCTCGCCTCAATCGGCTTGGTGGCCACCGCCGCCATTTGGGGCTTTGCCTTTGTAATCGTAAAAGATTCCCTTGACTACATCGGGCCTGTGTGGATGATGGCCATGCGCTTTAGCATTGCCGCTGTCGCCATGTCGCTTGTTTTTTTTAAGCGGCTAAGGACAGCCGGCTTGCAAACCGTTTTGCGCGGAGCCTTTACCGGATTTTTTTTGTTCGCCGCTTACGCCGTGCAAACAATCGGCTGCAAGTACACCACCGCCGGAAAGAACGCTTTTTTGACAACGCTCTATGTGATTTTAATTCCGTTTTTTGCCTGGCCTGTTATGCGCAAAAAGCCAAAGGCGGTGGCGGTGTTTGCCGCGGTTATGGCCTTGTGCGGAATCGGAATGCTGGCGCTAAAAAAAGAGGACGGCGCTTTGACAATGAACGTCGGCGACGCGCTGACTTTGATGTGCGGCGTTTTGTTCGCGCTGCACATTGTCTTTACTAGTTTGTTCAACCAAAAAGACGGCCCCCTTTTGCTCACGATTTTGCAATTTATTTTTGCCGCGATTTTTTCTTTGATGTTCGCGCCTTTTTACGACGGAGCGTTTCCAGTGGAACAAATGCAAAGCGCGCGCGTTTTTTGCTCTGTCTTGTATTTGGGAATATTCAGCACGCTTATCGCCTTTAGCTTGCAAAACATTTGCCTTAAGTACATGGAGTCTTCGCTGGCCTCTCTCTTTTTGTCGCTGGAATCCGTCTTTGGCGTTTTGTTCAGCGCGATATTTTTGCACGAGCGCCTTACGCCAATCATGATTTTGGGCTGCGTCTTGATTTTTGCGGCGATTACGATTTCGAATTTATTTTCTGGCGGAGAGTGATATGACCCCTTGTCCTGTTTTGCAATTTAAGTCTTTGGCCGAGGCCTTGGTGACGCTGTTTGGAAAGTCGGTGGCGATACAGCGGACTGACCGCGTTATGGGCGGAGACATTAACAAGTCGTACGCGCTTTCGCTCAACACCGGCGACACAGTTTTTATGAAGGCCAACGCAAAGGAAAAGGCCCAGTCCTTTATTGCGGAGGCGGCGGGCATTTTTGCGATCGCGCAAACAGGAACGATAAGGACGCCAAAAATTCTTTGCGCCGGGACTGACGACGGCCAAGAAGTCGGCTACAGTTTTTTGCTGATGGAATACATCAACAGCGGAGAGCCCCGCGGCGACTACTGGCAAACTTTGGGCCGCGAGCTTGCCGCCATGCATCAAGCGGACGCAAGCGCTTTTTGCCAGCGCGGGTTTGGCTTTTACCAGGACAACTACATCGGAGCGCGGCCGCAGTCAAACCAGCCGGCGGCGACATGGATAGAATTTTTTCGCGACCGTCGCTTGGCGCCCCAGTTCAAGGCGGCGGACTCATATCTTACAAGCGCGGACCGAACCCGCGCGAGAAAATTGCTTGACCACTTGGAAGACTTTTTGATTGAGCCAAAAAAGCCAAGCTTGCTGCACGGAGACCTTTGGAGCGGGAACGTCATGGCCGGCCCGGACGGAAAGGCTATGCTCATCGATCCCGCCGCCTATGTTGGGCATGCCGAGGCCGATTTGGCGATGACCGAACTTTTTGGAGGATTCGCGCCGGACTTTTACCAAGCCTACAAGGAAGTCAATCCGCTTGAGCCCGGCTACGAAAAGCGCCGCGACCTTTACAACCTTTATCAGCTTTTGAATCACTTGAACCTTTTTGGGCGCAGCTACCTTGGTTCGGTCTTGAGCATTGTTGACGAGTACGTGGGCTAGGGCGGCCCCCTTTTTAGTCAGTAATCAGTTTCAGATAGCGGCGCTTTTTAGTCAGTTTACGATTTTTGTTGCGACCGCCCCTTCTTAGTCAGTTTACGATTTTTGTTGCGGCCGGTTTTATTTTCGTTCCGCCTTCATTTGCTTTTTGCGCTCGTACATTCTTTTGTCAGCTCGGTTCAACACGTCGGTCGTCGAATTGTCTCCATCCGTAAAGACTGCGTAACCGATTGCCGCCGAAACTTGGTTCCAAGGTTCGTAATTTTTTTCCTTTAGCGAAACGTCTGTCTTTGCGTTAAACTCGTCCACAAGCGAATCGATGTTGTCAAGATCGCTGTTCTCTAGAATTACGACAAACTCGTCGCCGCCAATTCTAAACACTGGCGAATGCTTAAAGATGTCGCAAATGATTTGGCAAAGATTTTTTATGGCAATGTTTCCTTGCTGGTGGCCGTAAGTGTCGTTTATGCGTTTTAGGAAATTCAAGTCAATCATTGCAAGTCCAAAATCTTTTTTGCCTTGGGCTACGTTGCTGTCAAGGCGGCGGATTTCGCCGTCAAAGGCAGTCTTGTTGCGGACTCCGGTAAGCGTGTCCTTTTTTGCAAGCGCGTTCATTTCGTCAGCCAGCTGCTTGGTGTCCTTTAGTTCCTTTTTGGCCGAGAGCAGTTGGTTTACGTATTTTTCGATTTCCAAAATCAAGCTGGCAAATTGGCGCGACAGGCTTGCGATTTCGTTGCGGCCCTTTGCTTCGTCTTGAATTTTCTTTGCGATTGCCGGGTCTTTTTCGCGCGCAAACTCGAACATCCTTGATTCCAAGAGAGCGATTCTTTTGAGGTAGTTGGTGTTTATAAAGACCATCATTATGACGATGCAGACTATGAGCGCCAAAGCGATTCCGCCCGAAATTTTTAGCGACGTCCAAAGAATTGTTTTGTTGACCGTGGCTACTTCTATCTCGGTTCCGATGAGGCCAAGCTTTTTTCCATTGACAATAAGGGGAGTGTAGTAGGCGTAAGTGTGGCCCCACTGGTTGTTCCAAACTTCAAAGTCGTTTTGCCTTTGTCCGCTAAACCACGTTCTCCATTGAATCTCGTACTGGTCCGGCGGGTCAAAGTATTCGTCGCCCAGGTAAAGGTAGTCGCCCCATTTGGCCTTGTTGCCGTTTTGGTCCTTGGGGGTGCGCTCTCCGTCTATCATGTAGACCATGTGGTAGATGTCTTCTTTGGGAACCAGGTAGTAGGTGTATGGGAGGTTGAACGTCTTGCGCGCGTTCTCAAATGTCAAAAGCCAATACTCGTGAATGTAGATAAAGTAGGCCATTTTGGCTTCTTCGGAAAATGAGTCAAAGTCAAACTTGGTTGTGTCCTTGACCGCCGGTTGCGCGGCCAAAAGCGCTTCGTATTTTCGTTGAGCCGTCAAATACTCGTTAAAGTCGTAGGGAATGTTGGCCTCGGCAAAATGTTCCATGTAGTAATTTTGGTATGTGATGAATTCTTCGCCAGCCTCTTGAATCAAGCGCTCCAAGTAGTCGCCGATTTGCCGTACGTCTTCGACCTTTTGCGCTTTGTAGTCCCTCATTTGTATGGCGTAAATTATGGACGCGCTTACAAAGAGAGTCACAATCGTAAAAATGCCGAACAGCAAGGCCACTCGGAACAAGAGACTGTCTGATTTTGCGCGCTTTTTAGCCTTAAATCCCATATTCTACTATTATAACACGGCTTTATAATTTTGTCAAAAAAAACCGCGCGCCGGTCAAATTTGGCCCAAAACATTTTATTGCGTTCTACAGAAAACCGTGTTACAATTGTTCCTTATGAGAACTAATATCAAAGAACTTGTTTCGCGGATGACGTTGGAAGAAAAGGCCGGCCTTTGCTCGGGCTTTGACTTTTGGCATACAAAGACGGTGGAACGTTTGGGCGTTCCGGCGATAATGGTCAGCGACGGTCCTAGCGGGCTTCGCAAGCAAAACCAAGATGGCGACCACCTTGGAGTCAACGACAGCATCAAGGCTGTAAGCTTTCCAAGCGGCTGCTTGACGGCTTGCTCGTTTGACCGCGACCTTTTGCGCATGGAAGGCGAAGTTTTGGGCGACGAATGTCAGGCCGAAGACATCGCGGTCTTGCTTGGCCCCGCGCTCAACATAAAGAGAAGCCCCCTTTGCGGCCGAAACTTTGAGTACCTTTCCGAAGACCCCTACTTGGCGGGCGAACTTGGCGCGGCTTACACGGCGGGCGTTCAGTCCAAAAACGTGGGAACCAGCGTAAAGCACTTTGCGGCTAACTCTATGGAATACCGCAGAATGTCTTCCAGCTCAGAAATCGACGAGCGGACTTTGCGCGAGATTTACCTTCCCGCCTTTGAGACGACCGTAAAAAAAGGAAAGCCCGACACAATCATGTGCTCTTACAACAGGGTCAACGGAACGTTCGCCAGCGAAAATAAATTTTTGCTTACGGATGTTTTGCGAAAAGAATGGGGCTTTGACGGTTTTGTCGTGTCCGACTGGGGAGCGGTGAACGACCGCGTCTGTGGCCTTGCCGCCGGCTTGGATTTGGAAATGCCCGCTTCGGGCGGCGACACCGACAAGCAAATTGTCCAAGCGGTCAAAGACGGAAAGTTGAGCCAGGCAGTTTTGGACAAGGCTGCGGAACGCATATTGCGCATCGTCTACAAATTTTTGGAAGGCCGCCAAAAAGGAAACTTTGACAAAAACGCGCACCACTTGATAACCGCGCAAATCGCCAAAGAGTCTATGGTTCTTTTAAAGAACGATAAAAACATTCTTCCGTTAAAAGAAAAGGACGCCGCGCAAATTTTGTTTGTGGGCGCCTTTGCGCAAAAACCGCGCTACGAAGGCGGCGGCTCTAGCCACATCAACGCGTTTAAAGTGACCGGCGCTTTGCAAGCGGCAAAAGACGCTGGATTAAAAATCAAATGGGAGCAAGGCTACGACATAAAGGAAAGCAAGGCCAAGGACAAAAAGCTTTTGGCCGCCGCTCTCTCCGCCGCAAAAAAAGCGAAGACTGTCGTGGCGTTCGTCGGCCTTCCTGACAGCTACGAGTCTGAAGGCTACGACCGCAGCCACATGAGGCTGCCTGCAAACCAAAACGTCTTGATACAAGAGCTTGCAAAGGTCAACAAAAACATCGTCATCGTTTTGCACAATGGTTCCCCCGTGGAGATGCCGTGGGTGAACGACGTAAAGGCGATTTTGGAAAGCTACCTTGCGGGTCAGGCCGCAGGCATCGCGCAAATCGACTTGCTCTTTGGCAAAGCCAACCCAAGCGGAAAGCTTGCCGAGACCTTCCCTCTAAAATTGCAGGACAATCCCTCTTACTTGAATTTTCCGGGCAACGGAAAAGTGGCCAATTACGCCGAAGGAATTTTTGTGGGCTACCGCTACTACGACAAAAAAGAGATGGACGTTTTGTTCCCCTTTGGCCACGGACTCAGCTACACGACCTTTGAATACTCGACGCTCAAGTTGGACGCAAAAAAAATCAAGGCGGGCCAGAGCGTCGTGGCAAGCGTCAAGGTCAAGAACACAGGCAAGAGAACCGGAAAAGAAGTAGTTCAATTTTATGTTGCCGCTCCCCAGGGAACGGAATGCAAGCCGCCCTACCGCGAGGCGCGCCCGCAAAAAGAATTGAAAGGCTTTGCAAAAGTTGAGCTAAAGCCCGGCGAGACAAAAACCGTGGCCGTCACTTTGGACGCGCGCGCCTTTGCCGTTTGGGACATCGAGTTGCATGACTGGTACATTCCCGGCGGAACGTATCAAGTTATGGCGGCGGCTTCTTCGCGCGACGTTCGCCTTTGCGCCAAGGTTGAGATTGAAGCCACGCAGGAGATTCCCTTTGTGGCCACGCCCAACACGGTCTTTGAGGAAATCATGGAAAACCCCAAGGCCGCCGCTGTCGTCAAACCCTTCTTGGAAAACCCCTTTGCCACTCCCGACGAAGTTGAGAACACCAGCAAGACCGCCAAAGAAAGCATCAGCGAAGAAATGCAGCTAGGCATGCTAAAGAGCCTCCCCATCCGCGCCATGCGCAGCTTCAACCACTTGCCGCAAGCGGAAGTGGATAGCCTGGTGGAGAAGCTAAATTCGGCGCGATAATTTTATTCGCGCCGAATAACGGACGAGTCAAGGCTTTAAGCGAAGCGTGCCTTGACCGTCCGTAATAAGGCGGTTAGTTCTAGGGTCGTCCTTTGCGGGGCGGCCCTTTTTTATTTTAAATTCGCTCTTGACAAATTTTGACGGGGGGGGGGTATTATAGAACAATGAACTGACCCCAATTTTTAGGACAGATTAAGCAGCTATTTCGTTAGGAGCATTCCAACCAAGATTTTGTTGGATGCGCTCATTATTGTAGTAATAAATAAAATTGTCAATAAGTATTTTTGTTTCTTCGTAAGAAAGCAGGCCAGATTTCAGCAAG
>JAFZLA010000036.1 GCA_017551705.1 Treponema sp.
GTGGCGCTGGCGCAAACCACGCTTTCCATCGGCTCAAAGACGCCTGTGTTCATAAGCGGAGCGATGTCCAGCGGCGTCCTTGAAAATATAAAATAGAACGGAAGACCGTCCTTGGCAAACTCTTCGTTAAGCCGCTGTTTTTGAATCCAAAAAACTTGGTCGCGCTTTTCGTCCCAAAAGGCAAAGTCCTTGCAAACGCTCGCCGCGTCCTCCAAGCGCCTTGTTATGGCCTTGGTTTCCCAATAGGCGTTTTCGCTCTTGTCTTCGTCGGGAACATTGTCGCAAATCTCGCGGACAAGCGCGACCAAACGGCTCAGTTCTCCTCCCATGCTTGTAAGCAAAGAAAGTATGGGCGAAAACGAAGCGGCGGTCTTTTCGTAAAGTCGGCAAGTCCATTCGTTTTGCAAAAGGTCCAAGGCTGCGGTCTCTAGGCTTTTAATGCAGTCCTTTATTCTGTCAACGGCCTCGCCTACTTTTTCGGTGTTGTCAGGTCCGGTCGACAAGGCGGTCAAGGTAAAAATGTAGCCGGCAAGGCTTGACCTGCGCTCCCTGTAAAGAAGGTTCAGCTGCTTTATGATTCTAAAGCGCGTCACTTGCTCGCTAAAAAAACTTGTGGCCGCGGCCTCAATTCCGTGGGCTTCATCAAAAATAATCCGCTTGTAAGGCGGCAAAACCGCCGCGTCGTCGTAGCCAACCGCGTTCATGCGGCTTTCGATGTCGGCGAACAAGAGGTGGTGGTTGACGACCAAAATTTGCGCGTCGCTGGCTTCCCTGCGCGCGGCCATCACAAAGCACTTGTCGCGGAAAGGACAATGCAAGCCCATGCAGGCGTCGCTTTCGGAACAGACGCGGCCCCAAAGGTTTTCGCTTGGATTGAAGGTCAGCTCGCTTTTGCTTCCGGTCGGCGTGGACTTTGCCCACTCGGCGATTTGTTCAAGCGCCTCGGTCTCGGTTGTAAAAAGGTCGCGCTCTTTTTTCATCTCTTCAAGGCGGCGCAGGCAAACATAATTGTTGCGGCCCTTTAGCAAAACAGCCTTAAGGCCTGAGCCCAAAATTTTCTTGGCCGCAGGTATGTCCTTTTCGCTAAGCTGCTGCTGCAAATTTATCGTTCCGGTGGAGACGACAACGCGCTCCTTGTTTTTGCTGGCCCAAAGCATGGCGGGAATAAGATAGGCGTAGCTCTTTCCTACTCCAGTTCCCGCCTCAAATGCCGCGATTGAACCTTCGTTAAAGGCGCGCGCGATGTGGCGCAAGAGGTCCACTTGAACCGGCCGCTCCTCAAAGTTTTGGTAAAGCGCGCTCAAAGGTCCGCCGGCTTGTATGTATGAAGCCGCCTGGTCTTGGTCAAGCATTTGAATTTTTTTTGGGGGGACGGGCTCCATCACCACATAGACTTTTTTTACGTCGTTGTCAACGATAAAAAAACCGCAAAGGTTTTCGTTGGCGCGGCTGGCAACAGCCATGTCGGCGGCGCTTGGAGTCAAGTCTCCGCCAGGATGGTTGTGGATAAAGACGCAAGGCTCGCGGGTTTCAAAAAAATTTATGTCAACGGAATGTTCGTTGCCGCGCGCGCAAGCCTTGATAGAAGTGACAATGCAATTTTCGTTGATTTGGCCGACAAAGAAAACTTCGTTTTGGCCAGCGTCTTGAATCTCGCGCCGCATCTTTATGATTGCCGGCATCGAAATCCGCTCTTCCGCCTTCATTAAAATTCCCACCCAAAAAAAAAGCGCCAAAGCAAAAGCTTTGCGCGCTGTTCACATCTCCTACGGGAATTGAACCCATGTTGTCGGGATGAAAACCCGATGTCCTAACCACTAGACGAAGGAGACACGCTGACTTGCGTCAACAATGGAATATTAGCATAAATCTCAGTTAGTGTCAATAGGACAAAACAAAAAAAGCAGCGTCCGCAGGACGCGGTGAAACGGCTCGAAATAACTATTAAGGGCTTGCGTACGCAGGCACGAGCCGGAGCTCGTTTCCGTTGGAAACGAGGCCTCATAAGGAAATGCAGTCGCGCTTTCAGCGCTCCGCGCGGCTACATCATGTCGAACTTTTTGTTGAGCTTGGCGCGGAGGGCCTTGCACTCGTCGTTGTCAAGGCCCAAGCGGGCGGCTTCGTTCAAGTCCTCAAGGGACTTTTGGTAGTCGGCCAAGTTAAAGTACGTAAGGGCGCGGCGGTAATAGGCGTGCGACTGAAAGCCGTTGAGCTCAAGCGATTTGGTAAAGGCTTCGAGCGCCTTTTCGTTTTGTCCGGTGACGCCGTAAACGATTCCCATGTAATAAATCGACCTAAAGTTGTCCTTTCCAAAACCTGCGCTCTTTTCAAAATCTTCAAGCGCCTCCTTGTACTTGTTTTGGGCAAAAAAGGCCATTCCCCTGTGCTTGTGGATTACTGAGAGAACGTTGTCGTTAAGCTGCGACTTTGAATTGAGAATGTCCGAATAAATCGTAACCGCCAAATCCAAGTTGCCGCCGTTGTGGGCTTGCAGGGCGCGCAAAATCATGTCGTCGATCGTTCCCCGCACATAGGGGCTTACGCGGCCGATGTCCTCTTTTTTGGGCTCTTCTTGAACCTTGCCGACTTGCAAGTCGTTTTCTTTGTCTGTGATGACATCGGCCTTTTTGTAAAAGGTTTCGCGGCGCTCGTCTACGGCGCGCTGAAAATTCTTTTGGTAGTCGCGAATTTCCTGGAAAATCGTGTCGGCCAAAGAAAGCGAGGCGTTCACGCAAGCAAGCTTTCTTCTAAGGGGAGCGTCAAAAGGCGTGAATTCGGTTTTGTAAATAAGCTCGTGCTCGACTTCGGCCCAAGCGTCTTGCAAAATCGTCCTCACCTGCACTTCGCAACAAAGCTCCTCCGGAATCGGAAGGTCCTTGACCAAGTCGGGGTTCAAGACGCTTAGGTCCAAGCATTCTTTTGGAATGTTTATCAAAATATGGACGGACTCGTAGCCAAATTCCTTAAAGCTCATCGTCTCGCCCTTGCGCTCAACTTCGCGGACTGAATATTTTTCGGATATTTGTTTGACTACATTGGGAATGTCTTCCAAAAAGGCGCAGACAACGCGGATGCCGATCATGTCGGTAAGGCATACCAATTTGTCGGTGTGATAAATCGAGTCGGCCCTTTGGCGCACGACCTTGGCGTAATAACTTTTAAATGATTTAATTCTTGACTTTAAGACAGGACGCGGATTAAGGTCCAAGTCTCCCGCAATCATGTTTTGAACGTTGTTAAGTATGCAGGAAAAAATTGGGTAATAAGAGTTGTAAAGTTCTTCTATGTTGCTTTTGCTTGGCAATGACGAATCCACGAAAGTCTCCTTAAAGAAAAAGGACTGCCCAAAAATCGGACAGTCCCTTTCGCTGAAGCTAATTTCTACAAAAGCAAGTCCGTAAAAATTAGCGCTCGCTAGCGTTGGCTGAATTGCCGCCGTTCTGCTGAGCGTTAGATCCAGATCCCTCGTTCAAGCTTGAAGAGAATTCTGTCTCTGTGGCCAACTTAGACTTCTCGAGATAGCGGTTAACCTGCTTGTTTCCAAAGCGCTGCATCTCGGCTGTCTGGCGCTCGCTTTCTTTCTTTGTGATGATTCCCCACAAATCTTCGTCAGCGATGTCGCGGTCAGATGTGAGCAAGGCTTTGTCGAAAATAACCTTTACGTCCTTGAAGTAACCGATATAGTTTCCGCCGATGTGCGCGCTGTCGCGGCATACCTGGAAGCCTGTGAACTTCACGAAAGGAAGTCCGCGAGGATAAATCGGGTATACGCGAATTTCGCGGTTGCGGATTTCTGAGATGTACTGCGGGTTGTTCCAAATCAATGTCTTCCAACCGTCAAATCCGAGGTAGCCCATGAAGTAGCGGCGCTCGATGTTGTCGTTGTCCTTGAGCATTACGTACAATGAGTGAGGATAGTTCATACCCATTGTTGTGACGGCGATTGACTTGAGAGTTCCGACGTTCTTAACGACGCCGTATCCGTCTTCAAACAAAGTCTTGCCTGAAGCCTTCTGCTCGTCTGTCGGTTCCTGGCGAACGCCATTGTCGTCGGCGTCGGCCAAAGGCTCGTAAGCCGGAATGTCGAAAGCGGGAACGATCTTAGCGTTGGCGTTGTTGGCCCAATCAGGGAAAATTACGCGAACGCCCATAACATTTTTGCCGGCAAACGGAACGTTTGCGCTGTCCTTTACAGGAGCGGCAACGACTCTAGAATCCGCGAGACTTCCAACATTGCGGGCGGAAGAGTTCAAAGCAACTTCCCACTCAGGCAATGCGAGAGAGGTTTTCATCAACTCTTTCTGGTCGTCAGTGAATGTGGCGCCGGCGGCAACAGAAAAGTCCATTACAGTGCGTTTGTTCTGCGTGGGGTTGCCGTTGTCATCATTGCAACAATCCGCTTGGAGAAGCGTAAAGTCAATGAGCGTCGCTTCCTCGGCGAACGCAAGCGAACCGGCGAGCAAAAGCGCTGTCGCGATCAAACAGAAAGTTCTCTTCATTTGAAAAACTCCTTTAATTATTTTATAGATGTAGCCTTGTCTATTTTCTATTATTATCTAATAAGATGGCGATTTTGTCAAGGTTTTATTGAAAAAAAAATCAAAATTCCTTGTAAAGCCCCTTTTTGTCTATATATATCTCAACCTGCTTATACTTGGGAAAAGTCCTTTTTATGTTCATTTTGAAGATTTCCAAGCCCTCCATAATGTCGCTGGCGTTGCCGGTTTTTTGGAGCAAATCAGGCGTCAAATTGACGTAAAGGGTCTTTCCCCGCTCAAAACAGAAAGTTGCCTTGGTTCCGGGCGAAAAAATGGGCCTGGAACGCTCGGTTTTGGGGCCCAGCAAAAGCTCGTCTACATAAAGCGAAACCTTTTGGGCTCCCCTTTTTGAAGGCAAAAGCCGCCATTCCACGTTGTTCCTGCCCGAGTCAACGGACTGAAAGCGGAAAATGTAGCGGCGGCCGTGAGTTTTGGCCAAAAAGGCGAAGAGCGAAACCACAAATACGGCCGCGATTGCGACAGCGAAAGCCTCGCGAGGGCCCTTTATTTTTTTAGTCAAATCCTTTATTTGTTCAACTTTAATTTTGCTTTTCATTTTGTTCCCGTAAAGCCGCGCGAACGCTCAAAGTGCGTCACAAAGGCTGTGATTCCATTATATATTCCAAAGGCGGTCTTTTGCAAGTAGCTTTCGTCGTTCAAGAGCTTGGCCTCCTCATAGTTTGACACAAAGCCAACTTCGACCAAAACGCTGGGCATGTTGGAGTTGCGGACCACAAACCATTCCTCGGCCTTGATTCCGCGCGGCGAGCTTAAAGAGCCGATTTGCGCGGCAAGTCCGTCCATTATGAACTTGGCTATCAAAATGCTTTCGGTGGTGTACTCCTCCTCCATCATCGAATTTAAGATGGGGAAAAGCTTTGGGTCGTCGGTCTTTCCGTGGTCGATTACAGTGCGCCTGTAGCCTGGTGAAAGGTACCAAACCTCATAGCCGCGCGCTTTTTTGTCCAGCGAAGAATTAACGTGGATCGAAATGTAAAGGACGGCCTCGTGGTCCTTGAGCTTTACGGAATTTGCGATCTCCGTGCGCTGCTGCAGGCTTATGAAAACGTCGTTGCTTCTTGTCATTATGATTTGCTTTTGCGGATAGGCGGCCTTAAGGCGCGCTGCAAGCATTTTGGCAACCGACAAGTTTACGTCCTTTTCTTTTATCGTGACGTTCTTTCCGTTGATTTTGTGGGTCATCAAGGCGCCGGGATCTTTTCCTCCGTGGCCCGGGTCGATCAAAATCGCGCCGACCTTGAAGTTTTCGCCGCCAGCGGATTTTAGGTCAAACCACTGTTCCGCGTCCTGGATAAATTTTTGGCTAACGTAAATCTGGCCGTCCGAGATTTGCGGAGCGTCGGTAAAGGAGAATTTTTCGTTGTCCAAAAGAATGACGTCGGAGCCGGCGCGGAATGAAACTTGCTTGCCGTTTTTTTCCAAGACGCCGCTTTGGGTCAAAGTGTCCCAGTAAAGGATTTGGCCTTTTTGCGCGCTTTGCTCCAAGAGAGAAAGGTTTTGCGAAAGCGCGGGCTCGATAAAAACAAACAACGCCGCGACAAAAGCCGCCGCAAAGCGAAATCGTTTTTGCAAACCAAAATGCGGCGCGATTTTATTTAGAAACATACAAGGCCCCCTGAATTCCGCCGCGAATCAACGCCAGCCAGAATTTTTTATAGTTAAGCTCGCCATGATTTAAATTCATTTTGTCAAATTTTTCGATGGTCTCTGCAAGGGAAAGATGGTTCCAATCCCTTACGTCCATGCTGTCTTTTAGCGAGGAAGGAATATTGTTCGAAATCAAGTCGAACTCGCCGATCTTTCGGTCGGACTCGCAGTCAAGCTCAAAGTAAAAAGCGCGGTCAACGTCTTTTGGAAGCTGGAAGGCTTCGGGCGGAAAAAGGCCGTCTTCCTTGGCGCGCTTCATTCTAAGAAAATCGTCGGTTTCGGGATTGCCTTTTTCGAGAACAATCGTAATGTTTTTGACGGCCTCCTCGGCCGCCTTGACCGCTTCCTCGCGCGTTGCCGCGACAGAAATAACGTTTCCGCATTTTTCAACGTTGTTGCGCGGAAACACAACCCTGTCTCCAACGCCGGCGCGAGGGAATATGTCGCGCACTCCCGAAATTTTCGCCGCTTCGTCGCAGCCAAGAATTTCCTTGACGCGGCCGGGTATCGAAATCCAAGCGCGTTCGGCCGACGAGCGCGAAGAATTGTAGGCGAACATTTGGAAAGGCGCGCCCTGGATTTCCAGCGGGAATCTGTAGGACTCCAGCGTAAAAGGCCTTCGTCCCAAAGCGATTTCTATCGCCTGCTCGGTAAGGTTTAGGTCGCTCGAATACGGGAAAGTCCAGCCCGACATGTAGCCGCCCGAAAGGCGCGCCGCTATCTCTCCGATGACGGGACCTTTGTTTGTCCACTTGATGTCGGCCTTGGCCGCGCCGCATGAAAGGCCCAAGGACTTGGCTCCCTGCGCGAACGCCTTTACAAGCTCCATATACTGTTGGTATGGAATGTTGGTCGGCATCGTGTGGCCAAGCTCCACAAAGTATGGCTCAAAATGAATGTGCCTGTCGGCAAAACCCGTCACGGTAAAAGTTCCGTCGTAAATCAAAGCGTCAATCGAAAATTCGGGCCCTTCCAAATATTCTTCCAAGAGAGCCCTTCCGCTCCTAGAAAATTTAAGGGCGTCGTCAACGGCGGCAAAAAGCTCGTCCTGGTTCCTGACCATGCGGCAGCCGCGGGCCCCCATGTTGTCAACCGGCTTGACCACGTAAGGAAACTTTAGGCCTTTGACCACTTGCGTTGTCAAAGTGTTCTTAAGGTATTTTTTTTCGATTAAAATAAAATGAGGGCTTGGAACGCGGGCGTTTCTAAAGCACTGGCGCATCAAGGCCTTGTCGCTGGCGTTGACGGCGGCCGCGTAGCTGTGGCCCGAAAAGCCGCATTTTTCGGAAGCGTAGGCCACGTTGGCGCTAAAGTCCGTTCCCGCGGTAAAGACAGCCTTGAGGTTCATGCAGCCGGCCAAGCTTTGCGCGTAGCTGGCAATTTCGTCGCGGTTTTTAAGGTCGATTTGCTCAAAGTGGTCGGCGTCTTGAATGCAGGGCGCTTGAGGATTTGCGTCAACGACATATATTTCGAGCCCCAGTTTTTTTGCCGCCAAAATGGCGGGCCGCTGCATTGTTCCGGCTCCCAATATTAAGATTGAATCCTTCATCCCGCTTCCTTAATTTTTTTGCAATAAATCTCAAAGGTGTCGCCCAAAGAGAACGCTTTACAGAATACAGCAAGAAGCCTAAAAATAAAAGACTTTTGCGAAATATTTTTAAAAATTTTAATACGCTCAGGGTGAATGCCTGTGGGAACGATTTTAACAACCTTAAAGCCAAATTTCTTTAGCAAAGAAGCGGCTCTTGAAGGCTCCCAAACAGTGTAATGGTCGCGGGGGCTTTGGCCAAAAAATTGGCTCCTGTTAAAGCGGCCGCTCACTCCCTGCGCGCTTGGGGTCGAAAAAGCAAAGACGCCGCCCTTGTTCAAAAGCTTGTTGACGCGGGGCAAAAGAGAGCCTAGGTCTTGGCAATGCTCGATTACATACCACATCGTGACGGCGTCAAATTTGTCAAAGCCAAAAGAGGCGCGCAAGTCAAAGTCGGCAAAGTTTGAGAGGACGGCGCCAAAGCCCAAGTCGTTCTTTACATAATCCAAGGCGCTTTGCGAAATGTCGGTTCCGTACGGCTCAAAGCCCAAATCTTTTGCGGCCGCCAAAAAAGGCCCGTAAGCGCAGCCTATGTCCAAAATCTTTCCAAGACCAAGAATCGCGCGGATTTGCGCCGCCCTGCGCGCCCCCTGAGCTTTTATAGAATCAAAGTCTTCCAAATATGTTCGGCCATACTGGGCCTTGTATTCGCTTCCAAAATAATCGGCCTCGTACCGGACCCGGCTGTCGGTCGAAAACGAAAGGTAAATGATTCCGCACTTTTTGCAGCGGCGGAACGTGTGGGAAAAAGTCCTTGCCAAAACCTTGCCAGAGTCCCCTGCTTCCGCGCCAGGTCCGCAAACAGGGCAAGAAAATTTTTGGCCAAAAGAAAGGTTTTGGACAAAGGGCGCGAGGCCAAAATTGTTCGCAAGGCCAAAATTAGGGCCGCGATCGTTGGCAAGACCAAGATTGGGGCCGCGATCGTTGGCAAGACCAAGATTGGGGCCGCCCTCGCCGGCCAAGGCCGCCTTGAGCTTTTGGTTTTGCAAGCGCGCGGGATTTTCCAATAGCGGCCCAAGCTTGCGCGCGTTCAAGTCCTTTTTGTCAAGGCAAACAAAGCCGTATTTTTTAGAAAGCTTTTTGTGGAGGCCGCTTGTAGCAAGCAAGAGGACCGCGCAGCCGGCGGCCAAGGCTTCAAAGGCTGTAAAGCCGTAATGTGTCACGACCAAGTCATATTCAAAAAGCCGCTCGCGTAAATTGGCTACGGGATTTTTTGACGAAACTTGGGCCGTTTTTATTCCAAGCGCTTCAAGGGCGCGGACTGCGGCGGCCGACAGCTCTCCCCTAGTCTCTCCGCTTACGCAAACGAGCGCGGACTTTATTTTTGCAGGAAAGCCTGGGCGGCGATTTTTTGGCAAGTCAATTAACGCCGGCGAAGAATAGTTTGCGCAAAAGGCGGGCCCTTGTTTTTTTCTTGGCATCGAAGGAATTATGTCAAGCAAATAGTCCGCGCCGCCGCAATTTGAGGAGCCGTCGTCGATCGAACACAAAGGCCCCAATTTTGAAAAGCGCGCGACATCCTCTTTTGTGGAACGGAACAAGTCAAGGCAAACCAAGTCCCAGCCAGCTCCCAGTTTTTGGAAAGGCTCGGAAATTATTTGAAAGTCCTTAAGGCCGCCGGCAAGCGCCTCTTGGACCAGGGCGCCCGTTTGCGCAAGGCTTGCGTCCTTGGGAACGTAAACAAAGGCTCCGACATTTTTTGCAAGAGAAAGAGCGCGGCGCAAATGGCCAGTGCCCCGGCCCGCCGTTAGGCTGGGAACAAGGAGGACTGTTTTTTGCAAAGAAGGATTTTTTAGCGCGTCCAAAATTTGGCGGCAAGAAAAAGGCGGGACGGCGTTTTGGGCTTGCAAAAAGTCCAAGAGCCTTTGGGCCCGCTTGTAGTCCGCGAATGTGTCTATTGTCGTGCGCAAATCAGGCGCCCAAAAATCTTTTGGCGCTTTGTCAAAGACGCAGTTGAAGGCTTCTGGATGCCTGTAAAGCGCGGGGCCTACGTGCTCCTTGTCGTAAACGGAGTCGGTCAAGCCTTGGGCTTTTAGCAAAGACGCGGCCTTAAAGAGTTCCACCCCGCTTCCGTGAGGCAGGCCCGAATAAGTAAAGTAGTCCGCGTCAAAGTGATTTTTTTCAAAATCATTTATGGACTCTTGCGCCGCTTCGTAAAACAAAAAGGGGTTGTCGCCTGTGGCGCGGACAATCAAGTCGCATTCAGGAAACTGCGCTTTTATCAACGAACAAAAGCGGTCAAGCACATTGTCGCGGTCGCCGGCAAAAATTTCCCAGCCGGATTTTTTTGCAAGCGGCTCCAAGGCGGCTTTTGAATCGTAGTCGCAAGCGACAAAATACCGTTGGGCCTTGACCTTTTTCATCGCGTCCAAGGTCCAGCAAAGACACTCTCTGGAGCCCAAAGGCTTTAGCGCCTTTTGAGGAAGCCTTGTCGAGGAAAGCCTGCACTGAACGATCACCGCCACATGCTCAAAAATTCCCGCCGCCACTTTATTCCGTTCCCCATTCAGAAATCAATTTAAAAGCGTCCATCTTGTAGCGGCAGCGGTTCTCGCCAACCCAAGCGCGGGCCGCGGCGAACTGCCTAAAGGATTCAAAAAGGCCGCAAGAAGACCGCCAATTGTAGCCCCAAAATTTTCCAAAAGGAATTTCGGCCCGTTCGTTTTTATAAACAGGAGCCATGTTCTTTAAGAAAAAGCGCAGCTGCGACAAGTCGGGAGTCGAGTCCAAGGCCGCGACCTCGTCCAAAAAAGTCATCGAAAGCGATGTCGAAATCTGGATCCGCTCGCCCCAAAGCCAAGCCCTAAAGGACAAGTCCAAGTTTTGCCAATAAGGATTGTTTATCTGTCCGTCAAAGCCTCCCAGCTCCTTGAACTTATTTGTGTCGTAAAAGCCAAGCAAGTTAAAGGGATAAAGGGTCGGCATTCCGTCGCGCACTTGCGAAGACGAGTCGATTTTAAGAACGGCCTTTTTTGCGCTGGGCGAAAAGACAACCGGTATCGCTTGGCTTGACCTTGTAAAGACTCTCGGAACCACGCAAAAAACTCCAAGGCTCGAAAGCTTTTCCGAAAGCGAAGGAGTCAAAAGCGTAGGCGTTATGTTCAAGCAGTCCCGCAAAACCAAAAAATGCTGAGACTGGGCCTCCGAAACAGCCAGGTTGACAAGGTCTCCGTCATTGGCTTTTTCCAAGGGAATGATAAATTTTACGTGCGGAAACTCTTTTGAAATGTCTTCGATGTTGTAATTGTTGGAATCGCTTTCTATCGAAATTATTTTTTCAAAGCGGCAGGCGGTAAGGTTTTGAAGGTTTTTGGCCCTCATATGGCGGTTTCCGCTGTTGAGCAAAATGGCGCAAACTTTTAAAAGAGGCTCTTGGTCAGGGTGGCGGCCGCCAATAATAACGCAGTTGAGCTGCTTTTCGTTAAAAATTGAAGGTGTACCATTCATCGCAATTTCCGCAAGGGCCTTTGTATTCTTTTTTTATCTGCTCCGCCAAAAGCGAATCTTTCTTTTGCCAAATTTCTTGCAAGTCTTGCTCCAAGGCGTTGCCCAAAATTTCTTGGTCAAATCTGTCCCTGCAAAGCGGAACAGAACCGTCAAGCAAAATGTCCATGTCCCTGCGCAAATGCCAGCAAGGCTCTCTGACGATCGGAGCCAAGTCGGCGGTCTTTTTGTCAGGCAGGCGGCCGCAAAAGTGGTCGTATTTTTGAACGATGATTTTTCCGCCCGACGGAGAGGCCTTGTCCGACCAAAAGCGGTAAAAGGCCTCAAGCTCGTCCTCGTTTTCGTGAACGCGGACAAGCTGCGGATAGGATTCCGAAAAATCGGCGGCCAATGTTTTAAAGGCCTCAACCGTTTTTTGCAAGTCGCCATCGTGGAAGGCGTCAAAAGTTTTTTGCGAGGCCGCGTCGACGCAAACCACAAAAATGATTTTTTTCTTAGCGGCCTCGTCCAAGCCGGCCTTAAGATTTTGGTAGGCCTGGCTTTGCAAAAGCTCCGGCAAATGGCCGCCGTCAAGTTCGACAAACGCGTCAAGGCCGGCCTTGCTCAAGCAAAGCAAAAACTTTTCAAAGTCAGGATGCAAGGCCGCCTCTCCAAAAAGCGAAAGCGAAACGACCGCCTTGTCCGAAAAAGCCTTTATCTTTTGAACGAGCGCCTCAAATTTTTGGAAAGGCATCCGCTCGTCGCGCGCTTGATACGGCGCAAAAGTATATTTGGAAAGGGACTTTCCTTCTATCTGAATGTTGTAAAATGCGGGAACAGTCTTCAAGACATTGATTTGGGCAGCAGCCGCTTGGCAAATTTCCAAAACATTCTCTTCGCCGATTTTGTCGTTGTCAAGCTCCAAAAGATTTTGCTTGTTGTCCGCGGCCAATTTTTGCGCCAAAGCGGCGGCTGACAGCGCCTTAATCTTTGAGTCGCAGACAAAATCCATGCGCAAAAGCCTGTAGTCAACGCTTGCGATTTCGGTTTCGATTTCAAATGAATTGACGTCGCCCTTGATTATGTCAAAAAGGCTTTCTTTGGTCACAGGCTTTTGCGCCTGGGCAGCCAGGGGGCCTTTGCAAAGTTCGGACATGATGGCCGCCGCACCCGTGTCCAAAATTTCTGGGGCAAAGCCGGCCGGATATCCGTCGGCGAATGTGTATTCGGCCTTGAATTCGATGTGGTCTTGAATGAGTTTTTTTGTCAGCGGCAAGTCCAAGTAGGCAAAGGAAGCGTGGGCAAAAACAACAAAGTCGGCGGCGGCCTTTTTTGCGGCTTGGACAATGTTTTCAAGCAGTTGGCCGTTTGTCCAATCTTTTCCTTCGAGGACAAGGATTTCTTTTTGGCAAGAATCCACGGACAAGGCCCCGGCCCATTCCATAGAGCGGTCATAGGCTGACTTTAGTTGGCCCGAAGCGGAAGGAAAAAGTTTTTGACTTTGAAATTCATTTTGGTCAGAAAACAAAGCAACCAAAAATTTCATGGCTCAAGCCTCCCCTATCTTAGCCACCAAGGCTTTCTCTTTTTCTTTTCCGCTTCTTTCTTTGCCCTCTTGTCTTCGTACTGAGAGCTGTCGGCGTTGTTCAACAATTCGTCAATGTCTTTTCTTGCGGTGGAAAATTCGGAGCAACCCACGCTGACCGAAAGAGTAAAAGGCTCCAAACTGCCCGAATTGATTTTTTCGCATTCGGCGGCCATCGCGCGCTTGATTCTTGGAAAGTCCTTGAGCTTCATGTCGCAAGCCAAAACTGCGAACTCATCGCCGCCAAGACGGGCCGAAATGTCGGTGGACCTAAAGACGCTCTTAAGAATTTGCGCCTCGTATTTTATCGCGCGGTCGCCAAAGTCATGGCCGTAAGTGTCGTTGATTTTTTTGAGGCCGTCCATGTCGCAGTAAATGACCAAGCCCGTTCTTCCCGCTTCAAGCGAGGCGGCGATTTGGCGGCGGGCGTATTCGTAAAAGCCGCGGCGGTTCAAAAGGCCCGTCATTTCGTCTGTGAACGAAAGCCTGTGCATTTTTTCGGAATACTGTTCAAGAGTCACGTTTTGATTTTTGAGCGAAATCTTTTCAGTCTGCTCGCCGGTAATCTTGATTGAAGTCACGATTTCCTTTGAAATCAATTCCAAAACAGACTGGTAGAAAATTCTTTCAAAGCGGCCAAGTCGCAAGAAAATGTATCCATACTGGAAGCATTCCGCGTAAATCGGAAAAAGCGCGTAGCCTTTTTCCATTTTTTCCATTATCTCTTGGGGAAGAATCCTGGCGTTAGGATTGAACGTAATGTCCGGCCGCTCAAAAGACTTTTCGTTAAAGAAAGACATCGCAACCCTTGCGGTTTCGGGCCGCTTGAACTCGGTGTTCTTTTCAAAATAAACCGAATGGTTGTAAAGAACCAAGACCATTTCGGTTATGTCAAAGAGGCAAAGGCTGTAATGCAAGCGGCTGTACAAATTTTCAAGAGGAACAGGCGTCTGGGTTTCCATCAAGAAATAATGCAGCATGTAAAGCTGGTTTCCGCCCAGACGGAAAATGTCGTAGCGCCTTTTAACGCTGACATCGTAAATGCATTCCGCGCTGAGAGGCTCAGCAGGGCAACCGCAAGAATGCCTTACAACAAGCGAGGCGTCGTACAACTTCAAGGGTTCGGCGCGCTCTCCGTCAATCAGGGCGCTGACTGTTTTCATCGACTCATAGGCAAAGCCGTCAATGCGCTGGTCCACAGTTGTAATGTTGAGCTCGCCGTTGGATGTTTCAAAAACATTGTCAAAGCCCGTTATCTTTACTTGCGCGGGAACCTTGATGTTGTTGTCGACCAAACAATTCATGACGCCCATCGCCATGGAATCGTTAAGGCAAATCACCGCGTCAAATTCAACGCCCGGATTTGTACGCATGAAGTGTGACATTGTGGAATAGGCGTTGTCAAACAAAAAGTTTCCGCTCAAAATCCACTTAGGATTCACACTTATTCCGTATTTAGCGAGCGTTTCGATGACGCACTGCTCGCGCTCCAAGCTTTCAAAGTTGCCGGAATCGCATCGCATTATCACAAATTTTTTGCAGTCGTGCTTTTCAACCAAATGCGACACCAACTCTTTCATCGCGTTTTTGGAGTCGATTTTAATTGTGGGAATGCCTTCAATCTCCATTCCAACGGAAACTTTTGGAATCGGAGGAAGCATTTTTATCGTCTCTACCAAACGGGGCAAGTCAGTCTTTACATTGTTGGACAAAGTGGCCGAGGCGAAAATGATTCCGTCCAAATTGTTCTTTTGGATGAAAGAAAGCGAAGTTTCGCAATGGTAGTCGTATATGCCGGAATTTTTTCCATGCTCCAAAGGGAACAAAAAGTAGGAGCAATCGTTCTCCTCGCAATAGCGGTCAATTCCTTTCATAAAGGAAACCGCATACTCAGAGTAAATTGTATTGATTAAGACTCCCACTCGTTTTTTTGCCATTATCTAAACGCCGCTTCGTTAATTTGCATAATTTGGTCGTAAATGGCCTTTCCGCCAGGAACCATCGGAAGAACAAGCTCGTCGATGTCAACCTTTGCGTCGATGACCGCGGGCTTCTTTGACTTGAAGGCCTTGGCAAAGACGTCGGCGAACTCCTTGGCGTTCTTGGCCTTGTAGGCGTCGATGCCGTAAGCCGCGGCAAGCTTTGACCAGTCGGGGCCAAAGTCAAGCGTCGTGGCCGAATATCGCTTTCCATAAAAGAGCTTTTGCCAAAGGCGAACGTTGCCCAAAGTGCCGTTGTTGATTACGACAAACACAATCGGAAGGTTGTAGTGCTGCACTGTGGCAAGCTCGTTGCAGTTCATGCGGAAGGAGCCGTCGCCCGCGATGGCCACGACGCGCGCCTTGGGATTGGCGAACTGGGTTCCAATCGCCGCTCCTGTTCCAAAGCCCATAGTTCCCAAGCCGCCCGAACTGACAAAAGTCCTTGGCTTTGAGAAGGGATAGAATTGCGCGGTCCACATTTGGTGCTCGCCAACCTCTGTCGTGATAAAGGCTGAGTCTCCGGCAACGCGGTGAATTTCTTCGCAAATAAATTTGGGGTTGATTGAATCCTTGGGCTCCTTTGAATAAATCGACGGAACCTCTTTTTTCCACGCGGAGATTTTTTTGAGCCATTCCTTGCGCGGCTTTTCTTCGACAAGCGGAAGCAGGCGCGACAAGACGGCCTTGAGGTCGCCCACCAAGCTGTAGCCTGTGTCGACGTTCTTTCCTATTTCCGCCGGGTCGATGTCTATGTGCAAAATCTTTGCGTTGGGAGCGAATTTAGAAACGTCGCTAATCACGCGGTCGCTAAAGCGCGCGCCCAAGGCGATGAGCAAGTCGCTTTCGGTAACGGCCATGTTGCTGGCCTTGGTTCCGTGCATTCCCACCATCCAAGTGCAGAGCGGATTGTTCGCGGGGAACGCGGCGCGCGCCATAAAGCTTTGGCTTACGGGAATGTTGGCCTTTGTGGCCAAATCAAAAAGCTCTTTGCACGCGTTTGAAATTATCACGCCGCCGCCTGCGTAAATGACAGGCTGCTTGCTGGAGTTAATAAGCTTGGCCGCCGCCTTGATTTCTGAATCAGTCGGCTTTGCAACGGAAAATGTTCGCTTTAGGTTGGGCGCGACTTTTTCCAAAAGTTTTTTGGCGTCGTCGGGCTTTTTGAGCGGCGTGAAGTCGACCAAGTTTGTAGGAGCGGTTACTTCCTTGGGAATGTCGATGAGGACAGGACCTGGGCGGCCGCTCTTGGCAATCAAGAAGGCGGCGCGGATTGTGTCGGCCAAGTCCTCGATTTTTTTTACCATAAAGTTGTGCTTGGTTATCGGCATGGTCACGCCGCAAATGTCAATTTCTTGGAAGGAGTCTTTTCCCAAAAGGCTTGTGGCCACGTTGCAAGTTATGGCCACAATCGGGCTTGAGTCCATGTAGGCTGTGGCGATTCCGGTTACTAGGTTTGTGGCGCCCGGGCCGCTGGTGGCCATGCAAACGCCAACTTTTCCGGTGGAACGGGCGTAGCCGTCGGCTGCGTGCGCCGCTCCCTGCTCGTGCGCCGTAAGAATGTGGCGGATTCTCTTGGAGTTTTTGTACAACTCGTCGTAAATGTTAAGAATCGCTCCGCCTGGATATCCGAATATTGTGTCAACGCCCTGCTCTACTAGGCATTCAATGACAACTTGAGAACCTGAAATTTTCATTTCCACACCCTATCAAAAAGTTGAACTATTATAGCGCATTAACAATGTTCTATTCAAGTATCGCGCCCTTGTCGGCGGAGCTTACAAGCTTGGCGTAGCGGGCAAGATAGCCGGTCTTGACCTTTGGCTCGGGAGCCTTCCAGGCCTTGCGGCGCTCTTCCAATTCCGCGTCGCTGACTTCCAAGTGAATCTTATAGTTGTTGATGTCAAGCGTGATTTTGTCGCCCTCTTTGACAAGCGCGATGGGTCCGCCCTCGGCAGCCTCGGGGGAACAGTGGCCAAGCGACGCGCCGCGGGTGGCGCCGGAGAAGCGGCCGTCAGTAATCAAGGCAACCTGCTTGTCCAAGCCCTGGCCGGCAAGAGCGGCGGTTACAGCCAGCATTTCGCGCATGCCAGGTCCTCCCTTGGGGCCTTCGTAGCGGATCACCACAACGTCGCCGGGCTTAATCTCGCGCTTTTGGACGGCTTTCATGGCCTGAGCTTCGTCGTCAAACACGCGGGCGGGCCCTGTGTGCTTCATCAATTCTTTGGCGCAGGCGCTGCGCTTTACTACAGTTCCGCGCGGGGCAAGGTTTCCAAACAATATAGCGATTCCGCCGTTGTCGGAATAAGGCTTGTCTATCGGGCGCAAAATTTCGGGATTGCGGTTGACGACGCCCTTGATGTTTTGCGCGATTGTCTTTCCAGTAGCGGTGATAAGGCTGGTCTTAATCAATTTCTTTTTGGCCAATTCGGCAAGAACGGCCTGCACACCGCCCGCGTCGTCAAGCTCGCACATAAAGGTGTGGCCTGCGGGAGCCAAGTGGCAAAGGTTGGGAGTTTTTTCGCTGATTTCGTTTATCATGTGGAGGTCAAGGGGAACTCCGGCCTCGTGCGCGATGGCGGGAACGTGCAAGATTGTGTTTGACGAGCAGCCAAGCGCCATGTCGGCTGTGAGCGCGTTCCTAAAGGAATCCTTTGTCATCATCTTGCGCGCAGTGATTCCTTTTTTATAGAGTTCCATAACCTGCATTCCGGCACGTTTGGCCAACGCAAGGCGGCGGCCCTGGACGGCGGGAATGGTTCCGTTCCCCGGAAGGCCCAAGCCCAAAACTTCGGTCAAGCAATTCATGCTGTTGGCCGTGAACATTCCCGAGCAAGCGCCGCAGCCCGGGCAAGCGACTTGCTCCAATTCCTTAAGCTGCTTTTCGTTAATCTTTCCTGCGGAAAGGCCGCCCACCGCCTCGAACATGTCGGAGAGCGAAAGGTTTTTGTCCGAATAAGGATTGCCCTTCTCGCGGCCAGGAAGGTGGCCGGGCATCATAGGTCCGCCCGAGCAGAAGACTGTTGGAAGGTCCAAGCGCGCCGCGGCGATGAGCATGCCCGGAACAATTTTGTCGCAGTTGGGAATCATCACAAGCGCGTCAAACTGGTGCGCCTTGGCCACGCACTCGACGCTGTCGGCAATAAGCTCGCGGGTTACAAGCGAATACTTCATTCCTTCGTGGCCCATCGCGATTCCGTCGCAAACGCCGATGGCGGGGAACTCAATCGGGGTTCCGCCAGCCATGCGGATTCCGGCCTTGACGGCCTCGGCTATTCTGTCCAGCTCAAAGTGGCCGGGAATTATTTCGTTCTTTGCGCAGCACACGCCTACAAGGGGTCTCTCCAACTCTTCGTCGGTGTAGCCCATCGCGTAAAAAAGGCTGCGGTGCGGAGCGCGGGCGGCTCCTTTTGTAGCGTTGTCGCTTTTCTTAGATTTTGCCATATTTGTCCTCCAAATTATTCGGTCGAACGCCGCGGCGTCCGTCATTTATTAAACTTCTTTTTAAGAGCCTCTTCCACTATCGGCGGAACCATTTTGCCCACGTCGCCGCCATAGCCCGCCAATTCCTTGATGGCGCTGGAGCGGACTGAGAAAAACTTGGGTTCCGTTGGAATAAAAATTGTCTCCACGCCGTCGTTGAGGGAACGGTTGACCAGCGCCAAGTCAAATTCGTACGAAAAGTCGTTGGCGTTCCGGATTCCGCGCAGCAAGGCCTTGGCGCCGATTTTCCGCGCGTATTCCACAACCAAGGTGTCGCAGGAATGGACTTGCACGTTCTTAAAATTTTTGGTCAATTCTTTTAAAAGGGCCACGCGCTCGTCGGCCGAAAAAAGCGACTGCTTTCCTGGATTGACGGAAACCAAAACGTCGATCGTGTCGAACAAGGCGGAAGCGCGCTCAATAACGTTCAAGTGCCCGTAAGTTGGCGGGTCAAAGGAGCCTGGAAATACTGCGGTTACCATTCCCCCATCTTAGCGCAATCGCGGCGAAACTTCAAGGTCGTACCGCTGTCCGCGCGAGTTAGGCCGCGAGCGCGGATGTTGCGGCTTATGCGGCAATCATTCGTTTTCGGCCTTCTTGCAATTATACTTGCCGCTAAAAAAAAAAACCGCCGGTTCGTTCATCGGAACTTGCCGGCGGCCTCTTGTTTTTTTAACTTTTTATTTTAGCGGCTGGACGCCATTCTTAGGTATATCAGCGCTTAAGCGACAAGACTGTTTCTAGCAGCGTGTCTGAAGTTCTGATTGTGGCGGCGTTTGACTGGAAGCCGCGCTGGGTCACAATCATGTCGGTGAACTGGTCTGTAAGGTCAACGTTTGACATTTCCAAAGCGCCTGCCAAAAGGCTTCCCTTTCCGGCAATTCCGCTTTCGCCAATGTTGGCAGCTCCAGAGTTGTTAGACTCTACGTAAGTGTTGTCGCCGGCCTTTTCCAAGCCGCTCTGGTTTGTGAACGAAGCCAAGGCGATTTGTCCGATGCGGCGGTTTGTTCCGTTGGAATAAACGCCTGTGATGATTCCGCTTGAGTCAATCTTGAAGTTGTCAAGATATCCCAAAGTGTATCCGTCCTGGGCAAAGGCTTTTGTAGAAGACTTTGAGGCGCTCTGAGTTACTGTGTTTCTCATCGAGCCGATAGTTCCCAAGTTGATGTTGAATGTCTGGCGGTGCGGAATCGCGTTTCCGTTTTCGTCGTAGTCAGGGTTGGCTCCGTCGACGGCGAATGAAGTCTGAAGGATGATCTCGCCTTCGTTGTTTGACTCGGCGTCAACAGAATCGGTTACGCGGCGCAAAGTTCCCATGTTGTCGAACTCAACAAAGAATTCGTTTGTAGTTCCGTTGTTTGTGTTCAATCCGACGCGAGTCTGAGTGTACTCAGCGTTCTCGGGGTCAACATTGACCGTGGCTCTCCAGCGGTTGGGGTTGCCGGTAACGCGGGTAAAAGAAACGGCCAAGTTGTGCTCGTTTCCAAAGCTGTCGTAAATCTTGAATTCCGTGGCCCAAGTTCCGCGAGCGATCTCGGCGGCGTTGGCTCCTTCGGGAATTTCGGGAGTGTTCTTGTTAAGGTTGCAGGCAAAGTTTACGTTCTGGGTTGCGCGGGCCGGATCCTTGGATCCAACAGGGATAACCAAGTCTTCGGGGCTGGCGGCTGTCTGGATAATCATCTCGCCGTTCATCTCGCGGGCCATCCAACCTTGAACGCGGTAGCCGTTGGCGGGATTTACCAAAGTTCCGTCCTTGTCAACGCCAAAGGCGCCGTTGCGGGTATAGAAGCTCTTTTCGCCGTTCTTAAGGCAGAAGAAGCCGTTGCCCTGAATGGCCACGTCAGTTCCAACGCCTGTTGACTGCAAGTTTCCTTGAGTGAAAATATTGTGGATGGCGGCTGTCTGAACACCCAAGCCTACTTCCTTGGGGTTAACGCCGCCTACTTCTGTCGTAGGAGCGGCCGCGCCCGAAAGCTGCTGGCTGATCATGTCCTGAAAGTCAACGCGGCCTTTTTTGAAGCCCGTTGTGTTTACGTTGGCAATGTTGTTGCCGATTACGTCCATTCTTGTCTGGTGGTTCTGCATTCCGGATACGCCGGCCCAAAGTGATCTCATCATAACGCTATACCTCTTACTTCTTTTTTTTTAATTGCTATAAACGGCGCGAACGTAATTCATGTCGTAGAAATTTCCGTTCACCTGAACCTGCGGCTTTTCTCCGCGAGTGAATCCTTCGACAACGCCAGAGACTGTCTCGCCCTCGACGTCAAGATCGACAACCTTTCCCAAAGTGCCGGCGGCCTCGTTGGACTGCATGATCTGCGCCATTTTGTTGAAGCCGTTGGAAACATTGTACATCTGCTCAAGCGAAGAAAACTGCGCCATCTGAGCGATGAACTGGCTGTTGTCCATAGGCTCCGTTGGATCCTGATGGGTCATCTGCGTCATCAAAAGTTTAAGAAAATCATCCTTGCCCAATTGCTGACTTGCTGCGCGTCCGTTCACAGTCAAAGTTTTGTTGAATCTGTCCACTTCAAGATTTGTCTGAATCTTTTCGGAAGGACTCAAAGTTGCGCTAAAATCCATCATTCACCTCTATTAGATTTACGCCACGATGTTTACCGAAACATCGTCGTCAATAAAATTATCGGAAATATCGGAGACCGATGTTAGACTTTCTTGCGTAAATTCTCCGTAAATTTTTCTGCCGCGCCCAGCTTTTCCGTCCGCTCCGTCCTGAGCCTGGCCCTGCGCGAACTGCATTTGGCTTCCGGCAAAAGAAACGTCAAAGGTCGCGTCCTCAAATCCGCTCTGCAAGAAAGAATTCTTGAGCGCGTCGGCGCTTTGTCCAAAGGCTTCCATGGCTTCGCGGCTTGCGACAGTGATGTGGCCCACGATTGACTTTCCGTGAACTTCCATGCTGATCTTTACGTTGCCAAGTTCCTCGGGATGCAAGATCAAGTCGATCGAGCCCTTGTTGTTGTCTTTAAGGACGATGTTGGCGGCGCGAACAAAGTCGCCGGCGTTTTGGCTGATTTGGTTCTTGAGCATGGCCTGGAAGGTCGAGCCGTCGGAGGCCGCGCTCTGGCCGTCAAGAGACAAAATATTTTTTTGCGCCTGCGAGCTTAGGTCAAGGGTCATTTGAACGGCGCCCTTCTCAGTTTCCTTTACGCTGGTCACAAAGTTTTTCTTAAAATCTTTGGAGGAATCTTTTTGCGCGGCCGGGTCAACCTTTGTCCTCAAGTCGGTGACTTGAATCAAGGGCTTCTTTTCCTTTTTGGCTTGGGAAACTTTGGGATCAAAAGATTTTTTTGAATCCTCTTTGTCCTGGCCTACGTAAGTGTAGTCGGCTTGGTCCCTTACAACCTTTTGTCCGGCAAGCAAAGACTCGGCGGGGAACGAAAGTTCCTTTGAGCCCTCCGCTGATTCGGCGGCAAATTTCTTAAGGCCCTCGCTTTGCTTTTCCGCGGGCTTTTGCGAAATCTTTCTTAAAAATTCAAGCTGCTTGGGATCGATCTTCTTTGAGTCCGATTCGTTTGAGATTTTTTTTACGCCAGGCTTTTGCGAATTCTTTGCGACGTTTTTCTCCGGAGCTTTCTTTGGCTCCTTGGCTCCAAGCGCGCCTTGAATGTAAGCGTCGATTTTGGGGCTTTGGCTTTCTTGCGGCTCTTCCTTTTTGGCAAGCTTTTTGGGCTGGTCTTTTTGCAAGGCCTTGCCGTCTTCCTTAACCGCCTCTTTTTCCTGGACACTTTCTTGCGCGTCGTTTTGCGGGCGCGCCTCCTCCGCTTTTGCGAGCGCGGGTTTTTGTTCGGCGCTCTCGCTTGGGGCCTCAGGCTCTTGGGCGCGCAGGCTTTCGTTCAGCATGGAAAGAAAGTCGCTTTGGCGCGGGCTTTCGCTTTCGCGAGGCTTTTGGAGAGACTGGACCTGCGGGGTTAATTCAGGAGAAAAAGATTCCGCTGTCTGGCAAACAACTGTTTGCAATTTTTACCTCCAGCAACACCGAAGGCAAAAATCGCCGCTAGTCGATCGAAGTGGGCTTGACTGTCATCTTTCTTTGAATGACGGCGGCTCTGTCAGCCGGCATCAAAGACAACCAGTACGGAACCATGGACGCAACGCCGTTATTTTGAGCGCGTTCGGTGACTTTCCTTAGCACATCGATGGCCAGCTGGTCATCCATTGCTACAAGAATATCGACGGCTTTAAGCGGTTGCATGCCTTCTAGGTTGGCGGCAATTTGCTCGATGTTACTGTTTCTATCATCGAACATTTTGACCGTATTGTTAAATGTTTTTTCCCTTTCCTCAAGACTTTTTTCGCGGTCGGCGATTTCTTGGGCCAGGCGCTGGTTTTGTTCTTCTATTGAAACGGTGTCAGCCTCGCGCTTTTCAAGCTCCTCGCGGTAAAGGTCCAAGGCCTCGCGCTGCTTGTCCAAGCGGTCCTGGTCCAAGTCGGCGGTCAAGGGCTTTGTGGATGTCGAGGTGGAACTAGTCTGCCTTTGCCAGCCGACAAGCTTGTAAATGGGGTTGAAAAGGCTCTTTACGCGGATGACTCCAAGAAAGTCGAACCACAAAAGGCCGCCCAAAACCAAAATCACGATTAAAAAGAGGAGAACTACCGATTTTCCAAACGAATTGCCTCTAGCCACGGATCAAGCCTCCAATCGCCGCTCCCAAAGTGATGTCGTTTTCTATTTGAACGGCGTGCCAAGCCAAGCCCCTCTTTTTGGTAAGGGATTCTTCCAAGCAGGCCTTGACGCGGCCGTTGGTTCTGTATGTCTTGTAGAATGTCGTTCCGTTGCAAACGATGCAAACAGGCTTTGTCCTGTCATGGCCCTGTCCAGTCTTAAGGACGGCGGCCACCAAAATGGCGGCGGCAAACCTGGCGGAGCGGTTTACGACAGCGTCGAGGACTTCAAATACAAAACTATAGTCGTCTTGCGTGCCGTAGTCGGCCAACAAGGCGCCGAGCGTGGTCTCTTTGTTGTAGGGGGCGCGCAAAAATCCGTCAACTTCGATAAGAGTAAGGGTCGAAAGCTTTAAAAGCTCGGCGGCCAATTTTGGGCTTACAAAGCCTTCGTTCGCGGCGGCCTTGAGCGCCTGATATGAAATCGGGCCCATATAGGCGCCCGAGCATGATTTTTCCAAGAAGAAAGTGCCGGGCTTTGCGCTTATGGCGTCAAATTCGCGGTCAAAGTCGCTGCGGGCGATTTTGCAGAACTTTCCTACCTCGCAGTTGATGATGTCGGCCTTGTCAAAGCCTTTGACTTCGGGCAAGGCGGGCTGAATGTAGGCCGCGTTGAGGCCGGTTCCCAAAATAAAGCCTACGTAGCTTGAATAAACGTTTCCGCTTGTTGGGTTGGCCGCTCCGGCAAGAAGGGCCGCGACCGTGTCGTTGAGCAGCATCACGCTCTTGGGGCGCTTCCAGCCGTGCTCGACCAAGGCATCTGCCAAAGAGGCTCCGATTTTGCTTCCGACAACTTCGGGAGCCTTGACTTCCTTTGAAAAGCCGATCAAGATTCCGTCGCCGTCGTTTGTTATTTCTACAGGGTATGAAAAGCAAAAGCCAATGCAGTCGGCCTTGTCCTTTAGGTGCTCCAAGTTGGCTGCGAATTGGTCAAAAAACTCCTTTTTGCTAAGCTCGCGCTCAACGCCCGGCATCCTTGTTTTTTCCAAGTCGCTGATGGAAGGGATGCCTTTTTGGTCAAAGGTGACAAGGCATGAGCGGAAATTGGTTCCGCCAGCGTCGATTACGATGACAGTCTTGCCAGCGGGCTTTTTTTCGGGCGGAAGGGCCCAGTTGCGTATCATGTCCTGGTCGGCCTTTTGTCCATGAAGGCCCTGGTCCATGTCATAAAGAATGGCTTGCGCCACATCGTCTACGTCAACATTTTGAACAAATCCGTGCTTTCCCAAAAAAGCGCTCGCTTTACAGCTCATATACGCCCCTAACTTGAATGTTTAAATTTTATTAATTTTATCACAGATTGAAACAAAAAGCAAGATAAAAAAGATTCGCAAAAAAAACGCGATTTTTCCAAAAATATTACAAACTTTCGATAAAAAAGTGTATCTCTAGGGCGGAGGAATTATTATGAAAAAAAAGAAATTGGAAAACTTGACGTTTGCGGACGACGGAATGTTCCAGGCGGTGTTGAGGAATCCTGCAATTTGCGCCGAGCTGGTAGAACTGCTTTTGGGAGTCAAAATAAAGCGCGTGGAGTACCCCGAACTGGAAAAGGCAATAAAGCCATTCTATACAACAAAAGGCGTGCGGCTTGACGTTTACCTTAAGGATTCTCTGATGAAGGGTGAAAAGTACAAAAAATTAAAGGACAGTTACATCCTTTTCATCTGCAAGTATGACCCATTCAAGGACAGGAACAGAAAGCCGTTCTGCCTGCCCCGCTACACTTTTAAGAATGCTTGCGAGGAAAACAATCTTGTAAAATTACATGACAAAAGCGTCAAAGTCGTGTATAATGCAAAGGCGTATAAAAAGGAAAAGGACAAAAGAATTCGCGCTCTTCTCCGCTTTGTACAGACAAACAAACCGGGAACGGACGACTTTGCAAGCCGCCTGTCGGAAATTGTCAAAAAGCTCAAGGAAAGCGAGAAATTTAAGGAGGAGTACGCCCGCATGAATTTACACGACAGAGATTTAATACGAGAAACAAAAAGAGAGGCCTACGCAGAGAAAGCCGTGGAAGACGCCGTTATGATTGTCCGCAAATACAACGCCACTCCTGAAGCAGCGGCTCAAGACGCTGGCGCTCCGCTGGACAAAGTGCTGGAAGCGCTGGCCGCCCAGCCCGCCCCTGCGCAGGCCTAGCAGTAGGACATTCGGAATAAACCAAAAATGCCTTGACAGCAATGGAATTTTCCGATATATTATAAGAGCAATCGCAAGGTTGTTGGGCTGAACAATTGCGTTCCTGGTCCACCGAAAGGCGGGGATATACCCCGCCATTTTTTTGGGAAATTAATGGCAAAAAAGACGCTAAGCATTTTCATTGATGAATCTGGTGATTTTGGCCCATACGACAAGCGCTCTCCATATTACTATGTCGCGATGCTTTTCCATGATCAGTCATTGAACATTGCGGATGACATAAGAAAACTGAATGAGTTTATAGCAAACAAGGGATTTCCATTTCACGCGATTCATACAGGACCGCTTATAAGGCGCGAACAAATCTATCGATATGAAACAAGAGAAAAACGCCAAGACTTGTTCAAGTCATTGTTTCATTTCATAAGAAGCATTCCAATCCATTATATTTGCCCTAGAATAAAAAAGAATGAACACGAAGTCACTGAGTTTTCGTTCCTATTTAGACTTTCAAAAGCAATACATGATGAATTAAAAAGAAATTATAATTACCTGAGTTCTTTTGACTTACAAATTGTTTATTATGATTACGGACAAGCGGAGCTTACAAAAATTATTACAGCCGTTTTCAGTTCGCTTTTTACCAATGTTGAATTTCGCAAGGTTCAGCCTGCGGAATACAGACTGTTCCAAGCCGCCGACTTGATTTGCACGATGGAACTAACAAAGGACAAAGCCGACAAAAACCAGTTTTCAAAATCAGAATTGGAATTTTTCCACTCGCCGCGCGATTTTAAGAAAAACCTTTACAAACAGTTGGAAAAGAAAAAACTGTAAGCAGCCCAGCCCGGCGCAAGCGTAGCCTGCACCCCCTCGCGCGTCAAACCCAAAAAATAAAACACCCGTATAGCCCGTTTTTCGTAAAAACAAACTTTTTTCAAAAAAAGGCAAAAAAAATTATAAAAAAACTCTTATCGTGTGTACCTTATATGTGGACGGAATTTTTCGTCCATATATATTTTTACAAATAGGAGTGAATTTATGAGTGAACAAAAAAAAACATTAAGGCCGACGCCGACAGCAATCTTGAACCCGCGTTTGGACGTAAATTTTAAGGCGCTCTTTACCCAAGGAACAAGGGGGTCGTACATCGCGTTGCAGTCGTTCCTTTCCAGCGTGCTGGGGCGCAAAATTAAAAGCCTGGCTTTGGCTCCCAACGAACCCGCCGTCGAAACTACGTCCAACATGCAGATGGCGTTTGACATTGCAGTGACCTTTGACGACGGCGAACAGGCCGACATAGAAGTCCAAGGCCGCGAGTACGACTACGACTATTCAGTCAGGGCGGAAATTTATGCGGCCCGAATGCTCAACAACAGCGCAAAAAAAGGCGACAACTACAATAACAAAAAGGACGACGACGCAGGCAAGGACGACGGCGACAAAGAAAAAAAAGCTAAAAAGATTCCAAAAGTTTACCAA
>JAFZLA010000037.1 GCA_017551705.1 Treponema sp.
CCAGTCCGCCGCTCTCATGGGGAGCAAGCTCCCCAATCCCGCTCGACTTGCATGCTTAAGACGCGCCGCCAGCGTTCGTTCTGAGCCAGGATCAAACTCTCCGTGATTGTATCCAAGGCCCGAAGGCCTAAGAATTTTCACTTTGTCTGAACCCCTCTCGAATTACTGTTTACTTAGAAAATTGATTAGGTTCGTGTTTCGGAACTAGGTTCCGACTTCCGCTTTCCTTACCGTTTTCTTCCCTTCCCTGCTGTTTCCAAAGAACGCCGCTCCGTTTTAGAGCGGTAAAAGAGAATATAGCGCTTACAACAAAAAGTGTCAAGTGAAATGCGCCTTTTTTTTGAAAAAAAATAAAAAATTTTTAGCGGCAAAAATTTGCGGCAGGGATACCGTTCAGCCCCCAAAAAAAGGCTTGTTGACAGAATTTGGCGCAGTCGTTATACTTCGCGGACATAGTTGCAAACTATTTTATAATAGAAAACAATGAAGAAAAACGTCAACATTTCGGCATTTTTTAGGGATCTCTTTTTGGTGGAAACGGAATGCGTCCTTTCGTTCGCGGTCATCGGAACGATTTTTGCAAGGGACGCGGCGATTTCCTACGCGCATATTTTTGTCCCTTTGGTTTTGGGAGTGATTTGCATGCTGCCATGCCTGCCGGTGTACTTAATAGAAAACATGACGATTCCGCAAGTGATTGTCCAACGGTCCGCGGAACTTGCGGTGCTTGAAGCGGTTTGCGTTTGGACGGCCAATTTTTTGGCGGGCGGATTTTTGGGAAGGATTGGCCTTTGGGCCGTGGCGGCGTCGGTCTTGATTTTTGACGCGATTTCGTATTTGGCGGCCTACTTTTTGGAAAAGGCGGAATCCGAGCGCTTGAACAAAAAGCTGTTGGAGCTGGCGCAAAAAAATTCCGACGGCGGAACGAGCGGAACGGAAACTTGCGCGCAAAACGACGGCGACACAAAGGCTTCGACAATCGAGGCCTTTGGCGACCAAAATCGCCGCGCGCAAATTCCCATCGCGGAGATTCTTTACTTTGAGGCGGACGCCGAGCAAGTGTTCGCGTACACCGAAAAGGAAATTTTCCAAGTCCACCAGCGCTTGTACCAAGTGGAGACGCTTGGCGGCGCGGCGGGAATAATCCGAGTGTCCAAGTCGCATCTTGTGAACTTGCGAAAAATTCAATCCGTGCGAACGGCCCTGAACAGCCGCCTTTACGCAAAGATGCCTAACGGAGAGGAAGTGCTTGTAAGCCGCAAGTACGCCCCCGCCCTAAAAGAGCGCATCGCGTAACATCGCGTAAGACAGCGCATCTCATCGGCCAAAAAGCGCATCTTGCGCGAAAGTCATTCCCATAACGCGCGGTATTTTATACAATTCCACCGAAACCTTGCAGGAGAAAAAAATGAACGAGAAGTTTCAAAATTACAGAACTTATTTTTCACGTTTGCTCGCAATCGCCGTTCCGCTGATTTTGAGCAATATCATAAACCAAGTCCAAATGTTGATAGACCGCATTTTCTTGGGACAGGCCAACACATTGTACATGCCCGTCTTGGGAAACGTGACCTCTCCGCTTTGGACGACAATGTCGGTTTGCTTTTCCATCGCCACGGGCGCGTCTATTTTGATAAGCCAGAGCGTGGGAGCCAAGGACGACATAAAAAAAGAAGAATACGCCGGAGCGATGCTAAAGTACAACAACATTCTGCCGTTCGCGCTCTTTTTGATGTGGTGCTTTGGCTCAAAGCCAATCTTTAAGTTGATGGGAGTTTCCGACAACCTTATCGGAATGTGCGCGGACTACACGCGTTATTGCTCGCCGATGTTTTTGCTGCTGGGCTTGGGCTGTTCCACCACGGTGATCTTCCAAACGTCAAACCACACAAAGCACTTGGCGATTTGGAGCGTCCTGCGCTCATGCTTGAACATCTTTTTTGACTGGGTCTTGATTTTTGGAAATTTGGGATTCCCGTCAATGGGAATAAAGGGCGCCGCGCTTGGAACTACAATCGCCGAATACTTGGGCGGAATGTACCTTATGTTCGCTTATTTGCGCAGCAAAAAATTGGGCACGCGCCCCAGCATGCAAGCGGTAAAAAAGGCCAAGCTTTCCAGCTACTTGCATTCGGCGCGGCTTGGAATCAACACCGCTCTCGAAGACTTTTGCTGGAACTTTGGCAACTTGGCCATCATCCGCATTCTCAACTCAATCAACGAGATGGCGGCCGGAATTTATTCCATCATTTTTGGCGTGGAAGTTTTGGCCGTTGTCATCATCGGCTCTTTGGGAAGCGGAACGCTCACGCTCGCTTCGGAAGCGGTTGGCCAAACCGACAGAAAGCAATACAAGGGCGTTTGCTTTTGCGCCTACGCGCTTAGCCTTGTGGTGACGCTGGCGATGCTGGCCGCTTCGATTTTCTGCCCCAAGTGGATAATCTCGGCGTTCACAAAGGACAGGAACATAATCGCGACGTGCGGCATTTACTTGCTCTTCATCTCGATAAACCTGATCTCAAAGTCAGGCAACATCGTCATCGGAAGCGCAATTCGCGGAAGCGGCGACACAAGGTGGATGTTCTTTACCCAGATTTTTGGAACCTTCTTTGTAATCGCCTGCGCCTGCTTCTTTGTCTACACGCTCAAGCTTGGAATCTCGGGCGTGTTCTTTGCCGTAATCGCCGACGAAGCTGTAAGATTTGCGATAAACTTTTGGAAATTCGTCAGGATTTACAAAAAGTCGCCTGTGTTCAATTAACGCCCGCGGGGCGGCCCGCCCAAGGCCGCCCTATATACATTCTGTCCAAAAATATGTTATGCTATGCGGATAGATGAAAAAGAAGGTTTTTTGGGCGCTTTTTACGCTATGCCTTTCGATACTTACAATTTTCTCGCTTTTTTACAGCGGCGACCTTTCTGTGCCCGAACTTTTGCAAAAGGTAAAGGAAGCGTCGCCCGAATGGCTTATTCCCGCCGCCATTTGCACGCTGGGCTTCATCTTTTTTGAAGGCCTTTCGCTCGTATTGATATTGAGGACTTTGGGCTATCCAGCAAAAAAAAGACGGGGCTTTCTTTACTCTTCGGCCGACATTTATTTTTCTTCGATAACGCCTTCGGCGACAGGCGGCCAACCTGCCAGCGCCTTCTTTATGCGCAAGGACGGAGTTTCGGGCGCAGCGATCACAGTTTCGTTAATACTGAACCTTACGATGTACACTCTGGCAATCATAACGCTGGGACTTTTTTCCATCATATTTTTCCCCGGCATCTTTTTGGACTTTGCCCTTCCCTGCAAAATAATGATTTTAATTGGCGTCGCGATGATGTCCTTGCTTACGGCCTTTTTCATTCTTTTGCTCAAAAAGCAAGCCATCCTTTTAAAGATTTGCAACGTCATAGTTTCTATAATTGAAAGACTTAATTTTAAGAAAGCGGCGGAAAGATTTAGGCGGGGAATTGATTCCACCCTGGAAAAATACAGGGAATGCGTCGAAACGCTTGGCGACAAAAAAGCGATCTTTGTAAAGACATACCTTTTGAACATTTTGCAAAGGGCCTCGCAAATTCTTGTGACCGTCTTTTGCTACTACGCGATGCACGGAAACATTCCAAACGGACTAAAAATTTTCGCCATACAGACTTATGTGGTGATCGGCTCAAATTTCATTCCAATTCCTGGAGCGGTCGGCATTTCAGAATTCCTCATGTATTTTGGCTACGAAAGCCTCATCGGCGGAGAAGCGTCTTGTTCGCTGGCGATTTTGAGCCGAGGAATTTCTTTTTACACCTGTAGCGCAATTAGCATTTTTACGGTAATATTAGGCTTTATACTGCTTAGACAAAAGAAAAACAAGAAGGAAAATTTATGATTGGCTTTTACGACTACACAGTGATTCTTACATATCTCTCGATGATTTCGGCGACAACAGGAATCATTCTGTGCCTAAACGACATCGGGCATCCCTTTTTGGGAATGTTCTTCTTGATGTTCTGCGGCCTATGCGACGCATTTGACGGAAAGGTGGCGCGCACAAAGAAAAACAGAACGGAGCAAATGAAAAAATTTGGCGTTCAAATCGACTCGCTCTCCGACCTCGCGGCGTTTGGAATCTTGCCGGCCTGTATCGGAATCGCCATGCTTAGAAGCTGCATCGACTTTTACAATTTTCCCGACATAAAATTTTTGCACTTGGCGGACAAATCGACAATCATAAAAATCGTTCTTACCGCGATAGCGGTTTTGTACACACTCGCCGCGATGATCCGTTTGGCTTACTTTAATGTCTTGGAAGAGGAGCGGCAAAAGACCGAAGACGGAGCCAACAAAACATATGTGGGTCTTCCCGTGACAAGCGCGGCATTAATTTTCCCGACGATTCTTTTGATCCATATTTTTTGCAGCGCCAACTTGACGATTTTGTATTTTATTTTCTTGGCCATTGTAGGCTTTTTGTTTGTCTCACATATCCAAGTAAAAAAGCCCACTCTAAAAGCCGTATTGATTATGATTGGAATCGGCTTGCTTGAAGCGGGAATTTTGGCATACATTTTCATCGTAATGAAAAATCAATAACATGGACTCGCTTGGCTTTTTATACAAAACAGTTTGCGGAAGAATTATTTTAAAAGCGCTTTCGGCGCGCCTTGTGTCAAAGGCCTGCGGCCGCTTTCTTGACTCAAGCCTTTCGCATTTTTTAATAAAAGGCTTTGTCCGCAACAACAACATAAACCTTGACGAATACCAGACTGACGGAATAAAAACTTTCAACCAATTCTTTAGGCGGAAAATCAAAGACGGAGCGCGGCCTTTTGACGCCGACCCCAACAAGCTTTGCGCGCCCTGCGACGGCTTGCTTAGCGTTTGGAATATCGAGAAAGGAATGGTCATTCCAGTAAAGCAATCACAATACACAATCGCCTCGCTTTTAAAAGACGAGGCTACGGCGCAAGAATACGACGGAGGCCTTTGCCTTGTGTTCCGTCTGTGCGTGGACAACTACCACCGCTACTGTTACGCCGACAGCGGCGCCAAAGGCCCCAACATTTTGATCCCGGGCGTCTTGCACACCGTGCGTCCGATAGCGCTTGAAGCCCGCCCCGTCTTTGTCCAAAATTGCAGGGAATGGACAACGATACAAAGCGGCGCCTTTGGAAAAATCATTCAAATGGAAGTGGGCGCGATGCTGGTGGGCCGAATCGTAAACTTTGAAGGAGCGGGCGTCGCCGAGCGCGGAAAGGAAAAAGGCTATTTTGAGTACGGCGGCTCAACAATAATTTTGCTTTTAAAGAAAGGCGCCGCGCAAATAAACGAAGAGATTTTGCAAAACTCCAAGGCGGGCATCGAAACTCCAGTCAAAATGGGAAGTGTGATTGGAAGAAAAATGGATTAAAAAATCGATTGCCGCAAACGCCCGCCGTCGCTTAAAGGTCGATGAATTCCTTTGGCTTAAAGTTGTCGGCCATGGACCAAGTGTAGGCCTTTCCATGCTTCATCTTGAAAATCTTCAAAAAATCCTTGACTTCTTCTTTTGACTTTCCCCATTGCTTGATGAACGCGCGCGACGGATGGTTGTAAATTTCCTCAAAAAGCTCGTCGCTCTGGTCAAGCTCAAATTTTCCGCAAACGCGAATTTGAACCGCGCCGCACTGAAAGCAAACCTCGGAATTTGGATTTGCCATAAGCTGCTTGTAAAGGTCCTTAAAAGCGCCGGTGTGAAAAATGATTCCGTCGTCGCAAGCCTTGAACATAAGGATTCCGCGAACGCGAGGAAAGCCGTCCTGGTCAACCGTAGCAAGGTGCATTACGGGATGTTCGTTCATCAATTTAAACAATTCTTCTTTGGTCATAGTGTTGCCTCCAATAAATTCTAACGATTAAATAATACTCAAATTTAGCGTAAATGCTTTTAAAAATCGCTCAATAATTTGCAAATTTGCATTATTAAACTTGATATTTTTCTCTGTATTCGGTGGGGCTCATGTCATGCGCTTTTTTAAAGACGGCTGAAAAATGCGAAAGCGAATAAAAGCCGCATTGTTCGGCTATCTCGGATACAGAAAGGTCGTTTCTGCGCAAAAGTTTTATAGACTTGTTGAGGCGGACGTCAATAAGATAATTTTTGGGAGACATGCCAACTTCTTTTGTAAAAAGCCTGTTGAAATTGGAGACAGACATATTGGCGTTTTTGGCCAGTTCGGGAACGGAAAGGTCTTCGCCGCAATGAAGCTCTATGTATGTCTGAATCCGTCCTATCCTTTCGTTTGTGGAAACAGAGCGCATGTCATAGTTTTCTCCAAGAAGGCTGCGGATAATCCAATGAGTCAAAAGCTTTGTTTGGCAATCAAGGGTGATTTGCGCGTTCTTCATGTTCTTTGAAGATTCAAAAGCGTACAGATGCAGCATCTTTAAAAAATCATGGCAAATCAAAAACTGCCGCCCTTCATATTTTGGAATTTCATTTTGATACAGCAAGAACTGGCTTTCAAAATATTCTTTGCCAATCATGATTGTGTAGTAATTTGGGAACTCGACGCCCTTGTCTTCGTGCGGAATGTTGGGAGACAAAATTGACGCAAGATAATAATTTTTCTTTAGCTCGATTTTTGGAGGAACCAAAAAATCCTCCGTTCCAAATTCTATTATTATCATATAAGAAGGATGAACGTGTTTTTCTTTTATTGCAAATTCGCAAAAGCCCATCGACTGAATGAAAAGCGCGAAATTGTCATAGACATAGCAGTCAACATTTTTTAAATTTGACTCCGTGATTGATTCGCCGACCAATTTTTTTATAACTTGCATATTCTTCATTTTGCGCGCCGTTCCTGACAAAAACATTATACACTAAACGCCGCTTTTGCGCTATAATGCAAAAACAAAAGGAAGCAAAAAATGGAAGACAAATTTACAGAGCTTGACGAATCATACATTGAGCGAATGGCGGACTTGTTCCAAAAGGCCTTTGCGGGCGAGCCGTGGAACGACGACTGGAGCGACCGCGCGCAGTTGTTGGAATACGTAAAGGAAATTTCGGGCGGCCGCAACGCTCTCAACTACGGCATTGTCCGCGACGGAAAGCTTGCGGCGATGGCGCTGGGCATGGTCCGCCACTGGTGGGAAGGAACCAACTACAACATCGAAGAGCTTTGCGTTGACCCGAACCTTCAGGG
>JAFZLA010000038.1 GCA_017551705.1 Treponema sp.
GCGCGAATCGTAAATTCTTCAAAGCGGGGATGCCACAAGCGCAAGTAGTCAACGTAGTCGCGCTTGATCCATTCGATTTTTTTTAGGTAGGCCAGCTCGTCTTCGTTAAAAGAAAGTTCGCAATACGCTTTTATTTGGCTGCGGATTTCTTCAACCATTTCCTGCGTGAACTTGACGCCCTTGTTGCGGCACTTAAAGTCCCACATCGTCATATAGCTTGGAAACTGGTGGAATATCGCCTGTCCCATGCTGAACTTGTACATGTCCGTCTCAAGAAGACTTGTGATTATCTGATGCATATGTCACTCCTAAAAAAGTACGGCTGTTTGCGCGAGCTTGGCTGCTCGCTACCATCCACCCGAAGCGCCGCCGCCGCCAAAGCCACCGCCGTGGCCGCCAAATCCGCCTCCGCCAAAACCGCCGTGACCGCCGCCAAAGCCGGAGCCTCCAAAAAAATTGTCGTCGTGACGGCCGTGGTTTTTGCCTTGGTGGCTTATGAACCAAGCCGCCCACGGAAGCCAATGCAAGGCCCTAAACTTTGTGGACAAGCCGCCCGAGAACATTATGAACCATACGACCCAAAAGATTCCCATTATCAAGGCGGCGGCCCAATCGTCGCCGTCGTCGTTTTCTATGCTAACCTTGTTTCCTTCGGCGTCGCGCGCCACAACACCGGCAATCGCCTTGGCGCCCTGGACAATTCCGCCGGAATAATTTCCTTTTTGAAATTCGGGAGCGATGACGTTTCGAATTATCAAGCCGCACTTGGCGTCGGTAAGGTCGCCCTCGGCCCCGTAACCGGTTTCAATGCGAATCTTGCGTTCCTTGTAGGCCACCAAAAGCAAGACGCCCTTGCTGTCTTGTTTGTCGCCCAGCTGCCATTGGCGCGCGGCTTTTATGGCGTAGCCTTCCAAGGACTCGCCTTCCAAAGATTTAATCGTAAGGACGACAATTTGCGCGGTGGAGTTTTGGTCGATTTGCAAAAGGTATTCTTCAAGCTCGGCGCGGCGCGACTCCGACATGATGCCGGCTGTGTCCATCACGGGACTTGTCAACTGCGGAACGTCGAGCGCGAAAAGCGAAACTGAACAAATGGCTAGCGCAAAAAGCGCGGACAAAAATTTTTTCATCGCTCTAAAATCACAACTCCATCATCAAGCTCGTCGGGATTGTCGTCCTTGTCCGCCGGAAAATATTGGGTCAAAAGCTCGCCGCATTTTTCGACGGCCTCGCAAAAAGCGGCCTCTGCGTTGTTCTTTGAAATTTCTTCGGCAAGTCCGTTTACAATCAACTGCCACAAGTCGGGCCCGATTTTTTTTGCGATGCCCTCGTCCGACAAAATTCGCGCCTGCCGTTCCAAGTAAGACACAAAAATCAAAATGCCGGTGCGGTCACGCGTCGAGCAAACGCCCAGCTCGCAAAAGGCGCGCATGGCCCTGTCGCTGACCGCCTTGTTCCTGATGGCATGCGGAATGGCCGCCCTGTCAAGCGCTGGAACAAGGTTGAACAAGCCGAACAAAATTAGAATCAAGAAGAAGCTAGCGAAAACAAAAATCGCGGGAAAGTACCATTCGGGCGCCGTCCAATTGAGCGATTCGTAAAAGGCGCGGATCCGTCCCGAAAATGGCAGCATGCAAATTGTGGCGGCCAAAGAAATTATCACCGCGGCAAAGAGTTCCCAAAAGGAATAGTCGCTGCTTTCGGCGGCAACGGCCACGACAATCTCGCCGCTAGTTTTGCTTTCGGCGTTCTTGACGCATTGGCTTACCCGCTCCAGCGCTTCTTTGGACAAATGAAAATTTTTGACAAGCGCCTTGGAGTTCACTAAAACTCAACCTTGGGAGCGGACTGCGCTTCCTGACTGGCGGCAAACTGCGGACGCTTTTCAAAGCCGTTCATGTTTGCGACAACGCTTTGCGGAAATTTTCTGATAAAGGTGTTGTAGATTTGAACCGATTTGTTGTAGTCCTGGCGCGCCACGGCGATGCGGTTTTCGGTGCCTTCCAACTGGTCTTGCAGCGCCAAGAAATTTTGGTTGGCCTTAAGCTCGGGGTAGTTCTCGGCGACGGCCAAAAGGCTGCGGACGCCTGCTGTCAATGCGTTTTGCGTCGCTTGGAAATTTTCCATCTCCTTTGCGTTTTGCGGAACGCCTGCGCCGCCCAAAGACTCCGCGGCGGCTCGGGCCTGCGTCACCTGCACAAAAGTGTCCTGCTCGTGCTTGGCGTAGCCCTTTACGGTGGCAACCAAGTTTGGAATCAAGTCGACGCGGCGCTGGTATTGGTTTTGCACTTGCGCCCACTGCGCCTCGACGTTTTCGTCATAAGTTACGATGGTGTTATAGTTTCCTACAAAAAAACGGTAGACGCTCATCGCGCAAAACGCGACAACCGCCACGACAATCAATATAGTTTTAGTTGAGCTTTTCATGCCTTATAGAATATTGCTTTTTGCGCGTTTTGTCTATGCACCGCGGGCACAATTGCGGCCGTGCGACTTGGCGCTGTAAAGGGCGGCGTCGGTGATTTTAATCATGTTCTCAAAGTTAAAAACTTTGTCGTCGCGCTCAAAGCTAGCGTAGCCGACGCTGATGGTGACAATGCCGCTTGACGTTCCGTCGATGTTAAAAAGGATTCTAAGGTCGCGGACGGCCTGCAGCAAGTCTTCGGCGCAAGAGGCCAATTCCATGTAATCCTTTGTCCAGCAAAGGCCGCAAAATTCCTCGCCGCCGTAGCGGAAAAATTTGACCTTGTTTTTTTCGCCAAATTCGGCAAAGCACTTTCCTACAAGGCCCAGGCAAATGTCGCCGGCGCGGTGGCCGTAGTGGTCGTTGTATTGCTTGAACTTGTCGATGTCAATCATGAACATTCCGGTGGGCCGCAGCATGGAGTTTTCGTCTCCGCGCCTCAAGTACTCGAACAGCTTGCGGCGGTTGGCCAACTTGGTAAGCGAATCGGTGTTGCGCTCCACGGTCAAAATGCGCTCGGTGTCAAAGCCCCGCAAACGGCTAAGCCTTACGCTGCGGCCTACAGCCATTCCCGCAAAATAATACATAAAGAGGTTTATGCAGTCGTTGGCAAAGAGAGCCGCCGTTTTGAACTTGTAAGACAAAACCAAACAAATGGCCATCGCGACAGTCGCAAAAGTGTTTACCCTGTAAGTGCGGTCCAAAATCAAGACGGGGAACATAAAAACCGCGCAAATCGCCGAAACGTATTCCTTTATCTGGCCCGAAAGATAGTTGGCGCATAGAGTGAACGCAAGGTACATGGTAAAAAAGAAGTAGCTAAAAAAGAGCGAATGCTTGCGCGAAAAAATAGTGAAAATCTTAAAAAAGACAAAGAGGGCAACCGTTCCCAAAAAGAAAAAAATGTAGACCTTTTTGTGGGCCTCGGACAAGGCGTATTGTTGCGTGACGACGGTCATGATTCCCAAAAGGGCCATCAAAATCAAAGTCACCGCGTGAATGACCAAATTTCTAAATTCATTCACCGGCTCGAGGTTGTTCTTAAAGAGTTCTTTTTCGTCTTTTACAAAAAAAAGTCTGCTAATTTTCATGCAAAGTCCATATCTATAATAGCCCAAAACATTTTTTTTGTAAATTCCTTCTCCAAAAAATCAAATTTTTACACTATAAAAAATACTTGTAGTTTTTTTTCAAATAAGGATTGTTTTTATCCTACAAATGTTGTAGAATGTACTCTATAACAAAAATGGAAGAAAACAAGACAAACATTTTCAAGCCCAAGACTTTTTCGGCTTCGGTCAAAGATTCGGGCTTGAACGACTTTATATTTTTAACCGACCTCAAAAACGACACGTGCTCAGTAAGCGACGAATGCGTAAAGCATATTAAAATTCCTTCGTCAAATTTTTCAAACGCGCTTGCCACAATAACTTCTATAATTCACCCTGACGACAAATCGCTTTTGTCGGACTGCTTCAACAAGCTAAAGAACGGCGAGACCAGCTCAAACGACTTTGTGGTGGAGTGCCGCTTTGAAACTCCCGACGCAAGTTTTGTTCCTGTCGCGATTCGCGCCAAGTACATTCCGGCCGGAAACATTTTGACTGGAACGATTCGCCTAAAGAACAGCAAGCAAGACGACATAACAGGACTTCCGCTTGAAGCCAAAATGATTTCGGACTACAACGCGGTTCGCCGCCAACAAGGAAGCGTGTCGGGCTTTATCTTGGCCATCCGCATCGAAGGCTTGGAGCACATCAACGCCAACTTTGGACTAGAAGTCGGCGACAACATCTTTAACATCGTGGCCAAGGCTTGCGTCGACGCCCAAATCGAAAACACCCGCGCCTACAGAATAAGCGGAAACAAAATCGCCATGCTCAACATCGGCGGCGGAACGGCCACCGACGCGCAGGGAATTTACCAAAGCCTCAAGCGCCGCATCGGCGACATCGAATTTGACTTGGACTACTCGGTGGTGTTCACCATCTCAGCCGGAATCGTGGCCTTTATCAACGACATGAGCGAGCTCAAGGACTTGATAAAAAAGGCGGACTTCTCTCTTTCTATGGGAAAGAAGAGCGGCAAAAACAATTTGTATTTTTTCAACAATTCGGAATATTCAAAGCACATCAACCGCTTGGACTTGCACGAAAAGCTTCGCGATTCAGTCAAGGACAACTTTAGGGGCTTTGAGATTTACTACCAGCCCGTCATCGACGCCACCGAATTTGACAAAAAGAGCGAACAAAAAGTTCACGTAATCGGAGCGGAAGCGCTCTTGCGCTGGGGTCCGCCAAACGCCGAAAAACTTCCGGCCGACCAAGTGATTCCTGTTTTGGAAGAGACAGGCCTTATGGCTCCGGTTGGCCGCTGGATTTTGATGAAGGCCTTCAACCAGTGCCACGTTTGGAACCAATTTGACAAGAATTTCCACATGAGCGTGAACCTTAGCTACGTTCAGATTGAACGCAGCGACATTTTGTTTGACGTTCAGTGCGCCTTGGAAAAAACCAAGGTAAACCCCGAGAACATCACGCTCGAAATAACCGAAAGCGGCTACATCGACCACGACGAGTTGCAGCGCCTCTTTGACGAGCTGCACAAGTTGGGAATCAACGTTGACATAGACGACTTTGGAACAGGCTACTCAAACTTGCGCTACTTGCAAAACTTGCACGCCAACACACTCAAACTGGACTACTCCTTTGTGCAAAAAGCTGTCCGCGGAAAAGACGGCGACAGCGAGAGGCGCGTGATTGAGCACATCATCAACATGGCCCACGACTTGGGAATGAAAGTTTGTTTGGAAGGAATCGAGTCCGAGAACGACGTCGAGATTCTTGCAAAGCTGGGCCCCGACAAGTTCCAAGGCTTCTTCTTTGGAAAGCCGGTTTCGTCTTACGCCTTCTTGGACAAGAACAAGCAATACTTTAGGGACAACGCTCCGCAAAAAAGCGGAGAGCCGGAAGAAATTTCATAAAAAGATTGTTGTATCATTGCGGCGCGATAATCTTATCCGCGCCGCAAAAGGACTGAGTCAAGGCTTTAAGCGTAGCGTGCCTTGACCTGGCCTACGCTCGGTGACGTTCAATCGTGCGCGTATTGTTGGCCACGATGTAAGTTCCAAACATTACTGTGGCGGCGTCAAAGAGCGCGCTGAACGATCCTATGATTACGGCGGCAGGCTTTAAGAGCAAGTAGCCTGTTTCCATTCCGCGTCCAAAAATCGAACACAAAATTGTAAGCGTCACAAAAGTTCCGCCAACAGGAAGATTTCCCATAACGAACGAAAGCAAGAACGCCGTCATCGAAATCGCCAGCATGTCAAAGAACTCGATGTTCAAAGTTGAGTAGGAACGCCAGATGACCACAAAACTGATTATCGAAACCAAGGCCGTTCCGCCGCGCGCGAAAATCGAAAAGAGCGGAAAGGCAAATCCATTGACCCGCTGGCGAATTCCCAAAGTCTCTTTTCCCAAGCGGATTTCGACAGGAAGCGCCAAGTTGGTGTCGCCCGAAAGAAAGGCGACCAAGAACGGCGGAATCGAAGCGCGCAAAATTTTAAGGGGCTTTCCGTTGCGGCAAATGGACACGACCAAAAGCGGATAGATGACGCCGACCAAAATCACAAAGTCAATCGTAAGCATTATGATTAACGGAGTGAAGACGCCGCTCTTTAGCACGTCCCAAAACTGTATTGCCCAGCTGCACATTACGAACACGATTCCCGCCGAAAACAGTTCCGTAAAAATAATCGTTACGTTGTAGAACAATTCGCTCAGCGCGTCGGCCAAAGAAAGAATCGGCTTGATGTTGGAATGTTCCATGCAGCAGCCGATGCCGATGATGACCGCAAAGAGGAAAGCGGGAAGCAAGAAGGAGCCCTGCGTCAAAGACTCAAAGGCCGAATACGGAAAAATCATCCTGCAAAAATCTTTTAGGTTGAGCGTCGAAAGCTCCACGGCGCGTTCTGTTGTGATTGGAATGCGCGGAAGGCGGACGATTACAATCGATATGAATCCAAGCGCCGTAAGCAAGAGGGACGAAAGCGCGATGACGCCAAAAGTCCAGGCCGAGGCGCGGACCAAAAGCCCGTCCTCGCGCATTCTGACCACAGCCATGATGCCCGAAAAAAACAAGAGGGGCAAAAGCGTGTAGCGGCCTATGCGGACGATGATGTCCGTAATGAACGAAAGCGCGGCCGCTCCCTGCAAGGAGTCAAGCGGCAAAATCAAGGCGGCGGCCAAACCAAGAGCCGCTCCGATTAAATATTTTAGCCAAAGTTTCATAGCATTTTTATTCTAGCATAAAACGAAAATTTATGCTAGAATAGTTGATATGAGCAAAACAATTTTGATTGCGGGAAAAAACCTTCCCGACGGCGCCGACTTTGTTGACGGCGCGGAAGTAAAAATGCGGAGCGTGGCCGTCACGGCGCCCAAGGGAGCCAAGCCCGCCTCCACCCCCAACACCAGCGCATTTGAATGGACAAGAACTTCGCCCATAAGCGCCCGCTCCTTGGTTTTGGACGCGGAGACCGAATTTGGAAAAATCGACGAGGCCGTCCTCTACTTTGACGAGGGATACTACGCCACAAAATTCAGCCTGCTCACTCCGCAAGAATGTTCCGAAAGCATCGACGAAATGATTTTGGGCTACCAATACTTGGCCTTGGAAATTCTTGGCCGCTACGAAAAAAAATACAGCATGGCATCGGGCTTGGAGGAAGAAAAGGCTTCCGCGCCTAAACTTGCCTTTTTGATAAAGACTTGCGCCAGCGAATGCGACGTAAGCAAAAACGGAGCGCTTAGGTCCGTAACCCCAATGGCGTCAGGCCCCTTTGTCGCGGCTGCAGCGGCTGCCTTTAAGGCCTTTGCCGAAAACATCGCCGCCATTTACGGAGGCCGCGAATACGTTACGGTATTGCTCGCCCACGGAGACCAAAACATCGAGGCCGCAAAGCGCGACCGCTCGCTTGGCGAATGGATTTGCTCATACATGGACGAAGTTGACAAACTCAAGTCCAAGCTTTCGTTAAAGCAAAGTTTGGGCTGGATTAAGGCCGGAACTAAAGGCCCCGGCTTTTCGCTTTTCCGCTAAACGGATTCTGACCCCAAAAGGCGGCGGCAAAAAATAGGAGGCAGGCGCATGGATTTTTTTCACAACCTTTTTAACGACCATTTTGTTTTGGAATGCTGCTTCAAGCTTTTTTTGAGCGCTGTCTTTGGAATCATTTTGGGCGTCGAGCGCCGAAACCACATGCACGCAATCGGAATACGCACGATGCTTTTGATAAGCGCCTCATGCGCCTTGCTTGGAATTCTTTCGTATTACGGCGCGGAAAATCCGGCCAGCGCTATGGGCGACCCAACGCGCATCGCGGCGGGCGTAGTTACCGGCATAGGATTTTTGGGCGGCGGCGTGATAATGCACCAAGGCTTTAACATCAAAGGAATAACAACCGCCGCGATTATTTGGACGGCGGCGGCTATTGGCCTTTCGGTAGGCTACGGCCTTTACCTTCCGTCTTTGCTGGTCTTTTTGCTTGTAATATTGTCCCTGCCGCTTTTTAAGAAAATCGAAAAAATGTACTTTCCCGCGTCAAGAATCAAGACCGTCAATTTGGTTTATTCAGACGACAACGCCGACATCGAGGCCGTCAAAAAAGCGCTTGCCTCTTGCGGCATCCTTTTGCGCGACATAAACTATTCCACCGACTTTGCCGACGACAAATTCAAAGTTGAAATCATCGTAAACACTCCCGCCAATGTTGACTTTGCCGCTCTAGGCAAGAAATTAAAGAAGACCGGCGCCCTGGCCAAGTTTTCGTTTCAGTAGGAATTTGTAAAAAAATATTTTTTTTTCAAATTTAGTCGAATTTTTGCAAAAAAAAGTGTATCTTATATATGTATGGCAAAAAGTCCGGAGCAAGTTTTAAAAAGCGTTTTTGGGTACAAGGAATTTCGCCAGGGCCAAAAGGAGATAATCCAAAATGTTTTGGCGGGGCGCGACACGCTGGCGGTGATGCCCACTGGCGGCGGAAAGTCTTTGTGCTACCAAATCCCCGCGCTGATTTTTGAAGGCATCACGGTCGTGGTGTCGCCGCTCATCTCGCTCATGCAAGACCAAGTGGGGGCGCTTTTGGAAAACGGCGTTGACGCTGTCTTTTTAAATTCCACGCTCAACCTTGAAGAATACAAAAAGACCGTCCGCGCGATAAAAAGCGGCGGCAGCAAGCTGCTCTACCTTTCGCCCGAGGCGCTTGCCACCGAGCGGGTCAAAAGCATTTTGCGCGAGGCCGACGTTCCGATAAGCTGCATAACGATTGACGAGGCGCACTGCATAAGCGAATGGGGCCACGACTTTAGGCCCGACTACATGGAGATCGCCGCCTTTAGGAACGAATTTAAAAGCGCCGTTTGCCTTGCCCTGACCGCGACGGCCACCAAACAAGTCCAAGCCGACATCATAAAAAATTTGCGGCTAAAAAATCCGGCGACCTTTGTGGCCAGCTTTGACCGCGCCAACATTTTTCTAAACGTTCAGCCTAGGACAGACGGCCTTGCCCAGGTGGTGGAATTTGTTCGCGAACACAAGGACGAATGCGGAATCATCTATTGCCTTTCGCGCAAGGAAGTGGACTCGCTTTCGTTGGAACTGCAAGCGCGTGGAATCAGCGCCCTGCCCTACCACGCGGGCCTAACCGACCAAGAGCGGGCCGACCACCAAAACAAATTTATCAAAAGCCAAGTTGACGTAATCGTGGCCACCGTGGCCTTTGGAATGGGAATCAACAAGCCCGACGTCCGCTTTGTGGTTCACTACGCGCTTCCAAAATCAATCGAAGAGTATTACCAAGAAATCGGACGCGCGGGCCGCGACGGTCTTGCAAGCGAGGCGCTTTTGCTTTACAGCGCGGGCGACATTCACCGCATAAGATTTTTCTTTAAGGACAAGTCGGAGGACGAATCCTTTAAAGCCGAAAAACTTTTGCAGGCGATGATTGACTACGCCCAGTGCCGAACCTGCCGACGCAAATTTTTGCTGGGCTATTTTGGTGAAGAGTACACGCCGCGCGAAGACAATTCGCAATGTTGCGACATTTGCGAGCAAGGAGGCCTGCCCCCGCAAGACGTTACGGTGCCCGCGCAAAAATTTTTGTCGTGCGTCTACCGCGTTGACCAACGCTTTGGAGCGGCGCACATCATCGACATTTTGCTTGGTTCCCGCAACGAAAAAATTAAAAAGTTCAACCACAATTTTTTAAGCACTTGGGGAATCGGAACGGAACTTTCAAAGCAGGCTTGGTTCGAACTTGTTGACGCGATGCAAAACGCCGGCTTGATAGAGCGCGTCGGCGAATGGAACATCGTAAAAGTCACCTCGCTGGGAAAAGAGCTTTTGCAAAACCGCGACAAAATCGAGCTGCCCGTCCGCATAGAATTTGGCGCGCAAAAAAAGGCCTCGCTCGCCCTGCCCAAAAAGAAAGCGGTTCTCCACAAAAAGGCGGAGCTGCAAGACGACGCGCGAACAACAATTCTCTACGAAAACTTAAAGGCTTGGCGCAAAAAACTTGCCGAAGAGGAAAACGTTCCGCCATACTTTATCTTTAACGACAAAACGCTAATCGAAATTGCAAACAACAAGCCGTCGACGCGCGCGGACCTCTTGTCCATAAGCGGAATCGGCGAGCTAAAGGCAAAAAAGTTTGGAACAAAAATAATCGCGATTGTAACAGATAGCGGCGAGGAATATTGAATGAAAGACCTAAAACAAACGGAGGCGCAATATGCAAAAAATTTTTAACGACACGCGGCTGCTGGACAAAGCCGCGCGCGACAATTACGGCTTGACCGAAGACATAATGATGGAAAACGCAGCCGCCGCCCTGCAAGAGCAAGGCCGCGCACATTTTTTTAGTCCCGACGGCAAATACATCAACCGCCCCACAGTCTTGATTTTGGCTGGCGGCGGAAACAACGGAGCCGATGGTTACGCCTTGGCGCGCAGAATCGTTTGCCACGACCTTTGCGTCACAGTCTGCCAAGTGTACCAGCCAAAAAGCGCGATGTGCGTGACGCAAGCCGAACGCGCCAAAAAAGCCGGCGTGATTTTTATCAACCCATACGACCTTGACGACTTTATCGAGCGCGCCTCGTTTGACTTGACCGTGGTCTACGACTGCATTTTTGGAAGCGGCTTCCACGGAACGCTTGACGCGCTTGCCGCCGCCGTCATACAAAGCGCCAATAAAATTGACGGCGCTTACAAGATTGCCTGCGACATCCCGACAGGAGTGTCAAACGGAGATTGCTCGCAAGACCAAAAAGCGGCCGCCTTTGTCGCCGACGAAACCGTTACGATGGGCGCGCTAAAGCTCGCGCTTTACACCGACGCGGCCAAAGACGCTTGCGGCCAAATCGTTGTGGCCGACCTAGGCATCAGCCGCAGCAATTTTGAAAGCGCGGCCTCCACCGTTTGCGCGCCCACAAATGATTTTGGTATTACACAGGATTCTTCGCAAGCCCAAGACTGCGCCGTCCCTTGCGCGCTCTTGCTGGAAGAAGCCGACGCGCGGCTCCCCTTGCGCGACAAAAAGCAAAACTCAAACAAGGGAACCTACGGCCACACCGCGGTCTTTGCCGGAACCAAGCCCGGAGCCGCCGTAATCGCTGGCCACGCCGCGCTAAAGTTTGGAAGCGGCCTTGTAACGCTCGTCGCGCAGGCCGCGCAAAAAATTCAGTTTGGAAACGTGTCGGACTTTGAGCTTATGGTATCGGAGACCGTTCCCCAAAACGCCACCGCGCTCGTTGTCGGTCCAGGCCTTGGCCGCGCAACCGACTCAGCTGTTTTTGACATTCTCCGTAACACTGAGCGGCCTCTTGTCCTTGACGCGGACATCTTTTACTGGCCGCAAATAAAAGAATTGCTCGCCGCAAAGAAAAACGTAGTCCTAACGCCGCACCCAAAAGAGTTCGCGGAGCTTTTAAAAAATGTCGGTCTTGGAAATTATTCAACACAGCAAGTTGTCGCCGGCCGCTTGGAGCTTGCCAAAGAATTTTGCGCGGCATTCCCCGGCGCGACGCTGTTGCTAAAAGGCGCCAACATTTTGATTGCATCGCTGTTGGACGGAGAAAGAGCGCCGCGCGTTTACATCAACCCGCTCGGCACAAGCGCGCTTGCCAAAGGCGGCAGCGGCGACGTTCTTGCAGGAATGACCGGCGCCCTCTTGGCGCAAGGCTACACCCCGCTCGAAGCCGCCGTCACCGCGTCCATAAAACACGCAAGCGCGAGCCATGCCTTTGACGGCAAAGACTACGCGCTCACGCCATTTGAGTTGATTAGGGAGATATAATAAAAATCCTTGCAAAACTATTGTGGCAAGCGTTTCGCTTTAAGTAACCTTAATTTTCTCACCTTTGTTTCCACTTTGTAACGCGCGCTCCTTCTGAATCTCTTGCATTGCCGCTAGCAATAATAATGATTTCTATTATAACCCAAATAGCATATATCCAGTAAATTGTTGTTAAAACCGCCGTCACAAAAACAATTCACAAAGAGTTTAAATCCTAGAACTTTTCGAAAGCCTCTACAAAAATAAAGTTCTCGCTTAAAAAAAATGAAATTTTTTTTACACTTTCTCCCCAAAAAAGACTAAATTTTGCAAAAAAATTTCTACCTTATATGTAAAGAAATTTTATTTTGAGGAGATTTGAAAATTTTTAGATTATGTTTACAAAATCAAAAAACTATGGTATAATGAGTATGAAATTCAGGGTTCAAAAATTGCCGCAGGCGCAAAAGGAATTTTCCGCCTTAGAAAAAAGTCGGCAAGATGCCGTTCAATCAGATTATGACTTGATTGAAAACGCAGGTCTTGAATTTGTAAAAAGACGGTTTTTGCGAGACGGTCTATTTGAAATTAAAACGAATGACGTTCGTTCGTTGTTCAAGTATGCGGAAAACAAAATAATACTGGTGGCGCTTATCTACCAAAAGAAAACCAAAA
>JAFZLA010000001.1 GCA_017551705.1 Treponema sp.
GGCGGCAGCTGGTACGAACTTGCCGACGACTGCAGCCTGTCCTACCGCGACGCCCGCACCGCGCTCTGCCAAAGCGAGTATGTTGGCTTCCGCGTGTTGCGTCGCATGAATTAAAAATTCGTAAAAAAAAATCACTTTTTTCTTTGACTTTTGGGGACGCGGGGGCTATATTAAATATGGGGATGCGCTCGCCCCCGCAAGCGCCTGAAAAATCAGACGGCTAGCCCGCTCGCGAGCCAGCGGAAAAGCGTTCCGCAAAAACGCTTCTGGCCAGCCCTAAAAAGGCGGCCCGGCGCCACAAAGCCAACGGAGCTTTGCGGTGAATAGATGGGGAGCGGGCTATTTTTGTTTGTGAATTAGGCTTTGCTCTTGACGGCGGCAGATGTTTTTGTTATATTTTAAATCGAAAGGAGGCAGAATATGGCAACATCAAGTCTTGCAAAAACATTTTACATAGACTCAAAAAAACAAGCCAAGAATTTTGTTTCTATGCTTGCTGATTCTGTTTCCGCCCCGTCATATAACGCCACTACCATAAAACCAAAAGAGATTTCAAAAGAGCGCATGTTCGCCATAATAAACAAAAAACTGAATGAGGGCTGCAAGTAGCGCTTATAATATTCAGCGGCTTGATGAAACGAACAATACTTACAACTGTCCAGCTATTCTTATCGCTCAGTTTGGAAGAAATTTTAATGACGGCTCTAACAGCATTTCTGGACAAGACCTGAAGAAAATTGCTTGACACTCCAGCTCATTTGTCAAAGGCTAACAAAGAACTTTTGCAAATGTATAGAATGCTGTAAGAACTAGGCAAGCAAGCTAAACATTGCAATTCTTACTGAAAACTTTTTAAAAATTTAAAAAAGTTTTCACTACATCACAAAATGATATACTGAATCACTAGAATGAACTTAAAGCAAGCGACTTGCAAGGAGGAATGCTTTGAGCTCTTTGGAGATTTATTTTAAGCAAATCAACTGTATTCCGCTGCTTACGGCGGAACAGGAAAAAACTTTGGCTGCAAAAGCGCGGAATGGCGACAAGAGCGCTTTTGACGCTTTGGTTGTTTCAAACCTTAGGTTTGTGGCAAAAGTCGCAAATAGCTGCAAAACTTTTCTAAAAGAGGATGGCCTAAAAATCGAAGATCTTATTATGGAAGGCAACATCGCTTTGATGACCGCCGCCCAAAAATTTGACCCTGCAAAAGACGCGCGCTTTTGCACCTACGCGGTTTGGTGGATTAAGAACGCAATTTTTAGAACCTTGGCCAAAAAAATCAAAACGTGTTCTTGGACTGCCGCGCGCCTTGACGTTTGTTACAAAGCCAGCGATGAGGACGACTGCCAGCCGCTTGTCAATTACTTTCCTGATGAAAAGAATCCCGACCCGGAAAAAGAAGCTGTCGACGCCAACGTGGCGCAAACTGTCAGGACCGCATTGGAAGCGCTAAAGCCAAAAGAGCGGGAGGTTATAAAATGCCACTTTGGCTTTGGCGGAACGGAATGCATGACATTGCAGCAAATTGGCGACAAGATGGGCCATACAAAAGAAGGCATAAGGCAGATTGAAAAGAGCGGCTTGCAAAAGCTAAGAAAGCAATTGGCTCAAGTGGCGTAAAACGCTTTGACTTTTTGCCAAAACGCGTATATATTAAAGGCTGAAGGGTGGGGTATGGCGATAAACATTTTTGCGGCGCCGGGAGCGTATGATTCCAATCTTAAAAAAATCGAAGAGGGCGTAAGGCAATCTGACTGTTTGGTAGTTGGCGGCGGCCATAGGGCAGTTGGATTGAGCCGCTGCGATGGCGGCTCGCGCGTCACGGTTGTTTGCATTAGAAGCGAAGTGGCCTATGCAAAACAAGCCGCCTTTGCGCGCGGAGTTAAAGTTGTAGAAAACGACGAGCTTTCGCTGTTCTTGTTTCAAGACTATGCTGTGGGAGAGCGCGTTTGCATAACGCCTGACGAAATTGAAAATCCCAGTTTTGCGGCGCGCGGGCAATGCGATGTGGTCGTAGTTGGCGACGACAAATTCGCAGCCGGCTTGCGCTACGACCCTAAAAAAATGGCCGCGCCTGCAGTCATTTACAAAAGCTTTGACGTTTGCCTTGCAAAGCGTTTGGCCCAAGAACGCAAAGTCTTTGTTGTGGAAGACAATTCTCTGGCTAAATCGCTTATGGCCGACTGCGCGTTGAATTCTGAGATTCCCTGCGGCCTTTGGAAAGAAGCCGCCACTGTTTATGCAAAGATTCCTAAAATTATCGCAAAGTATAAAAAGTCGCGGGCTGCTCATAAAGCGCGCAAGCTGTAATACGGCAAATTTGTTTGTTGAGAATTCCTTAAAACATAGCCATCAGGGCGTCTTGCAGAGCTTGGGAACATTTGACGCGTGGTGGTCTGCAAGGCGCGCCAAAAAATTGTTCTTTTTTTGAAGGAATCGCGTTGAAATCAAAAATATTTCTGATTTTTTTGTATAGAGAATTTGAGAAAGCGGGCTATATTTTTGCAAGGATGCGGTCAAAGTCCAGTTTTAGGGAGTCGTGGAAGTCTGACATTTTTTTTGACGCGTCTCTTATGAACAAGTCTGCGGGATTTATTTTTAGGGCTTTTGCAATTTTTACCATCATGTCAAACGACGGCTTTGCTTTTCCTGCCTCGATTCCGCCGATTGTTCCTGTCCCGCAGCCGCACAAAACCGAAAGATGAGTCTGCGAAATGCCCGCCTTTTCTCTGTAGTGCTTCATGTTCATGCGGAATGCGTCTAAATATTCGTTCATAACTCTACTGTAATCGAGAAAAATGCTTAAATTTAAGTTGACTTCGAGAAAATTCGCGCTATAATAGTATTATATCGAGAATTTGAATAAAAAATTCGGAATTTTCGAGAAAAAATCAACGAGTTGTTGTAAATATGGAGGTCAACAATGGGATTTTTTGAGACGGTATGGTTTTTTCTAAAAAGACTTTTGTTCATCGCCGCAATGTGTGTGTGTGTTGTTTGCGGTATTTTTGGGTTTGACAAAAATTTATCTGGTTTAGGCATTTTTTTAAACATTTTAACTATTGTTTTAGCTGTTGGAAACTGCGTTTTGTTCTTTATTTTTTCAGAGAAAAGCGCGTTATTTGTTAATTTAGGTTTGATTGTCCAAGCCATCCTAGTGGTGGTTCTATTAGTTGATGTCAACGATGCGTTTTTAACAGAGCTTCTCATGCTTATTGCTGTTTTGGTTGCGTACAATTTCAAGAGAGGAAGGGCGATAGAGAATGGTATTGTTAAGTTAGTTTTTGGAGTGGGAGTTGTGGCTGTATTGGTATGGATGGTGTATGAAGTCTTTAAGGCTTTTAAGCATTGATTGAATTGAGGAATGTTTTAGGAAGCATTCGCGAAAATATGGCATTGCTTGCTTATTTTTCGCGTTGTTTTGCCGTCGTTGACGGATATAAATCTTACTTGCTTTGGAATGATATCAAAGCAAGTATAAAATGGGATGGTTTCATAAATGAAATCTATGAGAATGATTAAAACTCCTGCTTATGCTGTAAAGCTTGGAACTGGAAAATTTGTTGGCACAGACTACCAATGCAAGTATTGTGGGCAATGGACTACTTGTGGTTTCTTCCAATATCCAAATCCGTACTCAGGTGGAGGTTGTCCAAATCATTCGGATGGTCGGCACTGTTGGGAGGCAAAGTAATTTTTGAATACGGTAGCTGAATATTATTCGGCTACCGTTTGTATTTTGTATCATTAAGGAGAAAAATGTTATGGAAGACAGATGTGCTCGTGGTGTAAGCTGTAGAGATATAAAATTTGTGAAGAATGTCAAAAATAGTGACAAGGATGTTATTTCTTATTCTGATAAAGGACTTCAGCAATCTTTCTCTTTGTGGTTCGCCGACAAGCCCAAAAAGGAAAAATATAATGTTGGTGATATTGTCCTTCTTTATCAGCGCTTGCCAAATGACAACAATGCAACTTTTACACATTTGGTAAGAATAGTTAGTGAATTGCCTGTTAAAGTTTCAGGTGGATATGGATTGGATGTTGAGGTTGTAGGAACTGTCCAGGTTCTGAAATCAGTCACCTCTGTATGTGATTATATGAGTTTTAAAGGTAATGGACAGAGCGGAAAACTTGTAAGAATTCGGGAAGTAGTAAAGGGCCATGTATCTGTTAAGAAGGTACAGGAAAGACTTCTGGAAATCTTTAGTAAACTTGGACAGATTGTTTGAGTGTAAATGACAGACTATCACATCCACTTTGGACAGTTCAACGAAGTCTACTACGATGCACTTGAGCTGTTCAAACTGATTGAATCTACGCAAGAACAGACTTGCGTTACAGAGATTCATTATTCTTCAACTTCTTCTTGTCGTGATGATGCTGACCTGGCTCTTGTTGAAGAGGAAATTGCCTACGCCCAATCGTATGAATCCAAAAGATTGTTTGTTAAGCCTTATCTTTGGTTTATACCCCAATACGCAGAGCAAGGAATTAGTGTGGAAAGCGCGGCTTGTGCATTTGACTACTGTGGAATAAAACTGCACCCGGCAGGGCAGAATTGGGATGAAACGAATCTCGCTCACTTAAAGGCTCTTCGCCAAATATTTGAATGGGCGGATAAGAACAGGAAGGACATTTTAATTCATTGCGGAACTCAAAAATGTGATTTGCCTATAAGGTTTGAATCTTACTTTTTGGAATATTCAAACGCTCAAATAATTTTGGCTCATTCAAATCCTGTCAAAGAGACAGTAGAGATGGTGAATAAATATAAGAACGTTTTTTGCGATACAGCTTGCGTTGAAAAGAAAAGACTTAAAGATTTGAAAGAAAAAGTTTATGACAAGTCAAAGATTCTTTTTGGCTCGGATTTTCCAATCTCGCATTACTTTTCTACTCATTTATTTGGTAAAAATATATCTTTAGAAGAACAATACTTGCTTGATGTTGCTAATATTCAATATATTCTAAAAAATAATAACAGGAGATGACCCAATGGAATACTTAAAATCACAAATCGAATCTCACCGCAAAGCAGGTGACTTGGCAGACTTTTGCCGCAGATTGCATGACAGTGACGAAGCGGCCTTTAAGGTCGCTTGCAAAAAATATCTTTCGTACAGCGAAATAAAAGATTGTGTTTTCCCAATTTTTAAGTCTATGCTGGACGGATTGAAAAGGGGAGGAGATTTTTTTGATGTCTTATTTTTAAAACTGAACGACAGGTTAGTTGCAGTTGACGACGATGGCTGTCAAGAATTTCTTTGGACAAACGATTGCGGCAAATATTGGGAAGGCGTGTTTGCAGAACCATTTGACGATCTTGTTTTGTGGCCGCTTTTGACAGAGGATGAGAAAAAAGAATTCCGAGTTCTTCATCACTTTAGATTGTTGGAAGAGCTTTGGGCTGATGACGAGGATTATCCTGGACGATCAGAATTCAAAAATGAGGTATTGGATTATTGTTCTAAGCTTTTTCGACAACCGCATGATTCTTTCGAATATAAAAAGTTGCAAAAATTGCTTGCTTACTTTGACGAGGAAAATTTAGCCGCTTTTAAGAGTAAAGTGAGCTGATTTTTTCGGGCTATCTTCCCTTAAAACATTGCCATCAGGGCGTCTTGCAAAACTTGCGAGCAGTTGACGCGGCGGCGGTCGGCAAGGCGCGCCAAAAAAGCGGGCAGCGAGACGTTTTTGCGCACGGCCCGTGTGTCGGTCTTGGCGCGGTATTCCATTGTGTCGGCCTTGATGATTGAGATGACTTGGCCCGGCTCCAGCAAGATTTTGTGTTGCGGGGTGGGGGCGGGAATGGGGAGGCCTTCGTCTTCGGCCACGCAAAGCCAGGCTGCCATGGCGTCGGACATTTGCTCAATCGCGTCCGCCCAGTCCTTTCCTGTTGTGACGCAACCGTCCAAGTCGGGCGTCCGTGCGTAAACCTTTCCGTCTTCTTCTTTGAAGGTTGCTGAATAAACGTATTTCATTTTGCTTCCCCCTGATTGATTTAAAGAATACACAATATTACACAATAAGTCAAGATTTTATTGCGGACTTAGGCCAATGATGGCTTGTCAGGTGTATTGTCAAGGCCTTTGTCTTTATCTTGACATTTTTTTTTTTTTTGTCATAATGTTGCGAATTTAGGGCGTAATGTTCTATATAATATATAGTAAAGAGGGAAGAAAAAAATGTGGTTTTTGATTTTAAAAATAGCGTTGTTTGTATTAGCGGTTGTTGCAATAGGTTTCGGTGTTTTTTTTATTAGTGATAGTTGTGGTTGTGATGATGAAGAAACAAAAACAGGAGTTGCTTGCATAATAGCGGGAATCGGTTTGATTGCGATTGGCATCTTGATTTGCTTAAAAGTGTATTTTGCGGCAAAGATTGTTCTCTTTATTGCTGCGATAATTATTTTGTGTGTTGCACTTATTGGTGATGATGCCTTAGGTGCTTTGTTTATAGCTGTTGTGTTAGGAATCGCTTCCTTGCTTTGGTTTACAAATTGTTTTGGATTGGTAAAAAATGAGTCGTCTGAAAAAACAAATAAAGACAAAAGTGCGGAAAGACTCGAAAAGAATGTCGATAATGAAGCTCGTAAGCAGACAAAAGAAAAAATGGAAA
>JAFZLA010000005.1 GCA_017551705.1 Treponema sp.
CTGCATCACTTGCGGAGCCTGCGTCCACGTTTGCCCGATGCGACTTACCCCCACGTTGATTGTCCGCTCGGTTGACGCGGAAGACCTAAAGGCCGCCAAAAAATACGGCCTTATGGACTGCATCGAATGCGGCTCGTGCGCATACGTTTGCCCGTCCCGCGTCCGTCTTGTGCAAACAATCCGAATGGGAAAAAATCTTGAGCGCGCGCGCATCGCCGAAGAAAAGGCCAAGGCCGCGCAAAACAACGGAGGCGCAAAATGATTCAACTTTCATCTTCTCCGCACATCGCGAGCAAAATAACAACGCGCCATGTGATGTGGGCGGTCGTTATTTCTATGCTGCCCGAGGCGGTTTACGGCGTGATTCTTTTTGGAATCCCAGCGCTGCTCACAATTTGCGCGAGCGTGGCCACCGCAATCGTAAGCGAATTTTTGTTCAACAAAATCACTGGCAAAAAGCAAACTGTGACTGACGGCTCGGCCGCAATCACAGGCCTCTTGCTGGCTCTGGTCTTGCCGCCCACCCTGCCCTTGTGGCAAACAATTTTGGGAGCGGCCTTCGCAATCATCGTGGCCAAGCAATTGTTTGGAGGCCTTGGCTCCAACGTTTGGAACCCGGCTTTGACAGGCCGCGCCTTTTTGTTCGCAAGCTTCCCGGCGGCGATGGGCGCCAATTGGATCAGCCCGCTCCCGGACGCGGTAAGCTCGGCCACAATCCTTTCTACATTAAAGCAGGCCGACGCGGTGACAAGCGCCACGACTGTTGGAGCCGCCGCGCCGATTGACTACCTTGCGCTTTTCTTTGGACGGCAGGCCGGCTGCATCGGCGAGTCTTCGATAATGCTCATTTTGATTTCGGCGGTCTTCTTAATCGCAACAAAAATCGTTGACTGGAGAACGCCGGTCTTTATGGTCGGAACGTTCGCGCTCCTTATGTGGATAAGCGGCGGCGACGTTTTGGCGCACGTGTTGTCAGGCGGCTTGGTATTCGGAGCGGTCTTTATGGCAACCGACTACGTTACAAGTCCTGTAACAGCGCCCGGACGGATTGTGTTCGGCGCGGGCTGCGGCTTGCTTACGTTCCTGATTAGAAAATTTGGCGGCTACCCAGAAGGCGTAATGTTCTCCATCTTGATTATGAACTCAATCGTTCCCTTCTTGAACAAGCTGACTCCCAGAATGTACGGCTACAAAAAACAGGGAGGCTCAAAATGAAAGAAGCCTTTAAGCTGGGCGTTATCCTTGCCCTTTACGCGGCGGCGGCTTGCTTTGCCCTTGCCTTGGTCAACAACGTGACCGCTCCTGTAATCGAAAAGCAGGCGCAAGAAAAAGAAAGCTCGGCGCTTAAAATGATTTTCCCCGACGCGGACGGTTTTGAAAAAATCGAAAATTTCAAAAACCCAAATCCCGCCGCCTCAATCGATTCCTTCTATAAAGTAATCCAAGGCGGACAAACGGCCGGCTACGCCATAAAGACCACCGGCCCCACTTACGACGTGACAACCCTAATCGCGGGCTTTGGCGCCGACCTTAAAATCGCGGGCGTGCACATTTTGCAAACGTCCGACTCGCCGGGCTTTGGCCAAAAGGCCGCCGACCCCAAGTACCAAAACTCCAAGGGAACCACCTTCTACGGCCAGTTTGCCGGAGTTGACGCTTCCAAGCCGCTTGTTCTTGGAGCCGACTACGAGGCGATTAGCGGCGCGACAATCACTTCCAACACAATGGGAGCCTTGATTTCAAACGCGGCGGCCACAGTTCAAAATTACATTGCGGGAGGAAACTGATGAACGGCTTTAAAATTTTTACAAACGGAATTGTTAAAGAAAACCCGCTTTTGGTTCTTTCTATCGGCCTTTGCTCGTCGCTGGCCGTCACCACAAGCGTCTTTAACGGCTTGGGAATGGGACTTAGCATGACGTTCGTTCTGCTTATGAGCGAAATAATCATAAGCCTTTTTAGAAAGCTTATTCCGTCGGCGATACGCCTTCCGATTTTCATCATCGTAATCGCGGCGTTCACCACAATCGTCCAGCTTTTGCTGCAAGCCTACGTTCCGGCCTTGAGCGAATCGCTTGGCGTGTTCATTCCCTTGATTGTAGTCAACTGCATCATCATGGGTCGCGTCGAAGCGTTTTCTTCAAAGAACAGCGTGGGCGCCGCCATCTTGGACGCGCTTGGAATGGGAATCGGCTACACATGGGTTTTGATAGCGATTTCTTTGGTTCGCGAACTTTTGGGAAGCGGAAAGATTTTTGGCTACGAGATTTTTGCCGAAGAAAACGCGATCGGCTTTTTTAGCGGCGCGCCCGGCGGCTTCTTTGTCTTTGGCGTCATGATTGCCATAACGTTGGGACTTTCCGAAATGAAGAAAGGAGCAAAAAAATGAACGAACTACTAAAAATATTTTTGAAGGCCATGCTCGTTGACAACGTGATTTTGGTCCAGTACTTGGCGCTCTGCCCCTTTATGGGAATGACAAGCGACACAGGAAAGTCAGCCGGAATGGGAATCGCAACTTCGTTTGTAATCCTTTTGGCCACGGCGGCCACCTACCCCATTTACTATTGCGTTTTGGTTCCGCTCAAGCTGCAATTTTTGCAAACCTTGATTTTCATCTTGGTAATCGCATCGCTTGTCCAGCTTGTGGAATTCTACCTTAAAAAATCGTCGCCCGCCTTGTACAGCGCGATGGGCGTTTACCTGGCCTTGATCACGACAAACTGCGCCGTGCTTGCGATTACGCTCAACTGCATCAGCAAAAACTACAGCTACGTCCAGTCAATCGTTTACGCGCTGGGCAGCGCCGGAGGCTTTTTGCTCTCCATGGTAATCATGGCTGGAATTCGCGAGCGCATGAGAACGTCGAACCTTCCAAAATTTCTTAAGGGAAATTCGGGCCTCTTTTTGGCCACGTCTCATTTGGCGCTTTCATTCATGGGATTTAAAGGATTAATTTAATATGAACACGATTTTAACTACAATTGCGGTTTCGTTCGCGGTGGCCTTTTTGTTGGGCCTCTTGCTGGGACTCTTTAAGAAAATATTCGCCGTTCCCGTAAACCAAAAAGAGCTTGACGTGCGCGAGCAGCTTCCTGGCGCCAACTGCGGCGGCTGCGGCTTCCCGGGCTGCGACGGTTACGCAAAAGCGGTTGCCGCTGGAACAGTCGCTCCCAACCTTTGCACGGCCGGCGGAGCGGAAGTTGCCGAAAAGCTTTCCAAGGTTTTGGGCGTCGCGGTTACGACTGAGAAAAAAGCCGCCGTCCTCTTGTGCCGCGGAACAAAAGACTGCGCAAAGCCGCGCGGACAATACAACGGAATTAAAACTTGCGCCGCAGCCGTCCAAGCGATCAACGGCACAAAGCTTTGCTCATTCGGCTGCGCTGGCTTTGGCGATTGCGCCGCCGCCTGCGAGTTTGGCGGAATCAAAATCGGCGACGACGGACTTCCAAAAATCGATTTGGCCAGCTGCACGGGTTGCGGCGGCTGCGCCCGCGCCTGCCCCAAGCATTTGATCAAGCTTATCAATGTCGAGACAAAAGGCCCTATCGCTCTTTGCCAAAACCGCAGCGACAACAAGCCTTCGATTATGAAGAACTGCAAGAACGGCTGCATCAAGTGCGGCAAGTGCGAAAAGGTTTGCGAGCCTGGCGCGATAACGCTGGTCAACGGCATTCCCCAAATCGACTACGCCAAGTGCGCGGGCTGCGCAAAGTGCGTCGAAGGCTGCCCGACACATGTGCTTTCGATGGATGTGTTCTCCGCGTAAGAAAAGGCGATTGATAGATGTAAGTAGTTTTTTTTACGGAGAGAGCTTATGAAAAAACTACAGTCAAAATATCTCAAATTAGCCTTCGCTTCGTTAATTCTCTTTTTTCTTGCATTTTCATGCAGCAACTCTTCGTCATCCGATTCGGATGACGGAAGTTACGATGCCGCAAAGCAAGTGCTGGCCAAACTTGGAAACAAGGCAAGAATAGATTCAACCGGAAAAGATTCAAAAGGCTCAAGCGTCGTTTTCTTTTATTTTACACAACCGGTTGACCACAACGATCCTTCCCAAGGAACTTTTGAACAATACTGCGCGCTTCACTATAAAGGAAAAAATCATAAAACCATACTTCAAACAAACGGTTATTCCCTGCCGGAGCCAAAAGATTATTTTATCGAAGACATCGGCTATATTTTTGACGCAAACTACATTGAAGTGGAACACCGCTATTACAAACGCTCTGACATAGGCATTCAAACAGAAGATTATACAGGCGATTATTGGAAATACAACACAGCGGCCCAAGCGACGGCGGATTTGCATGAAATTGTGACAGCGTTCAAAGCCACTTGCGATTTTGAACAAAAATGGATAAGCGCGGGCCTTAGCAAAAACGGAATCCTAACCGCGATGTATGCCTATAAATTTCCGAATGACGTGGACGTTTACGTTCCGTTTGGCGCTCCTTTTATACCCGGACAGGAAAGGCCGGAAATCGGAACCTACTTGACAACCGAATGCGGCAAGCAAGAACTTTATGAAGGCAAAACCGTAAATGATTATGCGTGGTCCGCTCTTTCTGACTACTTGTCTTCTACTGATGAAGTAAAAAAAGCTGTTGAAGCTTATGCCAAACAAGCCAACGACGAATACAAGGATAAGAATTCAGATTACATAAGAAGGGACTTGACATGCAATTATGCAAGCAACTTGTTTCAAAAGTACGCGTATCGCAGATGGAATTTATGGGCAAAATTCGCGCCTTCATACGCTCTTTTTGGAAATAACAACGAACTTTACGCCAAATGCTTTTACATTTTTGCAACGACAGACGCCGACAATTTTGACAACAACATAGAAGAGCTGGAAAAAATATTCCCGACTGTCAATGCCAACCAAAGCGTGTCGCTGTCATATTCAAAATCCACGAGCGCCAATTCGCGGCAGTCGCCAAAGGAAGTTGTGGAAAACGCTTATTATGTTCAGGCCGCGATGGAATTGGGCTATTACCTTTTTGACTGGAGCCGGGTAGAAGACAAATTTGCAGACGGTGACAAAAATCAACTGAATCAATTGACTTCAAACACCCAATATAATTCACTCTATGGCGTCGATTACGACGAAGGCGCTTTGATGAAAGGTTTTCTAAAGTTTTTAGAAGACAACGGCTCAAACACTAAATGCAAAATGGTTTTTGTTTACGGCAAAAACGACCCTTGGACCGGCGCCGCAATACCAGACGCTGTTGTTGACAATACCTACATCAAAAAATTTATTATTCCGCAAGGCATGCACAGTTCAAATTTGAACGATGAAACCTATTATCCAAAAGAAGAACGCAAAAAAATTATTGACGCGATTGAAGGTTTTCTACAGTAGTTAACATAATGCATAACAAAAAATCCCGCTCGCGCGGGATTTTTTGTTAATTGGATTTTCCTGCCTTTTGGTCGGCTTCCATTTTTTCTTTCCAGGTCATCGCCTTTTTCTTTAATTCTTCGGCGGTGTCGCTTTCGCCAAGGGCAACGCTGACGCGGCGAAGGGCCAGCAAAAAGTTGATGCCGGCCTTCATGTCGTCAAGGCGGCGGCTGGAAAGCTCGTATTTGTCGCGGTAGGCGGTGGCCGACTTGTCAAGCAAGGTTCTTATAAGGCGCAAGTACAAAATAGAATTTTCATTGTCGGGATTTGACGGGTCAAAGTAAGCCTTGATGTAAGCCTTAAAGTCGTACAAGTTTTTGGCCACGACGGCAAAGCGGCCTTCCAATTCTACAAAAGACCACTTCCACTTTGAATTGTCGCCAAAGGCGTCGATTATCATTTGAATGGCAAGGCCCAACTTTCTTATCAAAAAGTAGCGCTTTTCAAGCGGAGTGTTGGCAATGGCGTCCATTTTGTCGCTCAAATCGCTTTGCGCGGCGTTTATGACGTTTGAAACAATCTCTTCAAGATAAATGATTGACTTGTAAAGAATCTTTCGGCCTTCGTTGAGCGCGTCGTTGTTTTTGACTTCAAGAATTTTTACGGAAGCGGAATTGATGGCGTTGTACAAAGTGGCGATGTAAATCATCTGTTCGGCAAGAATCAGTTTTTTGTATTCCACGCCTACAGAGTCCCCCTTGATTACAGTGAGCATCTCCTTTTCTTTGTCCAGTTCGGCCTTAATTAAATCCTCGTACTGCTTGGCTTCTTTTTTAAAAAGCTCGCGGTCTTCGTTTGTAATTTTCGCCATTATGCGCTCCCGTTCTGTCTATTGCGACAAGACTGAATACTTTTTCAACATAGACCTGGCGTGTTCCAACGATTCGGAACTCTGCTGGTCGCCTGACAACATTCGGGCGATTTCCGCCACCCGCTCCTCTCCTTGGACTGGAGCCGCGCGGGTTTTCATTATGCCGCCTTCAACAGACTTTTGTATTCTTATTTGATTATCGGCAAAAACTGCGATGCTCGCTAGATGTGTAATGCATAAAATTTGACGATTTTTGGCCAAATTTTTCATGTGTTCGCCCACCGCCACGGCCACTTCGCCGCCAATTCCGGTGTCAATTTCGTCAAAAATCAGGGTTGGAACCTTGTCGCTTTGGGCAAAAATCGTCTTTAGCGCCAGCATCACGCGGCTCAATTCGCCGCCGGACGCTATTTTAGAAAGGCCCGCCATCGGGCTTCCGGGGTTGGCGCTAATCAAGAACTCTATGTCGTCCATTCCGTAGGGGCCGCACTTTTGCTCCACCGCGTCGCCGGCCTTTTGGCTTATGCTGACGCAAAACTTTGTTCCGGCCATGCCAAGTTTTTGCAAAACGGCCTCGACTTGGGCCGACATTTTGGCGGCTCCGGCCTGTCGTTTTGCCGAAATGGCTTTTGCGGCCTCGTAAACCTTTCGTTCCAGGGCCGAAATCTCTTTTTCCAAGGCTTCCTTGTTGATTGAAGAAGAGTCCAAGGTTTCCAACTCGGCCTTGGCCTGGGACAAATATTCAAAAACGGCCTGCAAGGGCGAATCTACGCTGGCCGCGTACTTTTTTTTGAGCTTGTAAATGACGTCAAGGCGGCCCTGGACTTCTTCCAAGCGGGCCGGGTCAAAGACCAAAGAATTTTGGTAGGAGCGGAAAGACTGGCTAAGGTCCGAAATCTCGTACCAAGCGTTTTGCACGCGGCCGTCCAATTCGCTAAGCGAGCTGTCCAAGCCGGCGGCCCGCTCGCTGGAACTGCGTATTTGCTTTAGAAGGCTTTCGAGTCCACCCTCCTCGCCGCTAAAAAGTTCGTTGACCCGCTGGACTTCGGAATAAAGCTTTTCAAAGCTCAAAAGCTTGGACTCTTCGGCAGAGAGCGCCTCGTCCTCGCCGGCCTTAAGCTTGGCGTCCTCTATTTCTTGAATCGAAAACTTTAGGTAGTCAATGCGGCGCTCGCGCTCGGCTCCGCTTTGCGACAAGGAATCCAAGGCCTTGCGCTTTTCGACAAGCGCGGCGTACAATTTGGTAAAAGCGGCCACTTCTTCGACAATGCCGCAATAGCTGTCCAAAAATTTTCTGTGCTCCGCCACGCGCATAAGCGACTGGTGCTCGTGCTGGCCGTGTATGTCAATCAAAAATTCGCTGAACTTGGCCAAGTCCGCGCGGGGCACGGGAGTTCCTTGGATCCAAGCGCCGCTTTTTCCGCCGGCCCTTACAACTCGGCGCAAAATGATTTGGCCGTCCTCGTCCTCGATTCCCCGCTGGCTGAGCCATTCGCGCGCGCTTTGCGGCTCCTCCTCCGCGTCCATGCTAAGGTCGCGGTCGGCCGCAGTTTTAGGCGGAATTGTAAACACGCCGCTTACGCTGGCTTCCTGGCAGCCGGCCCTTATTGATTCGGCGCCCGCCTTTCCGCCAAGCAAAAATGAAATCGCTCCGATAAGTATGGACTTGCCCGCTCCTGTCTCACCCGAAAGAACTGTAAAGCCCTTTGAGAATTCGACAGAAGAAGAGTCTATCAAGGCAAAGTCTTTTATCTTCAATGACTCAAGCATTAGAGCCTCCGTTTGGTCCGCCGGACCAGTTGAGTTTGTTGTGGAGCGCGTTATAAAATTTTTCTACGGAAGTTCCTGCCAAAATTGCGTCATGCTCCGATTTTTTTATTTGAATAATATCGTTGTCCTTTAAGTCTATCGGCTTTTGTCCGTCCACAGTAAGAATCGCGTCGCGGTTGCGTGACGGAATCAAGCGCGCCTTTAAAAGCGCTCTCGAAGAAAAAACAATCGGACGGGCGCCCAAAGAAAACGGATTGAGCGGCGTCAAAACAAGCGCGTCCAAATCCGGGCCTACAATCGGGCCTCCGGCGCTGGCTGAATAAGCGGTGCTTCCTGTGGGGCTTGAGACAATCGCTCCGTCGGCCTTGACGCGCCCCAAGGGAGTTTCGTTTACGCTTATGTCCATCGCGATTGTTTGGGCCGCGCTCTTGGCGCTGACCACAATGTCGTTCAGCGCAACGTACTTTGCGATGGATTTTTGGTCCCGCAAAATTTCCGCGCAAAGCATGGTGCGGCGGACAGTGTTGAGCTTTCCTTGCAAAAACAGTTCCAGCGATTTTTGCCACTCGTCAGGCTGAACGCCGGCGATAAAGCCAAACTCGCCAAGGTTTACGGGAAAAACTGGAATGGAATATTCCGCCGCTCCCCTGGCCGCGAACAAGACGGTTCCGTCTCCGCCAAGGGTTATCACAAAGTCAAAGCTTTTCCAATCGCAATCTTGCGCATTGCCGTTAAAGTCCAAAAAAGTGTAGCCCACTCCCCGCGTCTTAAGAAAGTTGGCGGTTTCGATTCCGAGCATCTCGGACTGCGCTTTATCAGTGTTTACGACAATAAGGCAATTTTTCATTACGGAAGAGTTACCAAAACCTTTGAAATCTTCTCGATTTGACTTCTGTTCAAGCGCGGATACAAGGGGAACACAGCCGAGCGCAAGGCAAGCGCCTTTGCGTTTTTGCAAGCGGCGCCAAGCTCTTGGTCCTTGGCAGCGATGATTGAGTCTTCAAAAGCCAAACGAACTTCGATGTCCTTTTTTTGCGCGTAAGCCTTTACGTCCTTGAATCCGCTGTTGAGAGCCAGCGGGAAAGACCAAATTGTAGAATTCAAGTCGACGTCGCGGACAAAGCCCTTGTTCTTGCCTGACATGATGGAACGGTTGTAGAGCGCGTATATTTCCTTGCGCTTTGTCTCGTTGCGCGCAAATTCTTTTATTTGAACTGTGGCAAGCGCCGCGTTGATGTCGGGAAGCATTTCTATTGTCGAAATATTTTCGGCCAAAGATTTTAGGACGGGCCAATCGCGGCGGCCGGCGGCCATCAACAAGGCTCCACCACCCGCGGTGATGACGTCGCGCTCTTCCAAAGAGCAAATCGCGTAAACGCCAAACGAGCCGGCCTTTTTTCCTTTGACCTCGACTTTGGGAGCGTCGCCCTCTTCTTCTGTTGACGGAGCGGCTTTTTGCGCCTGAGCCTCCGCGGTTCCTTGAACCGGGTCGGGAACGATGCCGCCCGCGCTCTGGCTTACGTCTTCGATTACAGAAATGCCCAAGGCCAAAATGCCTTCAAAGTCAGGAAGGATTCCAAGGCTTTCGCGCAAGACAAGGGCGCGGCCGCCGTTTTGAATTCCTTGCGAAACAATCTCGGCCGTGATTTGCGCGGTCTCGGACTGAACGTCCAAAACCACGGGCTTGTATCCCAATTCCTCCACAACGGCGTATTGCCAAAGAGGAGCCAAGGCGCTGAGCATCACGCCGCTGCCCGCCTCCAAGCTAAGGGCCTTGAGGGCGTACTTAAGGGCGGCTGCGGGGGTTCGCAAGGCGACCGCTCCCGCGCATGAAAAAAATTCTTTTGCCGTCTGAATGAGGCGCGCGTTCAACTCGCCGGGTCCAATTCTTTCGTCGACCATGCAAGTCAAAACCGCGTCCATTTCTTTGCGGCGAATGGTTGAGCTGAATGTCTGAATCATTGTTTTACTTCGATAATTTTTTGCAATTCTTTTGCGTTAAAGAGCCGGCGGATGTCAAGCATAATCAAGTAAGGAGCGTTGGGATCCTTTTGAATTACGCCCTGAATGTATTCCGAGCCGATTCCGCTGAACATCTGCGGCGGGGCCTTGATGTCCGCTGGCGAAACTGGAACTACGCGGGCAACGCGGTCGATGATGATTCCGATGCGGTTTCCGTCAATGTTCAAAATCACGAATCCGCCCTCGTCCTCTCCGTCTTCCATGGCCGCCTTGCTTAGGTGGAAGCGTTTGTGCAAATTGATTACAGGAATTATTTCCTTTCTAAGATTGAAAATGCCTTCTACATAATAGGGAGCGTTGGGCAAAGGACGCACGGGCTGCGTCTTTACGATTTCCTTGACGTCCATAATATTGACGCCATACAATTCTTCGCCAAGCTGAAATGTTACAAGCTGATACTGTTCTTCGCCAGCCATAAAACCTCCATATTGCGTTCTTTCTATTATAGAGCGCTTTGAAAAAAAAAGCAAGATAAAAAACTGTCCAAAATAGTACGGCTGTTCGCGCGAGTTTGGTTGCGAGCGCGAATGTTGCCGCTTATTGCCTAGCGCTCGTAAGAGCGCAAGTAAATAGCTTCAAATTAGCAAAACGGCGGGCTATCCCGACCGTATGCGGCGTCGTCCGATTTTGGGCTTTCTTTCAATTAAAACGCCGCTAGTCAACCCTAAAAAGGGCCAAGCCGTAGACTTTTTGGGCCCCGGCGGCCTTTAGAAGCCACGCGCACTTTTCCATTGTGGCGCCGGTTGTGACAATGTCGTCCAAAAGGACAACTTGGGCCGGAACGGGCGTTCCCGCAGCCACGCCTCCTTGCAAAACGGCCCCAAATTCAGGCCGCAACTCGTAGACAGCCCCCGCCGCGCCCAATCGTTCGTCCCTGCCAAGCTTTTTTTGCTGGCCCTGCGATTTTCGGACCAAAATGTCGTCGCGGACCATAATTTTTCGTTTTTTTTTCAAATATTGGGCCAAATCCGCCACTTGGTCCCAGCCCCGCTCCTTTATTTTTCCAGGGCGCGGCGGAACCGGAACCAACTGAAATTTATGCCAACCGATCTCCCGCAAGGCTTTGAAAAGAAGGCGGCCGAACAGAGGAGAAAGCCTCCTCTGTCCTTCCGACTTCCAAGCGAACGCCAATTCCTTTTTCCACTGGCGATAGCTGTGGAGGGGAAAAAGCGCGTCCAAACTGCTTTCTCCGTCTCGCTCGCGGCATTCCATGCAAATTTCCATTTCGGAAACCAGGAGTTTTCCGCACTTTACGCAGCGGCGGGGAGAATTAAGCGGGACATAATTTTGGAGCTCAAGGACGCATTTTGGGCATAGGGGAAGGAGATTCGACGAAACAAAACCACATCGGAGGCACCGATTTACGCCAGACAACGCTGACAAGAAGAATTTGCTTTTGCCCAAAGCGCCTTTGCTTTCAAAATTATTCACATATATAAGATACACACGATAAGAGATTTTTTATAATATTTTTGGAAAAAAAGTGAAAAATTCGAAAAAAAAATCCCCGGACTTGCCGGGGACCATTCCTATTGCGGCGCGACAATTCTATTCGCGCCGCAAAAGCAACGAGTCAAGGCCTTGAGCGAAGCGTGCCTTGACCGTTGCTATTTTTGCAGAAGCTTTGTAATCGCGTCGATTCCGGCGACGTTGCTTGTCTCCGCCGCGGACTTGTTTTCGTTCTTTATGGCGTTGAACACTTCCTGCCTAAAAACTTTGACGTTTTTGGGAGCCTCGACGCCAATCTTGACTTGGTCGCCTCGGATTTCGATAATCGTCAGGGTTATGTCTTCGCCGATTTTAATTTTTTCGTCGGTTTTTCGTGAGAGAATCAGCATTAAGCGTCTCCCCGCGCGTCTTTGGCCTTGAGCGCCTTCATAATGTCATGCTTTGTGGTCCACTTGTTGCTGTTCAAAATTACCTGCATCGCCTTGTTGTTGGAACGGTTGATGACCAGCGGGCCCTGCAAGTTGGCGGTGACAGGCGTTCCGCCGGCTGGAATCGTGACAATCGCCATTACGCAAACTTCGGCTGGATTTGAAATTCCGATTTTTGCCAAAGCCTTGTCGTCAACGTCAAGCTCGTAGTCTTCGGCCACCAAAAAGGGGTCTACAATCAAAAAGGCCAGGCTTGACTCGTCGGTTGACTGCATCCACATAAAGGGCGGAAACTCGCTTTCGTATATCGCGTAATTCTTGTATTCCTCAAATCCAAAAAGTCCTTCGGGAATTTCCAAAAGGTCCTTTCCCTGAACTTGAATTGTCGTTCCAGATTTTGTCCTAACGTCCATGTCGCGCTCCGTTTATCTTGCAGTTATTTTTTTGCCGCTATCGCATATAGTTGAGCAGGCTGCTCGAGTACATTTTTCCCGCGACGCTGAGCGAGGCTTGGTGAACGTAGTCCATCATCTTCATGTCGGTCACAGCCTTGGTAAAGTCAAGGTCGCCTTCGGTGGCAATCATCTGCGTCACGTTGAGAGCGGTCTGCGAGTTGCGGGTGACGTTGAGAGAGGCGCGCTCGTAGTTGGAACCGTTCTCGGCGATGCGGGTAACAAGGTTTCCAAGGCCGGCGTCAAGGCTTCCCAAAACGCGGCTTCCAATCGCTTCTTGGTCTCCCTTGAGCATCGCGTTGCGCAAAGCGATAACGCTGTCGAACATGCTTCCGCCTGAGACGCGGGTTCCAGTGGCGTAGTTGTAGGGCGGCCTTTGTTCCGTTCCGCTGATTACGCCAAGGTCTGTCAAAACGCTGCCCTCTTCGTCCTTGAGCCAAAGCTGGCGGGCGTCGGTTGTCTGCAAGTGCAGGCCGCGAGTGATCGGGTCAAGGCTGGCCTTTACCGCGGCGTCGGAATTGTTTATCTTTGCGATGATGGCGTAAATGTTGTCGCCCGCCGAAACGTTGATTTCCTTTCCGTCGACAGAAATGATTGAATCATTTTGGGCCACCCAATTGGTCACGTCGCGGCCGCTTGTCAATGTCTGCTTGTCCGCCCAGAAAGTGCGGTTGCCGCTGTTGTTGACTTCCAAATACTGGCCTTCGTCAACTTCGACATTGTTGGAGGCCACGTTTCCGTTGTAAATTACCTGGCCAATCATAGGAACGCCCGAGCCTTCGACGTTTTCCATCTCCACTTCAAAGGCCGTGACCTTTGTGTTGGTTCCGGCAAAAAGAGAATTTCCGTCTTGGTCAACGGCGTTGGCGTTCTGGATCATTTGTCGCAAAAGCTGGTCGACTTCGCCAGCCATGTTCTGAAGGTCTTCTTTAGTGTATGTTCCGTGCGCGCCCTGGACGGCAAGCTCGCGGACGCGCTGCATGATTTGCAAGGAGTCGTTCATGTAGCCTTCGCGAACGGTAAAGCGCTCGGTCAACGTTTGCGCGTTTTCCTCAAACTGCTTTACGCGGCCTGCAAAAGACTGGTAGCGCACAAGGTGGCCGGCGGCGATCGGGTCGTCGCGCAACTCCTGGATGCGGCGCTGGCTGCCCAACTGGTTGTTGGCCTTGTTGAGCTTGTATTCCTGTATTCTCAATCTAGACTGAACGTCTGTGTCATTCATTCCTGAACTAATTCTTCTCATACCTTAACCTCCGATATTACACCTTAAGACGGTTGATGACCGTGTCAATCATTTGGTCGATGACCGTCACAAACTTCGCGGCGGCGTTGTAGCCGTGCTGGAACTTCATGATGTCAGCCAACTCTTCGTCGATATTGACTCCGCTGATTGAGTCGCGCAAGCCGCGAAGGTCGTCCATAATGGCCTGCTGGCTCAAAAGGTTTGTCTCGGCCTGCTCGCCCATAAGGCCAACGTTGGTCACGCTGTCGGCAAAGTAGTCGTCAAGCGTGCGCTCGCGGCCAATCATCACCTTAGTGTTGCGGATGCTGGCGATTTCGGCGGCGGCGTTTCCGTCACCGCTCATCGCGCGGCCGTCGCGGGCTGCGTAGGCCGAAGCCACGCTCATCACGTCGTTCTTTATTTCGCCGTTGATTTCGATGTAAGTTGACGGATTTGTGTAAGGAGCGACGGCGAACTGGGCGCGGCTTCCGTTTCCGTCGGCGCCTCTAAGCGCGTTGACGGCGTCGGCTCCGTTCCAATCGTAGGCGCCCTCCTCTCCGCTGGCGGCCAAAATTCCCGCGTAGCCGACCAAGAAGTGGCCTGAGTCCTCTACATGGCGCAAGACAAAGTCGGGGTTTTCAATCGCCTGGCTTGTAGTGGCCTTGAGGACCAAGTTGTTGTTGCGGTCAAGGTAGGCCTTGACTTCGCCGTTTGAATCGTTGATGCGGTTGACCACGTCCTCGACGCGGTCAGTCGGATGATAGGCAACCTGAATGTTTCCGCTGTGGCCGGCCAAAGTCATGACGCCTTCGATTCCAATCTGCTCCTGCGCGTCGAGCGCGTTGGTTCCAGTAAAGCGGAAGGCGTAAGTCTTGTCCTCAACGCCGTCTCCGTCCGAGTCGTAGTTTCCGTTTGTGTTCTCGACAAAGGGGCGGCTGGTAAAAAAGTCAAGGCCGGTTGTCTTGTTGGCGCCAACAGCGTTTCTGTGAACGTCGTTGACCAAGTCGGTAAAGTTCATCGTCATTGTGTTGAGCGACTGAATTTCGTTGCGGACATCGACGTCGCGCAATTCAATCAAGGCGCCCAAAGAGCCGCCCTTTACAACGGCCTCGTTGCGGGTGTCGGCCCACACGACGCGCGAATATCCGTAATTGTCAACGACGGACTCAACGTCAAACTGGCGGGCGATTCCGCCCTGGACCAAAATGTGGCCGTCAATGTGAACCATAAACTCGTCCGAGTCGCGCTGGTCGCTTGTGATGTTGGCGATTTTTGAAAGCTTTTCGACGAGCGCGTCGCGCCTGTCAAGCAAGTCGTTGGGATTGTCGCCCATCGCCTTTGAGCGGACGATTTCGGTTGAGAGGGCGGCGATTTGCCTTGTTATGTCGTTAAGCTGCTCCACGTTGGATTCTATGTCGCTGTTCAAAAGGTTTCCGATTCCGGTAAGAGCCTTGTCGCGGTTTTGGATTGAGTTCACCAAAGACTGTCCGCGCGAGACGACGGCCTCGCGATGGGCTTGGCTTTCGGGGTTGAGCGACAGTTCCTGCCAAGACTCCCAAAACTTGTCCATGGTTGTTCTGATGGAAACGTCGTCGGGCTCGTTGTAGATTTGTTCCAGCATAGTGTAGTACTTGCTGCGGGTTCCCCAATAAGATTCCTCGTTGCTCTGGGCCACGATGCGGAGGTCCAGCATTTCGTCGCGCACGCGGGTGATGGACTCCGCTTCCATGCCCTGGCCGATTTGGCCGGGAACTTCGGCGCGGCTAAGGTCGGGCCTGTAGATGGGGTCAAAAGACTTGAGCTGAACGCGCTGGCGCGAGTAGCCTTCAGTGTTGGCGTTTGTGATGTTGTGGCCGGCGGTTGTGATTGAAGTTTGATGCGCGTTAAGGCTGCGCTTTCCGATTTCTATTCCTGCAAATGTCGACATAATTTACAACTCCTTTTATTACCGCTGTTCGCGCGAGCTTGGTTGCGAGCGCGAATGTTGCGGCTTATGCGGCTAACCAACAATTTTTGGCTTGCCTTCAATTATTTTTGCCGCTAGAATATTCTGTTAAGCACCACGCTTTCGGGCTCGCGCTTTAGGATTTTTCCGTTGCGTGAGTACAAGACGTTCCTTCTTTGCGGAACGGCGTTCTCCAAGATTCCCTGAACGAAGCCCCTGCTTGTTTCTATATATTTGTTCAAGATTTGGTTCTCAATCTTTGACTTTAAAAGCTTTCCGTGAAGGGCAAGCAAAAGCGCCTTTTCTTGGGGAGCGATTTCGGCCGAAGAAATGGCTTCCCTCTTTTCCTCCAAGGCGGAGAATTCAAGCGAAAGGACGCGGATTTTTTCGAGGTCTTCCTCAAGGCCAATCCAGTTGCGGGTCTTTACCGCGATATGAACGTTTGACTGGCAGTCGAGCAATTTGTCCAAAGTTTCGTTCTCTTTTTCCAAAATCTCGGAAATTTGATTTTCATTAGCCATAAGGAACCTCCATAAACGCCCTGTTTTCGCAAAACTTTCGCGGGCCTTCACTCTAATGTCGGAATTTGAAAAATAAAGTTTAGGGTTTTTAAAGGCGGAAACAAGGTAAAAATTTGCAAAAAATTCCGACCTTTCCTATTGACAAAAACGCGCGAAATTTGATAATATAATTTCACGTCGATAACTTGGTGCCTGTAGTTCAGTGGTAGAGCGCCAGATTGTGGATCTGGTTGTCGTGGGTTCAATCCCCACCAGGCACCCAAATCCACAGGAAACGTTGTCGCCGGGTAAGCGTCCGTAGCTCATCTGGATAGAGTCCCGGACTTCGAATCCGGTGGTAGCAGGTTCGAATCCTGTCGGACGCAAGTTATTTTTATGGGCCATTAGCTCAGCTGGTAGAGCAACAGACTCTTAATCTGTGGGTCGCTGGTTCGAAGCCGGCATGGCTCATCCCAATCGCCTTCCAAACGGAAGGCGATTTTTTTTATGCTCATGCGGCGCAGGCAGCGTCCGAAGGACGCGGTGAAACAGCTCGAACATACAATTAAAGTATTTCCTACAAAAAAAACGAGCTGCTTATCCCCGAAAAAGCGCGCTCAACGCACTAAATTATCCCCGAAAAAATGTACAAAAATCGCTTGATTATCCCCGAAAAAATGTATATAATGGGCAAAATTATCCCCGAAAAAATGTGGTAACGGAGGATTGCTATGGAAAGGTTGATTATAGAGCAGCTTGCGGAATGGCAAAGAAAAGAAAATCGAAAGCCTCTTGTATTAAAAGGCGCAAGGCAAGTCGGAAAAACTTGGATTCTGAAAGAGTTCGGCAAAAAATATTTTAAGAAAACAGCCTACATCACTTTTTTTAAGAACCAGCGGATGAAAAATGTTTTTGAGGGCGATTACAATCTTGAACGCATCATTGCAAACATTAACATCGAGTGCAAAATCGAAGTCACGCCGCAAGACACCCTTATAATTCTTGACGAGATTCAGGAATGCCCCAAAGCGCTTGAATCCCTTAAATATTTTTGCGAGGACGCGCCACAGTATGCGGTCGCCGCGGCCGGTTCCCTTTTGGGGCTAGCCCTGCACAAAGGAGTTTCTTTTCCCGTCGGCAAAGTTGACACCTTGAACATGCATCCGCTCAATTTTAGGGAATTCCTTATGGCTATGGGCGAAGACCAGCTTGCGGCGGCGCTAACGGACGCGGACAGCCAGCTTATAAACGACTTTCACGGAACGTATATTTACTGGCTCAAAAATTACATGTACACAGGCGGAATGCCGGCTGTCGTCAAGTTCTTTTCAGAACGGAAAGATTATGAAGAAGTCAGGAACATTCAAAAGCAAATTCTTTCGGATTATGAAGACGATTTTGGAAAACACATTCCCAAAGAGCAAATTTCAAAAGTACGGCTTGTGTGGAATTCGATTCCATCGCAGCTTGCAAAGGAAAACAAAAAATTCTTTTTTGGAAAAATAAAGCAAGGCGCGCGGGCAAAAGATTTTGAAGACGCTATTGAACTCTTAAAGGATTGCGGCCTCATAACAAAAGTCCACAAAGTTTCAAAGCCCGCCGTTCCATTAAAAACCTACGCCGACTTCACTTCGTTCAAGCTTTACTTTGTTGACGTAGGCTTGCTTGGCGCGCACTCTGGTTTGGACGCTTCTTCAATTTTAGACGGGAACGAGCTTTTTGTTGAATTTAAGGGCGCGCTTACAGAACAATATGTTTTGCAGCAAATCGTTTCCGACACAAAATTTGTTCCATACTATTATTCCGGCGAAAAGGCGACTTACGAGCTGGATTTTTTGGTTCAAAAAAACGGAAAGATTGTTCCGGTAGAAGTCAAAGCGGGAGAAAACGTTCGCTCAAAAAGCCTTTCGTTCTTTCGCCAAAAATACCAAAACGATTCATCAGTCCGCTTTTCCCTTGCAAAAATCAGCGCGCAAGACTGGCTCACAAACCTGCCCTTGTACGCCGTTGTGAGGTTGTAAAATAACGGCCAAAAACGCCTTGCGGCTATTGATGCCTCTGCGCCGAAGGCGCAAACGTCAATAACTACCTCTTACGCAACAAGCGCAAAAACGACCATCAAGCGCTTGACAAAAACTCGCGTTTTCTATATATTGGAACAATCGCCTTGCGGTGATGCCTACGCTTGCGAGAGTGGTGAAATGGCAGACACGCTAGACTTAGGATCTAGTGCCCTTGGCGTGAGGGTTCAAGTCCCTCCTCTCGCAATACGCGGAAATAGCTCAGTGGTAGAGCGCCACCTTGCCAAGGTGGATGTCGCGGGTCCAACTCCCGTTTTCCGCTCTAGGCCTATAGGCCAAAAAGCTTTTGCGGAAATAGCTCAGTGGTAGAGCGCCACCTTGCCAAGGTGGATGTCGCGGGTCCAACTCCCGTTTTCCGCTCTAAATTTGGCGGTTAGGAATTATTCCCAACCGCTTTTTTTATCATTATTTTAGCGAGGAACAAAATGCAAGTAACAAAGGAATTCACTCCGCAGGAAAAATCGTCAGTCAAGCTTACCGTAACAATCGGAAAAGAAGACGTTGTCAAGTCATACAAGGACGCTTTGGCCAAAATCGCCAAAGAAATCCAGTTGCCCGGCTTCCGCAAGGGACACGTTCCGGCCAACGTTTTGGAGCGCAAGTACGGCGAGGCTCTCAAGGCCGACGCTCTTGGAGAGATCATCGACAGCTCATTGAACGAAATTTTCCAGGACGACGCCGAAAAGGACAACAGACCGCTTCCCTACTCGCAGCCGGTTTTGGAAGGCGCCCCGGTCTTGGACTTGGAAAAGGACTTGACTTACACAGTAAAGTACGACGTGTTCCCCAAGGTTCAGGTAAAGAACTTTGGCGGAATCAACGTAAAGGAGCCGCAAGTAAACATCGGCGACAAGGAATTGCAGGCCGAGCTTAAGAACATCCAGGAGCGCAACGCCACAATCGAAGACCGCCCCGACGACCAGGCCGCCCAAAAAGGCGACATCGTCACAGTCGACTACATTGAGTTGGACAAGGACGGAGCCGAAGTGGCCGCAAGCAAGCGCGACGGCTATGTGTTCACAATCGGAGAGGCCGACGCTTACGGAATCTCTGACGACATCGTGGGAATGAAAAAAGGCGACACAAAGGAAGCGGGCAAAAAGGACAAAAAATGCCGCGTCACCCTCAAGGCCGTAAAAATCCGCAACCTTCCCGCCCTTGACGACGACTTGGCCCAGGACGTCAGCGAAAAGTTCAAGACCCTTGACGACCTCAAGAAAGACTTGGAAATCAACATGAAGAGCGCCGCCGACCGCCGCGTTCGCGAAATAAAGAACAACGACTTGCTCACCCAGCTCATCGAAAAGAACCCCTTCGAGCTTCCGCAGAGCATGCTGGACACAGAAATCAACGCCCGATGGGACATGATGGCAAAGCAGTTCCAGACAAGCCCCGAGCAGCTTGAAAAATTGATCGCCGCCAGCGGCCAGTCAAAGGAAGACATGCTCAAGCAGTGGACCGGCGACAGCGAAAAGATGCTCAAAAGCCGCATCATAGTCGACGAGCTTATCCGCGAGCGCAACATCTCGGTCACTCCCGAAGAAATCGAAGCCAAATACAAGGAAATCGCCGACCAGAGCAATTCCACCGTTGAGGAAGTCAAAAAGCACTACGACGACCCCCGCTCAAAGGAATACTTGATTGACGACGTAAAGGAGCAAAAGCTTTACGACGAGCTCTACAAGGAAGTCAAGGTTTCCAAGGGCGACAAGATGGACTTTGCCGACTTGTTCAAGCAGAACTAAGCGGCAAAACTAGACGATTGGAGAAAATTTAACTATATTATAATATATGAACGAACAGATGAACACATTGGTTCCCTATGTCATTGAACGGACAGGAAACGGGGAGCGCTCTTACGACATTTTCTCGCGCCTTTTAAAGGACAGAATCGTCTTTGTTGACGGAGAGATCAACGACGCCACAGCCGACTTGGTCGTGGCCCAGCTTTTGTTCTTGGAATCCGAAAATCCCGACAAAGACATCAATATGTACATAAACTCGCCTGGCGGATCGGTAACGGCCGGCCTTGCAATTTACGACACGATGCAATATGTGCACTGCCCCATCCAGACAATTTGCTTGGGCCAGGCTGCCAGCATGGCGGCGATTTTGCTCGCTGGCGGAACCAAAGGAAAGCGAATCGCGCTTCCTTCAAGCCGAGTGATGATCCACCAGCCGCGCGGCGGCGTTGGCGGCCAGGAAAGCGACATCGCCATTCAGGCCAAAGAAATTGTTCGCCTCAAAGAGCTGTCTATCAAATATTTATCGGCCGCCACTGGACAGACCGAAAAGACAATCGCAAAGGACATGGAGCGCGACTTTTACATGGCGGCAAAAGACGCCTTGGAATACGGCATCATCGACCAAGTGATGGAGGCAAGAAAATGAGCTTGTTCCGCAATCCCAACAACAACTTTTGCGCCTTTTGCGGCCGTCCCGCAGACACTGACCGAAAGCTGGCCGCAAGCAAAATAGGCGAAATTTTCATTTGCCGCGAATGCGCCGAACTCTGCGCCGACATTTTGAGCGAAGAGGAAAACGGCGTCGAGCAAATCGAAATGAGCAAAGTTCCCAGCCCCAAGGAATTCAAGGAATACCTTGACCAATACGTTGTGGGCCAGGACTACGCCAAAAAGGCTTTGAGCGTCGCTGTCTACAACCACTACAAGCGAATGTCATTGATGGGCCAGCCCAATCCGCAAAACGACGTCAAAATCGAAAAGTCAAACATTCTTTTGATCGGCCCCACAGGAAGCGGAAAGACTTTGCTGGCCCGCACTTTGGCCCAGCGCCTAAAAGTTCCCTTTGCCATCGCCGACGCGACAACCCTTACCGAAGCCGGCTACGTTGGCGAAGACGTCGAGAACGTTTTGCTTAAATTGATAAACGCCGCCGACGGAAACATTGCCGCCGCCGAGCGCGGAATCATATTCATTGACGAAATTGACAAAATAGCGCGCAAGAGCGAAAACACTTCCATCACCCGAGACGTTTCGGGAGAAGGCGTCCAGCAGGCGCTGCTAAAAATAATCGAAGGCACAAAAGCGTCCGTTCCTCCGCAGGGCGGCCGCAAGCACCCCAACCAAGAAATGCTTGAAATCGACACGACAAACATTTTGTTCATCTTGGGCGGCGCCTTTGTGGGCTTGGACAAAATCATCGAGCAGCGCACGGCCGAGCACTCTTTGGGCTTTGGCTCCAACGTGGCCACAATGACCGACGAGGAGCGCATGCAGCTTTTGAACCAAGTGACTCCCGACGACCTTGTCAAATTTGGCTTGATTCCCGAATTGATTGGCCGCATGCCGATTACAGTTGCGCTCAAGGCTTTGACGCGCGACGATTTGGTTGCCATACTTACTCAGCCCAAGAACGCGATTACAAAGCAGTTCCAGGCTTCGTTCGCCGTTGACGACGTTGAGCTTAAGTTCAACGACGAGGCCATTGGAGCCATCGCCGACACGGCCATAAAGCAAAAGACAGGAGCGCGCGGCTTGCGGGCGATTGTAGAGAAAATGCTTTTGGACTTGATGTACGAGCTGCCCAGCGTTCCGGGAAAGAAGTCTTTGGAAATTACAAAGGATTTTGTTGAAAACAAAAAAATCCCGGCGCCCGAAAGCCTAGTGGTCAAGCAAACTGCCTAGAATTTCCACGGTTGTTCGAGCGCACTCTTCCCAATTAAATTTTTTGCTCCATGAGATGCCCTCCAAAATTAATCTTTGGCGGGCATTTTTGTCGGTCGCGACTGTTTCTATCGCGCTGGCCATCTCTTCCAAATTGTCGCTGTCAAACAAAACCGCCTTTCCGGCGCAAATCTCGGGCAACGCGCCCGCGTTTGACGCGGCAACGGGAACGCCAGACGCCATCGCCTCCACAATCGGAAGCCCCACTCCCTCTTGGACTGACGGAAAGACGCAAGCGTCCGCTCCCGCGCACAAAAGAGGAAAGCCCTCGCGCGGAAAAAAGCCTGTCAAAAAAATGTCCGACGCCACTGGCGAATCAAAGGCGACTTTATGGACTTGATCGGCCCACTCGCCTTCGGAGCCGGCCAAGACCAAGCGGTGCGGGGCGCCAGTCCTCTTTTTGAAAATTTCAAAAGCCTTTATCAATTCGATGTGCTTTTTTCCGGCGCCGGTCACGCTGGACGCGTAGATTATGTAAGGCCGCTTTATCGCGAAGGGCTTTAAGTTCAAAAGCGCCTCGTCGTCCAAGGGCCGTTGGTAAAAGCGGTTGTGGTCGATTCCGTGGCGGACCACGTGAATCTTTTTTCCGTCAAAGCCCAGGCGCAAGAGGTCGTTCTTGATGTAATTTGTGGGAACGATTATTTTTTGAACCCGCTCAAAGCCCCGCAAGGTAAGGCGGTGGGCGAACTTGGCCTTGGCCAAAATCACGCTCAGGCAGTCGTGCAGGACGGCCGCTCCCGGAACGGAAAAACGGCCCGGCAAAAGGCGCGTCGCGGCGGGATACAAAACCGCGTCGACTTGATTTTTTTTGTAAAAGCCCTTGGCCGTAAAATTGTGCCAAAACCTTTGGGCGTTCATCGAGTCTCCGCAACGGGCCTCGCAAAAGGGAATGTCGTTGGAATATGTATATCTGTCGAGCGGCGCGCCAAAGAGCATGTATTCCACGCCGTCTTGGGCGGGAAGGTTTGCAGTCAAGCCGGCCAAGTAAGAGCCAAAGCCGCTTTTTCCGCTGTCGCAAGCAAATGTGTCAATACCAAACTTCATGCGGAATATTGTAGCGCAAAATTCATATTTATGATAGTATGCGGCTATATGAGCGGATTTAAGGAATTGGGAATACAAGACGGCCTTTGCAAAAAGCTTGAGGCGCTGGGAATAACAGAGCCCACCGCCGTTCAGGCGCGGGTGATTCCAGAAATTTTGAACGGAAAGAACGTCGTATTTCAGTCGGCCACAGGAAGCGGAAAAACGTTCGCGTTTTTGCTGCCCCTTTTGCAGCGCGTCGAGGCGCAGGCAAATCCGACTAAAGCCGTAAAAATAATAGTCGTCTCACCCACCTTTGAATTGGCCTCCCAACTAAAACAGGCGGCGGCAAGCGTCACCGACCTAAAGGCCGCGCTCTTTATTGGCGGCGCTCCGCTATAGCGACAAATAGAAAGTTTAAAAGAAAAGCCCACTATTGTAATCGGAACGGTGAGCCGCCTTTTGGAGCTATGCCGCCTCAAAAAACTAAAGATTGACCAATGCGCCGCCCTTGTCTTTGACGAGGCCGACCGCCTTGTTTCAAAAGAAATAGCGCAAGAGACCCAGGAATTTTCCGAGCTTTTTGGAAGGCAAACTCAGCTTGTCGCCTGCAGCGCCACAATCACAAAAAAGACGCAGCAATTTATGGAAAGCGCGGCCGCCGTTGAAACAATCCTGCTTCCGCCCGAGGACGTTTTGCGCGAAAAAATCGAGCACTGGGCTTTTTTTGCCGAGCGGCGCGACAAGATAGACTTTTTGCGCTCGCTGCTGCACGCGCTGGGCCCAAAGAAGGCGCTTGTCTTTACAAGCCGCGCCGACCAAGTTGAAAACATTTACCAAAAGTTGGCCTATAAAAAAGTCAATTGCGCCACCCTGACGGCCAAGATAAAGAACCAGGAACGCCAGTCAATTTTGGCGCGCTTTAAAAGCGGCAAAACGCCCGTCCTGATTACCAGCGACCTATCGAGCCGCGGCCTGGACATTCCCGACATAGAGTATGTAATACAATGTGACCTTCCGGCCGACGAAGACTTTTTTGTGCACCGGTCGGGCCGCACCGCGCGCGCCGGAAAGAACGGCGTCAACGTCGTAATCGGCGACGAATGGGAATTGCGCAAGCTGGCCGCGCTCGAAAAAAAGCTTAAGATTGTAATCCGGCCCAAGGCGCTGTTCAAAGGAAAGGTCGTCGCCGCGGACCACGACTAGCCAAAACGCTTGACCAGCTCCGCCTTGTCGTTGACGCCAGTCTTGTCGTAAATGCTTGAGATGTAGTTTTCGACGGCGCGCTTTTTTATGTCAAGCTCGGCGGCGATTTGGTCGTTGGTAAAGCGGCGCAAGAGCAAGGCCATAACGGTTTTTTCGCGCTGGGTGAGCGCGTCGGTGAATGAATTGAAATTTTCAAGCTTTTGCCGCAGTTCCTCTTGGACATAAACTTGCCCCGCAAGAGTTTTTTCCATGCACAAAATTAGCTCGTCGCTGGAGGCGTTTTTGGAAACGTAGCCCGACGCGCCGCATTCAACGGCGCTTTGCACGATTCCCGGCGCGAAGAACATTGAGTAGACAACGATTTTTGTTTGCGGATAAAGGGAGCGCAAAACCTTTACAAGCTCAAAGCCAGAATCCTGGCCGTAAAAATTCAAATCGCAAATGACAAGAAGCGGCGGCTCTCCCCTGTCGGCCAACGCCTTTATGTCGCTCAAAGCGTCTTGTCCGTTCCCGGCGCTGCCGGCGCAAGACCAGTCCGAATTGTTTTGAATGTACGAGGCCGTTCCAAGCCGCAGCATTTCGTGGTCGTCGATTATGTAAAAAGATTTTTTGCCAGCCTGCATTTTTTGCGCCTCCGCCCCTTGCTTTTCCAGCCCTTAAATTTCCACGACAATGCGAGTGCCCGCGCCCAAATCGGAAAAGCATTCCACCCTTCCGCCCAAAAAGCTTGCGCGCTCAAAAATGTTTCTAAGGCCAAAGCGCATGTCTTGCGCCGTGTCAAAGACGCCGGCGTTTATTTGCCGCGCAAGGCTCGGCTCCATTCCGCATCCGTCGTCGGTGATGATTATTTTTAGAGTCTTGCCTACGTTTTCGCCGCCCTGCCCGCGCTTAAAAAAGACTGTGGCCTCGCCTGCCTTGGCGTGCTTTTGAATGTTTTGCAAAGCCTCTTGGACAATTCGATAAATGTTCATAAGCTGTGTCGCGTTCCAAGCGCCAAAATCCACGCAGGGCTCGCAAACCACCCTAAAGTCAAAGCCGCTTTTTGGCGCGTCAAAAATTTTTTGGCCCAAAAGCGCCAGCGACTGGATCATGTCTCCAGCCTCGATCGACGGCGGCGTGAGGTTGTAGCAAAGGCGGCGGACGCTTTCGATGTTTTGGTTTTGAGCCTCTATTATTTTTTTGGCGGCGTCTTTGTCGCCCAAATTTTCGGCCAGCAAAAGAACGTAGCGCATGTTTTGCGCGATGGAGTCGTGCAGCTCTTGGCTGATTCGCTTGCGTTCCGCCTCCTGCCCTTCTATCGAATAGCGCAAGAACTGTTCGGAATTTAAAATCTGCTTGTCCTTGCGCTTGTTTTGCCGAATGTTGAGCGCCAAAAGAATTCCAGTGCCGGCGACAATCGTTCCAAAAAGCCAGACAAAGTAGTTGAAGAATTTTTTTTGGCTTTCTTCAAGCGCGATGTTCTTGGCCTCAAGCGCCAGAATGTGTTCCTCCGCAGACTGAACAGGAGGAAGCGACTCTGAATTTTTTTTATGCGAAGAATTTTGAGGGCGAGAATTTGTTCCGCAAGAAAAGAAGAGGACGCAGAGCGAGGCGCAAAAAGCGAGCGGGAGAAAAAAGCGTTTCAACTATCGCCCCTCCATATGGAAAACGCGGGAATAAAGTTTAAATACGCCAAAGCCCGCGAAGGTTGTTATGACCCGGTCCAAGACCGTGACAGGGATTCGTCCCAAAAATGCCGACGCCAAAAAGCCAAGGCCCTCGC
>JAFZLA010000039.1 GCA_017551705.1 Treponema sp.
ATCGCCGCGCTCAAAAAGCAATTTGGCGTGGAATGCGGCCTGAGCGACCATAGCCTTGACCCGGTGTTGGTTCCCTGCCTGGCCGCCGCTTTTGGCGCGACCGCAATAGAAAAGCACATAACCTTAAGCAAGTCGACAAGCGGCTTGGACGACCCGGTGGCGCTTGAGCCCGAGCAATTCTTGCAAATGACGCGGGCGTTAAAGCAATGCCGCGCGGCCATAAACCGTTACGGCCCCGAGCGCGGCGGCCAAGAGATAATCGCGCAAATGAGCGAGCAATACGGGGACGAGCGCGTCCAAAAAGTTTTGGGGAACGGAGTCAAAGCCCTGGCTCCCGCCGAAGAAAAAAATTACGGCCGCACCAACCGCAGCCTTCACTACATGGGCGCCTTTGAAGCCGGCCATGTTTTGCGCGAAGGCGACATAGGCGTTTTGCGCACAGAGAAAATTTTATCGCCAGGCATCAGCCCCGAGTTTTACGAAAGCGTCATAGGAAAGAAACTTGCCCGTGCGGTTGAGGACGGCGCGGGGGTTCAACTAGAAGACTTGGAATAATAGAGGGTCTGCCCCAAGTTGATAGAAAAACAGGCAAGCCGCGCGGCTTGCCTGTGATTTTTTTACTGAATCTGTTCGGCGGTCATTGGATCTTTAAATTTTGTTGAAAGCGTTGTTCCGGAAACAGTAAATGTCGCAGTGTTGCCGTCTTGCGTTGCGGTCGCTATTCCGTCACTGACCGTGTAAGGGAACCGCTTAAATTTGCTGTCCCCTTCCCAAAATACAATAACTTGTGAATCCGTTTCAAAAACGATAAACGCTTTAGCAGGCGAAGCGGAATAGAACCCTTTTCCTCCAAAGCCGTTGCTTCCAGAGATTTGGGTTGCTGTAATTCCACCTCCTGAAAGCGTCGTTCCTGAAAGAGTCGCTGAATTCTCTCCGAATGTTACTTTATTTCCAGAAACGGTGTACGCAACTTCATTAAACTTTTTGTTTTCCATCGTAAAAATCACTTTTCCGTCTGATTTGAAAGCGGCAATCACACCTTTACCATCGGCGGCGTCGGAACCGACAAAAACCTTTCCGGCAAGAGAAGCACTGGCAGCCACTGGCGTCTCGTCTGCTTTTACTGTTACGGCAGGAATTGTCGCGGTAAAAGCTGATGTCGTTGCGTTAAATTCAAAGGTGGCTTCCGCTGAAACTTCCTTGAGGCTTCCGCCGCTCAGAACTTTGTGGACAGAAAGCGAAAGCTTTACTTCTTCTGAAGCCAACTTAGAAATGTCGCCTTTGTAAGAGCCTTTATATTTGGGGCTAGCGGCTCCAGTTTCCGTGAACGACCATTTGCCGCCCTTTGTCGTGTCAACCGCTGCGCTGGCAGCAACGCTTGAACTTGCAGTTGCGCTTTCTGTGAATGTGTACGAGCCGTTTGACGCGGAAAGCGTCGCAGTTTTGTTGCCGCTTGCGTCAGTTGTGGCTGCCGCTACAGAGCCTTTTGTTTCTGTCGCAGCTACGGTTGTAGCCGACGAATTGTTTCCGCTGCTGTCGCTAGAATTTGAGCATGACGCCAAAGCAAAAACGGCAGCAAGAACTGCCGCGACCATTGAGAGTTTTGTAAACTTTTTCATGAAAAATAAATCTCCTTGACAATTTTCTTGTCAAGGTAACTATACAAAAAAAAAAAAAACATTTGTCAAGGCTTTTGTGGACGAGTTTTGATAAATTCCTCTAGAAAAAACGAGTGAAACTAGTTACAATATTCCTATGTTTTGGGACACAGTTGCGGGCTTGTAAGAGGAGGCCAGAATGAGCGAGTGGTTTGGAAAAGAAATTTTTAAGCTGGGGTTTGGCCTTATGCGCCTGCCCAAAAACGCGGACGGGAGCATTGACGTCGCGCAGACAAGCCAAATGGTGGACCGCTTTTTGGCGGCGGGCGGAACTTACTTTGACACGGCCTACATTTACGACTACGGAAAGTCAGAGCAAGCGACAAAGCTGGCCTTGGTTGACAGGCATCCGCGCGACAAGTTCACCCTTTGCACAAAGCTCAACGCCGCCGTCGCGGCCAACGAGGCAGAGGCAAAACAACAATTCCACACAAGCTTGGAGCGAACGGGCGCGGGCTATTTTGACTACTATCTTTTGCACTCGCTGCAACGCAACAACATTCAAAAATACGACGACTTTAAGATTTGGGATTTTGTAAAGGATCGCCGCGACGAGGGCTTGATAAAACATTGGGGCTTTTCGTTCCACGCCGACCCGGAATTTTTGGACGAGCTTTTGACAAAGCATCCCGACACGGAATTTGTTCAGCTTCAAATAAACTACGCGGACTGGGAAAACCCGGGCGTGCAAGCCCGCGCCTGCTACGAGGTGGCGCGAAAGCATGGCAAGTCAATCGTGGTAATGGAGCCGGTCAAGGGCGGAACGTTGGCCAAGCCCCACCCCGCCGTCCAGGAAGTTTTAAAGGCGGCCGACCCAAACGCCAGCTGCGCCTCGTGGGCAATCCGATACGCGGCGAGCATGGAAGGAATCATGACGGTTCTGTCCGGCATGAGCGACTTGGCGCAAATGGACGACAACCTTTCCTACATGAAAAACTTTAAACCGCTTAATTCCGCAGAGCAAGAAACGATTAAAAAGGCGCAAAAGGCCTTGGAAAAAGACAAGTCCATCCCCTGCACCGCCTGCCATTACTGCACAGAAGGCTGCCCGGCGCAAATTCCGATTCCGGACATTTTTGCCGTAAAAAACGACGAGGTCAAAAGCCCCAGCTGGGACCACGGCCAGGGCCGCTACGCCATCGCCACGCAAGGAAAAGGCAAGGCCAGCGCCTGCGTCGAATGCGGCCAATGCGAAGGCGCCTGCCCCCAGCACCTTGAGATAATCAAGCTGCTCAAAGACTGCGCCGGAATGGAGTGATACGAGCAATCAAGGCGCGCTCCGCTTAAAGCCTTGACTCGTTCCTTTTGCGGCGCGATTTTTTATTATCGCGCCACACTATGGCGGAGATTTAAAGTGGCACTTGAAATCTCCGCCAAAATAAAGTATAATAGTCTTATGATACATAGAACAATTTCTGAATATATCAAAAATTGCATGAATGACTATTTCTCAGTCGCAGTCTTTGGGCCGCGCCAATGCGGCAAGACAACTCTTGTCAAAGAACTTTATCCAGATTTTTCTTACGCAAATCTTGAAGACATGAATACAAGAGCCCTCGCAAAAAATGATCCCGAAGAATTTTTTACAAGATTCCCAGAGCCAGTCATAATTGATGAAATTCAGCGCGTGCCGGAACTCTTGAGTACCGTGCAAGTTCGAATCGACAAAAACAAAAAAAAGGGGCAATACATAATCACGGGAAGCCAACAAATACCATTAAAAACGTCAGTCTCTCAATCGCTCGCCGGAAGAATTGCAATCGCACAAATGCAGCCACTCTCCCTTTCGGAGCTAAAAGCCAGCAACATTGAATTAGACCGCGACACTCAACTTGTATCTGGCTGCATGCCTTTCTTATTTTCCGAAAAAGGGCGCAAGCCGTTTGAATATTATCGAAACTACGTTCAGACTTATTTGGAAAGAGACATAGCGCAAATTGGCGCAGTGCAAGATTTGATGCGTTTTGAAAACTTCATGCGCTTGCTGGCAGGACGAACAGGGCAACTGGTGAACAACTCCGCGCTGTCAGCCGAAGTTGGAGTTTCAAGCGCGACAATTGGCTCTTGGCTTTCGATTTTGGAAGCGTCGCACTTGGTGTATATTCTTCATCCGTGGTATGAGAACCGAACAAAACAAGTTGTAAAAACGCCAAAAGTTTATTTTTGCGACACAGGTCTTGCCGCGTATCTTTTGGGCATTGAAACGCCAGAACAAATGCAAAGAGATCCGTTGTTAGGAAATCTTTTTGAAAATCTTGTGGTTAACGAAGCTCTTAAAACCAGATATAATTACGGAGCCGAACCAAACTTGTTTTTCTTTAGAAACAGCAAGGGACTTGAAATTGACATCATTTTAAAAGAAAATCGAGTTCTAAATTTATTTGAAGTTAAAAGCGGCAAAGCTTTGAATGACGATTTTACTAAGAATATGGAAAAATTCCGCAAACTTTTTCCGGCACATGTTTCTTCCGCTTCGGGCTCAAACGGAATTGTAATTTACAGCGGCGACAATTACGAGTCATATAAAAACTATTCGTATCTGAACTTTCAGCAAACAGGAAACTGCTTTAAGCCAAAGACAGAACCATTTGTATTGAATTTTTAAGTTAATCGAGGGAACAGAACAATGATAAACCAAAAAGTTTTTGAATGGCTAAAGCAAAAGGGCTTTGCCGACAGAATCACGGAACACGCGCAAACCATCGACACGGTGGAGCACGCGGCGCAACAGTTGGGCTGCTCGGAAGCGCAAATAGCCAAGACGCTTTCTTTTATCGTTGACCAAAAGCCTGTCATCGTTGTGATGGCGGGCGACGGCCGCGTCAACAGCTCAAAGTTCAAGGCGCAGTTCCACGTCAAGCCCAGCATGATAGCGCGCGAGCAAGTTGAGCCGCTAATAGGATTCGCGCCCGGCGGCGTGTGCCCCTTTGGCGTTCCAAAAGGAATTCCGGTTTGGCTTGACGTTTCGATGAAAAGATTTGACTTTGTGCATCCCGCCGGCGGAAACGAATTTACCTCGGTAAAACTCACGCCGCAAGAGCTTGAACAAGCCTCCGACGCGGCCGGCTGGTGCGACGTCTGCAAGGGCTGGGAAGAATAATGCAAACGACAAAACTGCGCGCGCCGCTCGACATAACGATGACGCTTGTTTCCGTAATTCTTATGGGCGGAACAATGCTATTTCCGGACGACCGCATTCACCAAATTTGCGGAATGGCCTTGCTCGCGCTTTGGACTGCTCACATCGCGCTCAACAGGCTTTGGTTTGGCGGGCTTTTTAGAGGTCGGCAGGACGCGCGGCGGGTCTTGCAAATCGCGGTCAACGCGGGCGTTTTGATTTGCGCCTTATTGCTTGCCGCAAGCGGCATTTTGATGGCGTGGTTTGTTCCCGCGGAACTTGTCGGCGGCGCGCTGGACTTCGCTCGGACGGTTCACCTGCTGGCCTCGCACTGGTATTACTTTTTTATGGCCTTTCACATCGGGCTGCACGGCTCGATGATTTTGCGCGCCTGTCATTCCCACCCGACAATGACAATTGTTCTGCGAATCGCCGCCGCCGCGCTTTGCCTTTACGGCGTTTACGCTTTTATCGCGCGCGGACTTTGGAAATATATGCTGGGCTTGCAACAGTTCTTCTTTTTTGATTTTGAGCGCGGCTATGTCTTGTTCGCGCTGGATTACCTTTGCATTCTTGTTTTATTTGGAACAATATCGTATTATTTAGGAAAATTGGCAACAAAGACAAAGGAGAACAACTGATGAAAAAACTGCTTTTGATTTTTGCGGCGCTCTTGGCTTTCGCAGGCGCGGCCTTCGCTCAACCAAAGAGCAAAACGCTCATCATCTATTATTCATGGGGCGGAAACACGCGGACAATCGCGCGGCTGGCGCAAAAAAAGACTGGCGCCGACATTGCGGAAGTCAAGCCCGACAAAGAATACCCTTCCACCTACAAGGAATGCACGGTCGTGGCAAAGGACGAGCAGCGCAAGGGCATAAAGCCGGGCGTCAAGGGCGCGCTCCCCGACACCGCAGGCTATGACACAGTGATTCTCGCCTACCCGCTTTGGTGGAGTGACGTTCCGATGTTCTTTTACACGCTTTTGGAAGGAATTGACCTTGGCGGAAAAACCGTTCTCCCTATTTGCTCAAACGGAGGAAGCGGTCTCGCCCGCAGCGTAGGCACAATCAAAAGCCTCGCTCCAAAAGCCAACGTCAAAGGCGGCCTTTCTATCCACCGCGACGGCGGATCTTCGCTCGACAAAACGCTCAGCGAATATTTTAAGAAGAACGGACTTTAATGAAGCTGGGAATAATCGGAACCGGGAAAATAATCGAAGACGCGCTTTTTGCAATTGAGCCTTTGGCGCAAATTGAGCGCAAGGCGATTTTCGCGCGGCCTCACAGCAGGCAAAAGGCGCAAGACTTTGCCGCTCGTTATGCGATTGAGGAAGCCTTTACCGACTATGACGAGCTGCTTGAAAAAGCAGTCATAGACACGGTTTACATCGGACTTGTAAACAACGTTCACTACGAATACGCAAAAAAAGCGCTCTTAAAAGGCAAAAACGTCATTTTGGAAAAGCCTTTTGCCGCAACTTATGACGAGGCGGCCGAGCTTATAAGCCTTGCCCGCTCGCGCAAGCTTTTTGTTTTTGAGGCAATCACCGTTCTACACAACCAAGTGATTAAAAAAATGCGGCAAGCGCTTCCAAAGCTTGGCGCTATCAAAATGTTTTTCGCAAACTATTCCCAGTATTCCAGCCGCTATGACCGCTACCTTCGCGGCGACGTTGACCATTCTTTTGACCCGGCCTTTTTGGGCGGCGCGCTCCGCGACATAAACATTTACAACGTTCACTACGCCGTGGCTCTGTTCGGGCAGCCAAAAAAGGCGCGGTATTTTCCAAACCTAGGCTTTAACGGAATCGACACGTCCGGCGCCCTTGTCATGGAATACGATGGATTTTGCGCCGTCTGCGCGGGCGCCAAGGATTCCGACAGCCCCTGCTTTGTGAGCGTTCAAGGGGAAAAGGGCTTTATGAAAATCGACGGAAAGCCCAATGTGGCGCCCAATCTCACGACCGTAATTGTTGACGAAGCGGGCGGAACTGTAAAAGACGCGGCGGGCGCCCTAGTCCGTGCTACAAAAACCGAGCGCTTTGAGCCGCCAAAAGTCCATCACCGCATGACCCAGGAATTCATCGACTTTGCCGACATCATCGACAAAAAAGATTTTTCCGCCGCGGAAGCGCTGTATGAACAAACTCTTGGAGTTATGAAAGTTATTTGCGATTCAACGGCTTTTTAAATGCCGAATGTCCGATCATCGTAAGACGTTCGCATATGGCTCGCCCATTTTTACATGCTCCCTCGTTGCAAGCTCAAGCTTTACGCCTTTCGCAAATATCATGACGATGTCGCTGCCGCCAAAAAGAAAATAGCCCATAGGGTCGCCCTTTTTAACGCTCGCTCCGACCTTGACGCTTTGCTCCCAGTTGCAGGAACTTACCTGAGACATGCCTATTGGAAGAATGGCCACAAGCCCGTATTTGGTCTCCATAATCAGGCAGTCCCTTGTTTCTATGGACTGCCATCCGGGATTCTCGTCGTACAATACATATTTTTTCAGCTCTGGATTCCATTCCACAACGCCGCCGGCAGCGTCAAGTCCGCTGATTTTTCTAACCTCTCTAATGGTTCCGTCCACAGGAAAATGATAGCGGTGGTAATCGTTCACATCAAGAAATGTATGCGTCAGCGTTCCGCCAGCGAATTTTTCCTTATAATCGCTGTCTTCTCCAATAATTTGCGCGACGTTGTAGAACTTTACAGACTTAAGTTGAACGCCCATGTCCAGCTGCGAGTCCTCGTCTATCGCCCATATTCCCTGAGGGACGGAATCCGCGGGCGCGATAATATCCGCTTGCGAAATTGGCCTTTTGGAACTGTCAACCAATCTCCGCGAAAACCAGTCGTTGAAACTTGACCAAACATTTGAATCGGCGTACCAGCCTTTGTTCATGCCAAAAGACTCGTCAGCGCAAGCCAATTTGTAATATTCGTCATTCCAGCTTGCTTGGGTCGATAAAAAGTCGCCCCAAGTCGATGCGTACTTTTTGCACCAGGTCGCGATTGGCTCTTGGTATTCAAGGCACGGATAGTAATAGCCCTTTCCCGCCAATTCCGGCAGCGGCTGGTCAAGAAGAAAATAAAAATAATCCAAGCTTTGGTCAATGCGTCTGTAAAGGTCCGAAGCGTCCTGCCCCTTAAGAATATTCCACGGCATGCAGGCAGCGGACCAGTCAAGAAAATCATAGTATTCTTTGAGGTTAGTCACAGGATTGCTTTTTTTGTTGGGATTGGCAATCCCGGCAAGCTTTATGGACTTTTCCATAAGGCCCTTTAATTCTTTGTCCGAGTCCATCAGAGAGATAAAGTCTTTTGTTATCTCGGCTCGCGGGGCATTTGCAGTCTGTCCGCCCCCTGCAGATTTTGCGTCATTGCATGAAAACAAGCTTAATGATAAAGCCAGAACAATGAAAGTTGTTAGTATTTTTTTAGACACATCGCGCATTCCTAGAGTTTACCGCGCGCGCTTCATCAAGTCAATATTCATAAGAATCATTTTGAACTTGTAAGTAATTCTTACAAGTTCTATTGTCTTCAAGCTAATTCTTTGGCCTACTGACAAAAATCTCTTTTTCGTCTATATTTTGTTTATGTCACAGGGCTAGAAACAGGAGTGGAAGTATGTTCAGGACAATGAGAAGATTCAAACAACAGATTTCTGACGCTGAATGCAAAGAGATTTTAAGAAGCGAAAAGCGCGGAGTTCTTTCGCTTCTGGGTGATGACGGATATCCTTACGGGCTTCCGATCTCGCACCTCTACAGCGAAGAACACAACAAGATTTACTTCCACGGCGCAAAAGAAGGCCATAAAATCGATGCCATAAAAAATTATGACAAAGCAAGTTTCTGTGTGTACGATTCAGGCTATCGAAAAGAAGGCGAATGGGCGCTGAACATCAACAGCGTAATCGTCTTTGGCAAAATCCGCCTTGTAACCGATGAAGAACTCACCCGAAAAATCTGCACAAAGCTCGTTCAGAAGTTTACAGATGATGAAGAATACCTGGAAAAAGAACTCAAAAATGCCCTGCCCCGCGTTCAGTGCCTTGAACTTGAGATTGAGCACATGACAGGAAAACTTGTGAACGAGTCGTAAGAAAAGGAACAGCATTATGACAATCGCACAACTTGCACAAAAAATGATTGCTTATTCAGAAGGCAATCTGCATGACATCACTCACTTTTTGAAAGTCTGGTCGTTTGCAAAAACAATCGGTGAGCTTGAAGGACTTGCAAGCGAGACACAGTTCATTCTTGAAGCCGCCGCCCTAGTGCATGATATTGCATGTCCACTCTGCCGCAAAAAATACGGAAACACAAACGGTAAGATGCAGGAAAAGGAAGGAGAACCTCTTGCCCGCGAATTTTTAAGCGACACAGAACTTTCTTCTGCCCAAATAGACCGCATTGCATTTCTTGTAGCGCATCATCATACTTTTAAAGACGTTCAGGGAGATGATTATCAGATTCTCTTAGAAGCAGACTATCTTGTTAACGCCGAGGAAAGCGGGTATTCAATTCAAAATATACAAAATACTGTATCGCGCATTTTTAAAACTAAGAGCGGCTGTCAAATAGCAAAAGCGATTTATAGTGATATAAAAATTGGATAAAAGGAAAATCAAATGACTATCAGAAAATACACAGAAAATGATTTACCTGCAATGATTTCAATATGGAATGAAGTTGTAGAAGACGGAATCGCATTTCCACAGGAAGAACCTCTCACAGCAGAAAGTGGTGCTGAGTTTTTTGCATCTCAGACATACAGTGCCGTTGCCGAAGAAGACGGCAAGATTTACGGACTATATATCCTTCATCCGAACAATGTTGGACGCTGCGGTCATATCTGCAATGCAAGCTATGCCGTTTCATCTGAATCACGCGGAAAACACATCGGTGAACAACTTGTAAAAGACTGTCTTGTTCAGGCAAAAAACTGCAGCTATGGAGTTCTCCAGTTTAACGCCGTTGTAGAAAGTAACATTCATGCACGCCATCTTTATGAAAGGCTTGGCTTTGTTCAGCTTGGCACAATTCCAAAAGGCTTCCGCATGAAAGACGGACACTTTGAAAACATCTGCCCTTATTATCACGAACTATAATGGACTACAGTTACATTTTTCGTTCGGCAAAAATCAAGAAGGAATCTCTGGAAGCGGCTGGTTTTGAAACTTCTGATGGCACAACTTACGAAATGAACACCACAGTTTCCAACGCTACCTTTAACGCTAACATCACTCTTTCGCTTTCCGAACAGACACTTATTGTCCATCTTTTTGATTCTGCAACCGGCGAAAAATATGCACTTTTTGACATGCCATCTTCCCACGGCGCATTTGTAGCCTCCCTTCGCGAAGAAGTTCAAAATATTATCGAAGAAATCCGTACAAAGTGTTTTGAAACCAACAATTTGAAAGATGATTACATCGCCTGGATAAAAACCCAGTTTGGAGCCGAACCAGACTTTCCATGGCCGGACACTCCCGATTACTGCGTTTTCCGCTGCCCAAATGAAAAATGGTTCGCTCTTATAATGAAGATTAAGTACCGCCAGATTGGACTCACAGGCGACGAAGCAGTCTGGGTAGTAAACATGAAAGCAAGCCAGGACGAAATCCCGAATCTCATAGACAAAAAATCAATCTTCCCCGCCTGGCATATGAACAAAAAGCACTGGATTACAGTCCTTCTCACCGCCGCAACTGATTTTGAAAAGTTGTGTGAACTGACACAGAATAGTTTTGAACTGGTAAGCAGGTAACCGTTACTTTCCCCTCTTCATCCATTCAATATTCATCAGAATAAAATCTTTTACATCACGGGAAAGATTCAGTTCCTTTGGCTTAATTTTGAGAGTCTTGAGAGTCTGGATAATCAGCGGATTTTTCTGGCAGTTTGTAAAATAGCTTGCACCGTAATTCATTATAGAAAGGAAGAGATTGTCGGCTTGCTCTTCGGTGATTCCGAGCGCGTATGAAAGGCGTTTTTGCAAAAGAAAAGCGCGCTCATAATAAGTCTTCTTAAAAACGGTCAGGCGTTCAACAGTAACGTTGCGTTCGATAATTGTGAGCAAAAATGAAACATACCTAAAGTAATCTTCGTGGCTGGCAACCTGCGCTGTCCAGATTTCAGCGGCAGTCTCCGGAGTGAACTTGCAGCCTTTGGGGAAGACGGTCAAAAGCGAGTCCAAATATTCTGTCATTCTGTCCTGGGTGATTTCAAGATAGATTTCTTCTTTCGTCGTGACATATTTGTAAAGATTTGCGCGCGACCAGTCCAGCTTTTCCGCTATGGTGGAAAGCGTTATTTCGGTGTATGGCATAGTTTTAAAAAGCTCGTCCGCCGCCCGCTTGATTTGAGACATTCGTTCTTCTTTTTGCTCGTCTGTGCGCGCCCTGATGTATTTTTGCATGGAAAAATAATAGCGCAAAATATTGTTCTTGACAAGGGGCGATTTGTTTGTTATATTATATTTTAGTGACGGTATGTTGCTAATATTTTTTAGGAGGCGGAACGCGAATGCAATGCGAAAATTTGACGTTAGACCAAGAGCGCGCGCTTTACGCGATTTCCGACTCCGTTGTTCAAAACTGCCGCTTTGAAGGCCCCGCCGACGGCGAGTCCGCGCTCAAAGAGGCGCGCGATATCACAGTCAGCGGCTGTTTTTTTGACTTGCGCTATCCTCTTTGGCATGTGACGGACGCGCAAATATCAAATTGCCAATTCACCCAAAACTGCCGCGCCGCGCTTTGGTACGACAAAAATATCGCGCTGGACAATTGCCGACTTGACGGAATCAAGGCCTTGCGCGAATGCGACGACGTTACAATAAATAATTGCTCGGCCAACTCGCCAGAATTTATTTGGAAGTGCCGCGGCATGACGATACAAAGCCTAACGGTTGAAGAATCGGAATACCCATTTTTTGAAGTCCAAGACGCAAAAATCAAAAGCTTGACATTGAAGGGGAAATACTCGTTCCAATACTGCTCGGAAATTCAAATCGAAAATTCAGACTTGGACACAAAGGACGCTTTTTGGCACACAAAAAACGTCACCGTTCGCGACTCCACAATCAAAAGCGAATACCTTGGCTGGTATTCAGAGAACCTTACGCTAATCAACTGCCGCATAGTCGGAACGCAGCCGCTCTGCTACTGCAAAAATTTGACGCTGATAAATTGCTCGACGCAAGGCTGCGACCTTTCTTTTGAGCGCAGCGAGGTCAACGCTCAAATCGCCGGCGCGATTGACAGTGTAAAAAATCCACTTTGCGGAAAAATCCAAGCCGCCAGTATCGGTCAAATTATAATGGAAAAAGAATTTGTCGATCCGTCCAAAACGCAGTTCATCCAGTAAATATTCATCAGAACAAACACCCCAAAATTTTCTCTTGACAAGTGATAATTGGTTTGTTATACTGTTTATTAGTGACACAGTGTTACTAATAAAATTACAGGCAAGGAGACTAAAATGCAGGGAAACTTTTCATATTCTAACCCGACAAAACTTTACTTTGGCGACAACGCGCTCGACTACTTAAACACCGAACTTCCAAAATACGGAAAGAGAATCATGCTCAGCTACGGCGGTGGTTCAATCAAAAAGAACGGTATTTATGATGAAGTTATCAAAATCCTTAAGGCAAACGGCAAAGAGATTTTTGAAGATCCTGGAGTTATGCCAAACCCTACAAGTGAAAAGCTCCTTGAAGGCTGTAAGATTGCCCGTGAAAACAATGTTGATTTTATCCTTGCTGTTGGCGGCGGTTCAGTCTGTGATTATGCAAAGGGTGTTTCTGTGGCTGCCTGGTATGACGGCGACCCTTGGGAAAAATACTACCTCAAGATGGAAGAACCAAAAGCCGGTGATAAAATTATTCCTGTCGGTTCTGTACTCACAATGGTCGGCACCGGAAGTGAAATGAACGGCGGGTCTGTAATTACAAATCACGCGCAGAAGCTTAAAATTGGCCACGTATTCGGCGAAGAAGTTTTCCCTAAGTTTGCAATCCTGAATCCTAAGTACACCTACACTCTCCCTCAGCGTCAGATGGTGGCAGGTATTTTTGACATAATGAGCCATATCATGGAGCAGTATTTTTCCGGCAACGACGACAACACAAGCGACTATCTTGCAGAAGGCCTTATGCGCTCGCTGATTCATTCTTCACGCATTGCTGTGAAAGATCCTCAGAATTACGAAGCCCGCAGTAACATCATGTGGACTGCAACCTGGGCACTCAACACACTCATTGGTCGCGGAAAGTCTCAGGACTGGATGGTTCACATGATTGGTCAGTCAATCGGTGCCTTTACAGACGCCACTCACGGAATGACACTTTCGGGGGTTTCTCTTCCTTATTACCGCTTTATTATGAAGGACGGACTTCCAAAGTTTGTGCGCTTTGCAAAGAATGTATGGGATGTTCAGGGAGCAGGTCTTTCTGATGAACAAATTGCCGAGGCAGGCCTTGCTTCAATGGAAGACTGGATGAAAGAAATCGGCGTGTGCCTTCACATTGCAGAACTTGGCGTTACCCCGGATATGTTCGAAGGAATTGCAAAAGGCTCGTTCATTCTGGACGGCGGTTACCAAAAACTCACACATGAAGAAATCATAGAAATATTGAAACAGAGTATGTAGGAGAGTCTTTATGAAAAAACTGATTTCTTTTTTGATAGCTGCCGTACTCTTTACAACAACAGCCTGTGCAGCAGGCAACAAAG
>JAFZLA010000040.1 GCA_017551705.1 Treponema sp.
CAAGCAAGAGCAAAGCGCGAGCAAGGCAAATACTTTAACACAGTTTTTCATAGAAAATGATTATAATAGAAGAAGCCGCATTGGTCAACAAAAGCGGCCAGGCAGCGTCCAAAGGACGCGGTGAAACCGCTCGAACAAACGATTAAGGTCAATCATTCAACGACACGAGCGGACTAGTCTTCGCTCTCGCCAAGCTTGCGCTGCAGGGTTTTGCGGCCGATGCCCAAAACTTCGGCGGTCTTGCTCTTGTTGCCCTTGTTGGCGGCCAGCGTTTGCTCGATGACGATTTTTTCGGCCTCGTCCAAGGTGGAGCCCGCAGGAATCGTGATGTTCTCCGCGGACGAAGCCTTGCTGACAGTCGGAGGAAGGTCGTCAAGGGTTATTTCGCTGCCCGAGCACATCACAACGGCGCTTTCGATGCAATTGCGAAGCTCGCGTATGTTTCCGGGCCAGTCGTACTTGTAAAGGGCGCTGCGGGCGCGGCTGTCCACGCCCGTTATCGTCTTTCCCAAACTGTTCGCCTCGCCCTCAAACTCTTTAAGGAAGTGCGCTATCAAAAGCGGAATGTCGTCCTTTCGCTCCCTTAGCGGAGGAACTTCTATGCGGACAACGTTGAGGCGGTAAAAAAGGTCCTCGCGGAATTTCCCCTCTTTTACAAGCTCCTCCAAATTTTTGTTTGTGGCGGCGATGACGCGCGCGTCAACTTCTATCGTTTGGCTTCCGCCCACGCGCTCAAACTTTTTTTCTTGCAGGACTCTCAAAAGCTTTACTTGCGTGGCTTGGTTTATCTCGCCTATTTCGTCAAGGAATATTGTTGAATTGTGGGCAAGCTCAAAGCGGCCCTTGGCCATTTGGTCGGCGCCGGTGTAAGCGCCCTTTTCGTGGCCAAAAAGCTCCGACTCCAAAAGGGTTTCGCTAAGCGCGGCGCAATGGACTTTTACGCACTCATGCTCGTTGCGCGGCGAAAGGGCGTGAATCGCGTCGGCCACCACTTCCTTTCCCACGCCGCTTTCTCCGGTAATCAAGACGCTCGCCTTTGAGGGCGCGACTTTTTTGATGAGCTCGGCGATTTTTTGCATCGAGGCGCTTTTTCCGATCATGCCCTCAAGGGATTTTGTTTGGCCCACTTGCGCCTTAAGCTCCTTGTGCTGCAGCGAAAGCTCGCGGCCTTGGAGCGCGCGTTTTACAATCAGCGAAAGTTGGTCAAGGTTGAGCGGCTTGGTCAAAAAGTCGTAGGCGCCGTTCCGCATCGCGTCGACGGCGGCGTCAATGCTTCCGTGGCCGGTAAGGACGATTACAGGGATGCCGGGATTTTGGGTTGTGACGCGGCGCAAAACTTCTTCGCCGCTTATTCCGTCCATGCGCAAGTCGGTGACGACCAAGTCTATGTCGCCCTTGGCCACTTGGTCCAAGCCTTCCTGGCCGTTTGAAGCCAAGCGGACTTGGTAGCCTTCCAACTCAAAAGCGGCTCCCAAGCCTTCGCGAATGTTCTTTTCGTCGTCGATTACAAGAATCGTAAATTTCATTTGGCCTCCAAAAGCCGCTTGTCGGTTTGCGGAACGGGCAAGCTGATTATAAAGGCGCTTCCCTCGCCTTGCCTTGACTCGACTTGTATGTCGCCCGAAAATTCTTTTACGATTTTGTAAACCATCGTAAGGCCAAGCCCTGTTCCGCTGGCCTTGGTCGTGTAATACGGCTCAAAGACCCGAGCCAATGTTTCTTGGCTCATTCCGATTCCGTTGTCCTTGATAAGAATCACAAACTTGTTGTCCTTGATGCCCGTGTGAATTTCAAAAAGGCCTCCGTCCTTGCCGTCAAACTTTTCGGCGATGGCGGCCAGCGCGTTTTGAGCCAAATTGGTGACCACTTCCCTAAAAAGCTTTTGGTCAAGCAAAAGGCGGGTCGTGTCGGAACACAAGTCAAGCTTGAGCTGAACGTTCTTGCTGGAAAATTCGGGCGCGAAAAAGTCCGCGAACTTTTGCAAAAGCGGATTTGGCTCAAGCAATTCAAAGCTGGCGCTTATCGGGCGCACCGCGAACAAAAAGTCCATCACTATTTTGTTAAGGTTGGCGATTTCGTCGTTGACAACGTCGATGTATTTTTCCAAAAATTTTTGGTCTGGCAAAAGTCCGTCCGACTCGCGCGCTTTTTTAACGGCCTTTTGCAAAAGCTGAATGTGAATGCTTATCGCGCCAAGAGGATTTTTTATTTCGTGGGCGACGCTCGCGGCAAGGTTTGTAAGGCCGGCAAGGCTTTCCATTCTGTGCAAAAGAATTTCTTGGTTTCTCTGTTCGGTTATGTCGCGGACGGACAAAATGCAGCCCTCGAGCTTTTCTTCCTGCACCAAGGGCGACAAAGTCAATTGAATAAAGCGAATCGTTCCGTCGCTGGCGTGAACCGAAAATTCTTCGCCCGCGCTGGTCTTGTTTTTTTCAAAGCAAGTTTTTAGAAAGTCCGAAATTTTTTCGTCGGCAACCAGTTCCCACAACTTGGATGACTCGTTTTTAGCAAGCGGCCTTACCGAAAGCGGCAGGCAGCGCTCGGCGGCCTTGTTGGACAAAAGAATTTTGTAGTCCTTGTCCAAAATCACAAGGCCAAGCGAAAGCGACTCTATTATCGAAGAAAGAGTGTCGCGCTCGCCGCTTATCGAGGAAAAAAGCTTTTGAATTTGAGCGTCAGAAAGTTTTGAAAGCTTTTGCGCGACGCTCTTGTTAAAACTTGTCACCTCTTTCGCTCCCTGGCCAAGGCGCAAAGCAATTCTTCCAAGGCCGCCTGGATTGACTGGTTGTAAGTCGAAACGTTGGAATAGCAGTCGCGCAAGGCCTTGGAAACGGCCATCGCTTTTTGAGTTCCCTCGGCGCTGGCAAAAAATTGACGGGTCCGCTCTTCAAGGGCCGACAAAAATATTTTGAACAAAACGCGCGGCTCAAATTTTCCGCAGTTCTTTATCAAGTCGGCGATGTCGGGAATTTTTCCTTCAAAGATTTGGTCAAAAAAGTCGCAGGCGCGTTTTTGTATAACTTGGGGTCGGACGGGCAAAAAGCCTTCTAGGTAACGCTGGATAAGCGGGCCGCCGCCGTCAGTCAAAACCGCTCCGTCGTGGAAAACGCGCTCGATGATTTCTTTTTCTTGCTCTACAGTCCTTGCCGAAAAATTGTAGCTTCTAAGGCGCGACAAAATCGTCGGCATAACGGCGTTGCGCCTTGAAGTTGTAAGGATGAAAAGCGTGTTGGCAGGCGGCTCCTCCAAAATTTTTAGCAGGGCGTTCCGCACTCCTTCCAACATTCGCTCGGCCTTTTCTATGATGACAACCTTTGTTCCCGTCGCCGCTCCTATGTGGGCCCAGGCCGAAAGGTTTCTTATTTGCAAAACCGGAATCGAATCGTACAAAAAGTCGCCTTCCAATTTTTCGCAAAGCTCAAGGATTTTTTTTATGTCGTCGTCAATCTTTTTAACTTCGGGAAGCTCATGCTCCACGTCAAGCTCTTCCATGTATTCGTCAAGCTCGCTTGTGACGGCGGCGATTTTTGAAAGCTTGTCGCTGTCCTGCCACAAGGCAGGGTTAAAGCGGTTTTGCAACTTGCGGACAGAGCGCAAGAACAAGTAGCGGGTGGCCGCGACATGGCTGTCGTTCATCGACGCGGAACTGACAAAGGCCTTGGCCGCCGCGTTGATTTCAAGCGAGCAGTCCCGGGGGCCCAAAAGCATCACGTTGGGGCTTACCAAAGCCTTGTGCTTTAGGCAAGAAGGACAGGTACAAGACCATTTTCCGCGCGGGCTTGCTTGGCAAGAAAGGACTCGGGCTGTTTCAAGAGCGGCGGTCAATTTTCCGCACGAGTCGTTTCCGCAAAACAAAACGGCTCCGGGGAGATTGTTTGAGGCGATGTCGTCTTCCAAGAGTTTTGAGGCGCTTTGAAAAAGCAAATTGTCAAACACTTTTTTACTCCCCTATTTATGCCGGAATGCTTTCGACGATTGAATAGACTGTACTTCCCTCGCGCAAAGAGCTTGTGTCAATGGTTCCGTTGATTTCGACCATGGCGACCAAAATCAAAAAGACCAAGGCGCCGCCCTCGGCAAAGCCCAAAAGAAGGCCCAAAGTTTTGTCCAAGCTGTTCAAAATCGGGCCCGAAAAAATTGTCTTTACCAACGCTTGTATTATTTTTAAGAGAACAAAGGAACAAATAAAGACGGTAAAAAAGCCCAAGATGTTGGCCACAAGGGGATCCATAGAAGACGCGTAGATTTTTCCCATTTTTTGAAAGAACAGCACGGACAAAAAAAGCGGAATGATCAAAGAGCCGATTCCAAAAATTTCGTTTATCATGCCGCGCGCAAAGCCTCGAATCGTAAATATGAGCAAAATCGCGATCAATATGTAATCCAATACGTTCATTTTATCCCCTCAAATAAAATTTGCGCTATCTTTTCGGCGGGCTTTTCGGTTCCGCAAAGTTTTTTGCAAGCCTGGCTGTAATTTTTTCTTTGCGCGGCGCTTAAAAAGCCGGACAAGGCGCTTTGCAAAGAAGTTTCGGTCATGCCGCTTTTTTTAATCACGACAGCCGCTCCCTGCCGCTCAAAATATTCGGCGTTGTCAACTTGGTCGCCGCGCGTTCCCGCTCCTTCTAACGGAATCAAGACCATCGGCTTTTCCAAAACCGCGCATTCCCAAATCGAATTGGCTCCCGCGCGCGAAAGGACGACGTCCGCCGCGGCGATCACGTTGGGCATCTCGGCGTAGATAAAAGGATACGGATGGTAATTTTCCTTTTGCTCTTGCGTCAAGTCTTGAGGCAAGAGCGCGGCGTTCTTTTGGCCGGTTTGATGGACCACAATAAATTTTTGGCAAAGCCAAGAAAGGTTTTTCCAAACAAGCTCGTTTATTTGCGCCGCGCCAAGAGAGCCGCCCGTAACAAGCAAGACGGGCTTTTTCTTTTTTTGAGCGCTCGTTATCCCCAAAAACTTTAGGCCCGCCGCCGCGTCGGCCTCGTAAAAGACAGGCCGCACGGGGTTTCCCGTCACAATAAATTTAGAAATCGTTCCATTCTTAAAAAAGTCGCGGGTCTCCTCGTAGCTAAGCAAAACAGTGTCAGCGAACCTAGAATTGATTCTTGTGGCAAGCCCAGGAGTGAAGTCGCATTCATGGGTATAAATTTTTATTCCCAAAACTCGGGCGGCCGCGCAAACTGGAACCGACACAAAGCCGCCTTTGGAAAACAAAAAAGCGGGCCGGTTCTTTAACAAAATAAAGAAGGCTGCGACAAAGCCAAAGAAAATTTTGAATACGTCAAAAAAATTTTGCAGCGAAAAATAGCGGCGCAACTTTCCGCTTGGAACTCCGTAAAATTTGTCCGCCGACGCGCGGCCGCCCTTGTCAAAAGAATTTACGACAATGTTCTTGTCCATCTTTGAAAGGGAGCCTATCCAAATAATTTTTGCGTTGGCGCATTTTTGCCTAAAGGCGTCGGCTACGGCAAGGCCTGGATAGATGTGTCCGCCGGTTCCGCCGCCGGTAAAGGCAACGGCCGTCGTCTTATTGTCCATGGTGATTTTTTTCCATTATTGCAAGCAAGTCTTGGCGCTTGAAGAGCTTTGCGTAAGTCCAAGCGGACATTCCCAAAGCGTCAAACTTGTCGGGGCTGGCTCCGGCGTCGGAAAGAACCTTTACCATCTCGGCGTTTCCCGCTCCGACGGCCAAGGTCAAGGCAGACTGGTTGTCGCTTGAGACAAAGTCCAAGTTGACTTTCTTTTCGACCAAAATTTTTGTCAGCTCCAAATTCTTTTTCCAAACGCAGTCCATCAAGGCCGAGTAGCCGCGGTCGTTCGAGACTGCGTTGAGGTCAATGTCTTGTTCCAGCATCCATTTGACTTCGTCAACTTGCTCGGCGCGAATGGCCACGTTGAGCATGGGGACTCCGGCTTCGGTGCGCTCGTTGAGGCTCATGCCGGCGTCGATGTAGGTTTGCACAATCTGGCGGTTGTCCTTGGCCACGTGGATAGAAAGCGCGTCGCCGGTAAAGGGATTTCCGCTG
>JAFZLA010000041.1 GCA_017551705.1 Treponema sp.
AGAAGGCGCCGCTTCCGCTTACGATTAAATTGTAGTATTGAACGCTGGCCAAATCCGACGCGGCTACGCTTCCGTTAAAGTCAACCGTTCCGCCATTTGCCGTGTCGTTGTGGAACGCTCCGCCCTTTTTTATGCGGCCTGCGTCTGAGTATTTTATCGTTCCTTTGTTTATGAGCTCTCCTGTGGCGCCGGGGCAGACGCTGGGGATTGTTGCAATGCTTACGTCGGCGCTAGCAAGAGTCAAAGTCGCGGTGGCGTCGTCTATCGTCAACTGGCCAACGGAATAGGGAGTGTCAGAAGTGACGGGTTGGTTTGCCTTTGTCGCTATTGTGACAGGATAGCCCATTGTGCTTACAACGCTAGTGGCAAATGTGTGGCCATTAATCGGTTGGTCAGTTCCGGGAATCAGGCCGCAGTCCCAGTTTGAGGCATTTCCCCAATCGGTGCCTGCAGTTCCTTTCCAGTTGAACGTAAGATCGGGATTCATCACGATCCAGCCATTGTGCTGGCCGTATTTAGGGTCAGTGGCAGACGCAGAGGCAAATTCTGAATTATCCGCGATGTAATAGCCGCCTGTGATTTTGACTTGGTCGCGGTTGATTTTAAGGTGTTTGCCCGCGTGTTGGTCGGCGATAGCTATGCTTCCGTTTCCGGCTACCGTTAAAAGGTTGGGGTCCTCTCCAGTGCCTTCCAACTTGAGCGTCGTGACATCTTGCGCCGCGTTCACTGTGAGCGTTCCGCCGCCGCTTGTCATAGAAAGCGTTCCGATTGTATTGGCCCCGCTTAATGTGACTTTTGCGCTTGGGGTGGAACAAGCAAAGTTTGTAAAGGTGTTGCCGTCGGCTACATTGAGGCCGGTTCCTGTCGTATCGGTCGGCTCATAGACAAAGTCTGCTACATTGGCATTATTTCCCGTGAATGTCGGCGAGGCGCCTGTCATGGTGATTTTTGCCGCGCTCGCATCTAACGCTGCCGTACTTGCAATATTGGCGTCAGCTTGGACGGTTCCTGTAAGAGCGCAGTCGGCGCCAAAAGTCAAGTTGCCCTTGTAGTTTTGCAAGTCAGATGTTTTTACAGACGGAGCGGTTATTGTTGTTGGGCCTTCAACTGTTATTGTTGTTGGCACCGTTGTCGCTCCAACCGCGCCGGCAAAGGTCACGGTTCCAGTTCCGTTTGAAGCAAAGGCCTTTGCGCCATTAAGGGTTCCGTTGATTGTGACAGCGCCGCTTCCCGCGTCGATTGTCGTGTCGGAGGCGCCTTCTGTGTCGTTGAGAATTGTGTCGCCAAGAGTTATGTCGCTGTTTGTCGAAGTGAGAGAACCGTTCAAAGTTGTCGTGCCGGCTGTGTGGGTCATGCCATTGGTAAAGGCGCAGGCGGTTGTCGAACCGTTTAGCGTGACGGTTTCTGTTGTGTTGAACGTTGTGGCCGGAGTGAACGCGCAGCCTTTTGTAAAGTTGATGTTGCCGGCGTCGCCAGTGTCGGAGTATGCCGTATTGACAGTGACAAGGCCTTTAAATGTGGCTGTCGTGTTTTGAGTTATAGTAAGATTGTCGACTGTAACGTCGGCATCCGCCGTGAGCGTTCCGTTTTTTGTTACGGTAAAATCAGTCGCTTTGAGAGCCCTTTTTATCTCAAGCGAGCCTGGATTTATGACGTTATTTTTTTCTATAGTGACACTTTCGTAGATAGTTGTAGCCCCTGTGTAAGGCCAGAACTCTTGTTTTCTTTCATATGCATCGGTTTCAATAAATTTAATCTTACCGTTTGTGACTTGCTTTTCGTTTTTTAGCGAAGCGTTTTTGAGTGTCAGGGTGTATCCCGCGCAGTTCAATTTTTTGTTTGTAGTCGCTGTCTGCATGGCTGTATGGGCGTCCGCAAGTATGAGACTTACGTTAGCGCCCAGTTTTGTGTCGCTATCAAACACCACCTGCCCTTTCAATGTCGCGTCTTTGCTGAGCGTAATTCCAGGGTTTGTGTTCGCAGTAATTGTTCCGCAAAGTTCCAAGTCGCCTAATGAAGATGGAAATTCGAGTGCGCCGGTTGTGACGGTAAAAGTATCTTTGCCGTTATTTCCAAGCGAAACACTTCCTCCTGTCGTTGAAAGCTCCACGGTTCCAGCGCTTGTTGCGGTTCCATTGTCTTTGTCGTCAGAGGCGTTGAAATAAGCGTCGCCGCCGCTTATGGTCAGCTTGTTTGTCACGGCCAGAGCGTTTAAGATCAGCGTTCCCGCGGTTTGCGTCAAGTTGTTTCTTACGACAACCGCTCCGACAGCTTTTTCTCTATTTGTTGTCAAAGTTCCAGCGTTTGTAATGTTGCCGTTTACGGTGAGCGCGTTCGCGCCCGTGCCGGTGAGCGTGACAGTCGCGCCGCTTGCAATGTCAAGGTTTCCGTTTACTGTCAGCGCGGTGGCCGCTGTGTATGTTCCGCTTCCTGTTATTTTTAGGTCATGGTAAGAAACTTCGGACAAATTCGTCGCGCCGCTGGTAAATTCTACCGTTCCTTGCGCGTCATCGTTGATGAAATTTGTTCCGTCTGTAATGCGGCCAGTTGAAGAATAGACAATCGTTCCATTGTTTGTAAGCGTTCCGGTGGCGGCTACAGCTACATTGCCTGTGTCAGACAGCGTGAGGATTGCGGAAGCTTCTAGTGTAAGGTCGCCTACGGAATAAGTCGTCGTGCCTGACACTTTGGGCTTGTTTATGGTGTCTGGAATCGTAACATTGTATCCGACTGTTGACGGAACGCCATCCGCGGCAGCCTTGCCTGGAACCATATTGTAGTTCCAGTTTGACGCGTCTTCCCACTTGTCATCGGTCGCGCCGGTCCAAACAAACTCCATCGCGCTGTTCAGGATTATCCAATTGTTTTTTTGGCCGTAAAGCGGCGCTGACGCGGCGACAGATTTTTCTGCGATGTATTTTCCTGTTCCGCTGATCAAAACATTGTCCCAACCCACGCTAAGGAATTCGCCTTGCTTGCTTTGGCTTGCGGTTATGGCTAGGCTGCCGCTTCCGTCTATCGTTAACAGAGAGCCGCTCGCGCCTTTCAGCGTCAAATCACCGTTGATTGTTTGCGCGCCTGACACGTTGATTGTCGCGCCGCCTTTTTGGCAAGTAAAATTTGTGAATGTGTTCGCTCCGCTGACGGCAAGGCTTGCGCTTGCGGCTGTTGGCGCGTAGACAAAATCACTGACGGTCGTTGTGGCGTTTCCTGTGAATGCCGCAGTCGCGCCTGTCATCGTGATTTTTGCCGCGCTGGCGTCCAAGGTTCCAGAGTTGGAAATGCCGCCGCTTGTTTCTATGTCACCGGCAATTGTGGCTTTGCCGCTGGCGTTGATTGTGAGGGAGGCTGGTTTTCCCGCTCCAATCGACACGTTGTTTGCGGATGTTCCTGTTGGAGCGACTATAATAAGAGGAAGTTCGTCTGCGTAAGCTGTAACATTTATGGCGCCCGAAAGAGTTGTGGCGGACGAACTTGCAATGTTTTCAAGCGTGATTGAGCCGCCCGCGGTGTTGGTGACTGAAGTCGCCGCTCCTGCCGAAAGTTTGGTTACGGTGACCTCTCCGCTTCCTGTGTTTTGCAAAGTTCCGCTTGTTGTTTGAATTGTTCCAAGAGCGCTTGCGGTGTCGGCATTTGTCGTAATGTTGCCTGTCGTCGTTGTGATTTTTGCGTCGGCTCCGCTTGTCACAACTCCGTTAAATGTTATGTCATTTGCGTCGGCGTTGATTGTTCCTTTGTTTGTCGTCGCGCCTGTTACTTCCAAGTCGCCTGTGATGGCGGCTGTCGCGCCGCTTCCAACCGAGAGTGTGCCAATTGTTCCGCCAGCAAGAGAAACTGATTTGCTGTCTTCTGCGATTGCGATGGAAGGAACGTCTGTTCCTGTTCCGTAGCCGCCAACTGTTATGCGGTCATCGCTTCCGCTGTTGAGCGTGGCTGTCTTTTTGCCGGTAAGCTTTGTGATGCCGATTGAGCCTGTTGAAGAATTGTTCACGGAAGCGTTGGCCGCCATTACAAGCTCGTCGACAGTTACGGCGCCGGTACCGACGTTGATTTTGCCTTCACTTGCGCAAGTAAATTTTGTGAACGTATTTGCGTCAGCGATTGTCAGACCAGTTCCGCTTGATGACGTCGGATTGTAAACAAAGTCAGAAACTGTGATTCCGCCGCCGGTGAATTTCGCGCTCGCGCCGGTTGCCGTTATCTTTCCGCTTATGTTTAATGTTCCGCTGTTTGTAAGGTCATCGTCAAATGTCAAATCTCCGCCGGTTGACTTTATCGTTCCTGAGTTGACGACAGGACCTTTTGCGTTTAAGTCGCCGCTAAGGGTGATTGTTCCAGCGTTGTCGAGAGCGTTGTCGCCGTTGGAATAAGATACGCCAGCTTTGCTCCAAGTCAATTTGTCGGCTATTACCTTTCCGCTTGAGCCTACTTTCAAAGCGTTGCAACCATCGTTGTTGTATCCTTGCAGGTCAATTGTTCCAATTGTTCCGCTTGCAGTCAAAGTTCCATTTACTGTGATTTGGCTCTTTGGGGTGGAATTTGTCGCCGAATGAGTGAGCTCGTTTGTTTTAAGCGAAGCTCCATTGTCAATGACGAGCGTTGTTCCTGAGTGTGTGTAGACCGTTCCTGAGCAAGTCATAGGACAATCAACTTCAAGCGTTCCTATTACGCCGGATGTTGAAGACGCGCGGTTAAAGTCAATTCCGCCAAACGAAACTGTTCCGCTGCCGGTAAACTTTGTTGTCCAGTTGCTTGTCAAATCATTGCCGGGCTTTTGTATGTAGAGCGTTGTGCCGGTAAGGTTAGCGCCGACGTTTACAGTCACATCGCCAGCGATGTACGCTTTTGTCATTGTTGTCGCCGAGTCGATTTTGATTGTCGCCTCGCCCGCGCAAGAAAATTTTGTGAATGTGTTTGTGTCGGCAATTGTCAAGCCAGTTCCGCTTGATGTTGGAGCGTATTCAAAGTCCGAAATTGTGCTGCCGTTTCCGGTGAACGAGGCTGCAGCGCCGGTCATAATGATTTTTGCGCCCGCCGCATCTGTGTCTAACGTTCCGGCGTTGTCGATGTTGCCTTTTACGGTAATCGTTTTTTCTATGATAAGTTTTCCGCCGCTTTTAATTGTAACATCGCCGTTTACGGTCATCGCGTCCGTAATTGTTACAGTGGCTCCGTCTTCTACCGTAAGATTATCTATTGTTCCGCCCGCTAATGTTATGTTGTTGGCGGCTGCAACAATTGAAGGAACGGCACTGTCATCATAATCTGAAACTTCAAGCGTTCCGCTTGCGCTGTTTGTAAGTGTGACAGTTTTGGCTCCTGTCAACTTTGAGATTATGACAGAACCATCGCTGCTGTTTGTGATGGAAGAGTCACCGTCAAGAGTTATATTGCCCAGGTTGCTGTCAGCGGCGCCGTTTACGGTTATCTTGGTTTTTTCTTCAAGAGTGATTGTCCCTTGGTTGTCCACCTCTGTAGCTTTGATTTCATTTGTGCCGCCAAGTCCATCTTTTTTTAATATTACTTTTGCTGTGTTGTCACGCAAGTCTAATTTGCCTACGGTGAAGGTTTCATCAACTTGCAAAGTCGCATTGTTTGACATGCGAATTTCGCCTACATTAACAACACTTCCTCCCTCTATTACAACAAGATCTGCTATGTTGATGATTGCCGTATCGCTGGAGCCCGGTCCTAAGCTTTTGCTGGGATTCCAATTTGATGCAGTTATCCACCAATTATTGACGCTGCTTCCATTTGTCCATTCATATGGTTCCCCAAATCCCCCCGCGCACACTCCCGCAAAAAGCGCGCAGAACAAAACTGCCCGCAGCGTCCGTTGGCGACTAAATAGTGAGAAAATTGCATTTTTCAAAGCAAGAACGTTTTTCACAATAGTAAAAGCGCGAAGATGGCGCTTCGTTTCATATATCGGCTTTTTGCTTTTTGGAGTTTAGGTATATTTATATAGAAGAAATCGCGGATTTTGGGGCTGGGGGCTTTGGGGCGGCTCAAAAACTTCTTGCTTTTTTGGCTTTTTGATTTATAATTGTCTTGGAGGCAAAAATGAAATTTTTTAAGTGCAAAAAATGCGGAAAGATTGTCGCTTTGATAAAGGCTTCGGCGTGCGGAACGTTCTGCTGCGACGAAGAGATGGCGGAACTTGTGGCCGGAACCACTGACGCCGCGGTAGAAAAGCACGTTCCTGTAGTGGCCGTCAACGGCGGCTCCATCGACGTGACTGTCGGCTCCGTGGCCCACCCGATGGAAGAAAAGCATTTTATCGAATGGATCGCCGTCGAATCCGAGCAAGGCGTTCAAATCAAATACCTAAAGCCCGGCCAAGAGCCCAAGGCCAGCTTTGCCCTTGCCGCTATGGACAAGTTTGTCCAAGCCTACGCCTACTGCAACCTTCACGGCCTCTGGTCCAGCAAGTAACGGGGATTTTGTAGGAATTTGGCGGTTTTTCTATGGGGATTTTGTAGGAATTTGCTTGACTTTCTATGGGGATTTTGTATAATACTTATGTATAGTTAAATTTCCACCGGTGGGTAAGTAATTTCTTCTTGACAATGTATCACTGTACTGTTACACTATTGGTTGTGGAAGATAAAGAAGAGTACATAGTTTACAAAGGGCAAAAATTTACGGTTGAATGGTATTTTGACCAAAATGTTAAAAGCCAAAGCCGTGATTATTTTTTTGCGCTTGACGACGCGGGAAAGCAAAAGCTTCTTTATCTTGTAAAACGACTTGGCGATTTTGGAAAGATTTCTGACAAAACAAAATTCAATTTTGAAGAAGACGGCATTTGGGCGTTTAAGCCAAAGCCGGACAGATTTCTTTCTTTTTTTACAACAGGAAAGAAAGTCATTATAACAAACGCTTTTGAAAAAAAATGCCAAAAGTTGCCAAAAAAAGAAAAAGACAAGGCTATAAATTGCAAAAATGATTATGAAACGAGAGTCAAAGGAGGAATCTATTATGACAACCTACGAACGTCTAATGAAAAATCCTAAATTCAAAGCGGAATTTGAAAAAGGCTACAATGATTTTCTTATTTCCGAATTTATGATTGAAAAGATGGAAGAAGAAAAAATTTCTGTCAGGGAACTTGCAAAAAAAACTAAGGTTTCTCCCACAACAATTCAAAACTTGCGCAGCGGCAAAGCCGATTCCGTAAAGCTCAAAACCCTTACAAGCGTTTTGCAAAACCTTGGATACGCTCTGCGGCCTGTGAAGCTCGCGACGCTGTAAGGTTAAAATTCTTCTTCTTCGTCATCATCGCCCCAATTCATGGCAATTTCTTCGGCTCGTCTTTTAGCTTCTATAACTTCAAACGCTCCTTTTGCAGATTCTGTAAACAGAGACGCACAGATAGGGCAAAGATAAAACTTTTTGTTGAATTTGAACCCTAAATTTGAAATGTTAAGCATTTTATCGTTCAGTTCTTTTTCGATAAAGAATGTTTTTATTTCTTCAAGTTTTTCTTTTTGGCAAAGCAACCCTTTTATTTTATTTTCGTTATCATGTAAAGCGCGTGAGTATTTATCTTTGCTTGGTTCTTGCAAATATTTTTGAATTGAATCTGAAACAGTTTTGCAACAGGTTTTGACATCAGGATATTTTTCACAATAGTCATAGATAGTTTTTAGCGCAGGTTCTAATTGCAAAAAGTTTTCTTTGTTCTCCAAAACCGCTGACAAAGTCATTGTTGTATAAGGAGCGTTAATTTTTTTTGCAATATTTTTGGAATCTTCTGTAAAGCCCAATTTTTCTGCGGTTGAAGATATTATGTTTTTCCCAAACTCGTCACATTCTGCTAGTTGCTTGTTAATTGAATTAAGCAGCTCTTTCTTTTGGTCTAAGAAATAATCCTCTGTATTTTTGCAAATCCAACAATGTTCTTTCATATTTGCGCTCCTAGCTTTTTTAGTTATTCCACTGTAAATTTCGCCATGCTTTCGTAACTTTTCATTTTTTCATTGGAAAAGGCAATGGATAATTCTTTTATATTTGATGGAATATCGATGTCGCCAGAAAATGTTCCTGTTCCGTCGTTTTCAAGTTGAATGAAATCACGCCCGCAAATAACTGCGACAAATTTTTTGTTTTCGACATGAATAGAAAAATGTTGTGTTTCGCCTTTTTTTAATGGCGTTTGTGTTGGTTCAATGATGTAAGCGTTTTTGCCGGAATGAGCAAATATGACTGGAAATCTTGTGTCACTTTCTGCTGTTGATTGTATTGCGAACGACCCGCAGTCTTTTCCTGATTTATTTGTTTTCCAATAAAAAATTGTCACTTCGTAAATGTCAGTAGTTGGAATCGAGAACATTGTCTTTGTTATTCCGTCAATCGTATTTGATAAGATGCAATTTTCTGTTTGCGTGTTTTCGGAAAGGTTTCGCATTGCAAAAGAAAGTTTGTATCCTTCTTTGACTGCAAGTTCAAAATTGTAAATGCCATCGCATCTTTCTATTTTTGACGGAATTTTTGCTTCTCTCGTAATGTCAAAAAAGACAGGTCTAAAGTCTGGCAGGTTGCAAAAATCATCGGTTGAAAGCGGAGTTGCCAAAAGTTGTTTTTTGGCCATGTCTGGATAATGGCTGTAAATGCAATGTTCCGGTTTTACAAAAAGCCAGTCTGTATTGTAGTCTTGCTTTGAAATTTTTCCTTCCATGTGGCCGGAATCCCATGTGCAGTCAACTAAATAATGTTCGCCCTCCAACTTTAAAATGTTCCAAGCGTGATTTGTGCTTTTGGGATTTTCTTGGGCAAATGGTGATGTTCCAACGCCTCTGGCATATCCGTGTACAATTTCGCATGGGATTTTCAGTGTGTCACAAAATTTTTTCAATGTGTTTGAATAGCCTTCGCACACCGCAGTTTTTGTTTTTATTACATTCGTCCATTCTTGAGACGGAACCGTTCCTGCCCAAAAGTTTTTTGCGTCATATGAAACCAACACTGCTACAAAGTCGTGCGCCATCTTTGCTTTTTCAAAATCATTTTTAGCAAGCGCAGTAATTTTTTCGCAAGCCTGCTGAACATACTTTAATGGATTTGACATTCGCAAGGCTTCAAGCTCCTTGTTTTTTAATAACGCGACTATTTCTTTGTAAGGAGCGTTCGTTCTATAAGTATACGCTGTTTCGTATGAAGCTGGAAGTACATAGGCGTTGCTAAGTTTTTCTCCAAAGTTTTTTAACTTGGAAGCAAATTTGCTCTTTGGCGCGGAAAATCCGATTCCGCACAGCGATACAGCAAGAACGCAAATTAAAGCAAATTTTTTCATACAGTCCCTCCAAAAGTTGAATATCACCTATTATACTACCAATTTTTTCAAAACACAACCTTTTATTAGGTGTCAAACTTCAAAATAGGATATTTGGTTTGGTTTCTAACCTAAAAGGTTTTGTTTATAATTAAAATATGGACATAAAAAAGCTTTTTGGAGCCAATTTGCGCAAATACCGAAAAGAGCGCTCGCTTTCGCAGGAGGAACTTGCGGAAAAAGCCGGCGTAAGCGTCAAGCACATAGGCGCGCTCGAAAGCGGCTCATCCTTTGTCAGCGCCGAACTGCTTCAAACTTTTTGCTCTGTCCTTGGCGTTCAGCCAAACCTCTTTTTTTCAGACGAAAAATCGCTCGATCTGAACGGCTTTCCGCTGCATGCGGTGGAACAAATTGTGCGAGGCCGTCTAAATCAATCCGCGTCGATTATTTCAAATGAGATAAAGCAAAAAATAATGGCCTACGCCTCGTGGGAAAAGCGGCCCTCTGACGGCGACGGAAATTCCTAGATTTAGACAAAAAATGACCTATTTTTCGTCTAAATCCGCATTTTAAACCACGATTTAGACAAAAAATGACCTATATTTCGTCTAAATCAGCATTTTAAATCGACATTTAGACGAAAAATAATTTTCCACCATTCCTCCCCCGATATTGCGCTAAATCCAAAAATTTAATAAAATTAAATATCTTCAATAAAGTAAAAGGAGAAAAAAATGGATTCGGTGACAATCGCAAAATTGTTGGCGTTTGTGATTTACTTGGCCGCGATGGTCTTTGTGGGACTGTCCAGCGCCAGCAAAAACAACAGCGCCTCGGACTTTTTCTTGGGCGGAAGAAAGTTGGGCCCCTGGTTTACGGCTCTCAGCGCGGAGGCTTCGGACTCGTCAGCGTGGCTTTTGATGGGCTTGCCGGGACTTTGCTACCTTGGCGGCTTTAGGGAAACTTTCTGGACCGCGCTCGGCTTGATTTTGGGAACCTACCTCAGCTGGCTTTTTGTTGCCAAGGCCTTGCGCAAATGCTCAATCGCGTTTGGCGACTCCATCACAATTCCGGAATTTTTGACAAACCGCTTTAAGGACAAGAGCCACATTCTTTCTATTGTGTCAGTTGTCTTTATCGTTTTGTTCTTTACAATTTATGTCGCCAGCGGCTTTGTCGCTTGCGCCAAATTGTTCAACTCGGTCTTTGGACTCAACTACAACCTTGGCCTTGTAATCGGCCTTGTCGTAATTTTGTCTTACACAATTATGGGCGGCTACCTTGCAGTTTGCACAACCGACTTCATTCAGGGAACGTTGATTTTCGTCGCCTTTGTAGTTTCTTCCATCGTAATCGTGTTCGCTTTGGGCGGACCTGTTGGAGCGATCGGACAGGCGCGCGACTTTATCGGAAACGCCTTGAACGGAAACTTTGGCGACGAGCTTTTGCAAAAGTTCACCGCCAACAAAAACTTTAGCGCCAAGTCTGTCGTAAGTGCGATGGCCTGGGGCTTGGGTTATTTTGGAATGCCGCACGTCATCGTCCGCTTTATGGGAATCCGCGGAAACAAGGAAGTGACGACTGCCCGCCGCGTAGGCATCACTTGGATGATCGTCTCTTACATCGGAACGTTCATCATCGGAACGTTGGGAACCGCCTACTTGCTTCCGACAATTTTGGGAGGCGGAGCGCAGGAAACAGTCTTTAGCATGACAATGATGAAAATGTATCCCGCCTTTATCGCAGGCCTTTTCTTGTGCGCCATTTTGGCGGCCTCTATGAGCACTGCCGACAGCCAGCTTTTGGTAGCGTCAAGCGCCGTAAGCCAGGACATTTTCAAAGGCCTCATCAATCCCGAAGCCGACTCAAAGACTGTTCTTAAGATCAGCCGCTTGACGGTTCTCTTGATTGCCGCGGTTGCCTTTGTTCTTTCGTTGGACCAGACAAGCACAATCTTTGGCTTGGTCAGCTACGCTTGGGCGGGCTTTGGCGGAAGCTTTGGCCCCCTCATCTTGCTTGCCCTCTACTGGCGCGGAATCACAAACAAGGGAGCGATCGCTGGCCTTGTCGTTGGCGGCGTAACAGTCGTGGCTTGGCACAATCTTAGCGGCGGAATTTTTGACATCTACGAAATTCTTCCCGCCTTTGTCTTGAACTTGATTGTCGCCGTCGTAGTGAGCCTCTTGGACAAAAACAAGGACGCCCAGATGCTTGCCGAATTTGACAACTACAAAAAGATGCCCGACTAAAAATGCCAGTCGTCATAAAGCCTCTTCTTGCCCAGCGGCGGGAGGAGGCTCTTTTATTTATACAACCTTACGAAGCCGAATGCGTCAACCTCGCGCAAGAAATTTTGCGCGGCGGAGACAATTGTTGGTGTGTTTTTTACACTGAACTGTCGCAAGCCCAAGACGCGCGCGACCAAGAGGCTTCACAGACCTTAACGCTCGGCGGCCTCTTTGCGCTGCGAAAAAAGCGCTCGCTGTTTTTTTGCCTTCCCTTTGCCAAATACAAAAGCGCCTTGGACAAAAAGCTTTGCAACGAAGCCCAACGCCCGCTCGCCGAATTTTTTGAAAGCCACGAACCCTTTTGCGTAAACGGCGAGGCCGCCGGCGCGCTCTACCTTAAAAACATTTTGCGCCACAAAAAAACTCCCATGCAGCCAAGCGTTGTCAACAAATATTTTTTGCTCACGCGCGGCGCGCATTTTGGTCTTGCCAACAATTCTGTCGCCACAAACCTTAAAGGCTTGCAAGACCTTAACGCGGGCGGCGGCTTGCGGGTCGTTCCGGCGACAATCGCAGACTACGACAGCCTGCTCCCGCTGGAGCTTGGCTACCAGCGCGAAGAAGTAGTCCCGCAATCGTTTGACATAAGCGATGCGGCCTTGTCGGCGGCTTTTAAGCGCGAACTTGAGCAAGGCTTTACATTCGCTCTTTTTGACGGACAGCGGCCAATCGCAAAGGCCAGGCTCGCCGCCATCGGCAAGCGCTGCGCAATGCTTGGCGGCGTTTACACAATTCCATCGGAGCGCAAAAAAGGCCGCGCCGCGTTTTTGGTCAGCCAAATGATCCAGCGGTCGCAGGCCGGCGGCATTTGCGGCTTTAGCCTTTACGCAAAGCAACAAAACGCCGCCGCCCTGGCCTTGTACAAGTCGCTTGGCTTTGAACCGCTCGGCGAATATTTGTTGGTGTATTATTGAACGCGCTTGCCTGCGTTCCACCCTTCCACCTTTAGTTCCCCCAATTCCCCCAAAAAAACTCTTGCCAAATTTTACGAGTTGGCGCATAATATAAAAATGTTCCCGCAAACGGAACAAAAAATAGGAGAATATATGACAAACCAAGAAGCGGTAAAAGTTCTAAAAGAACTTAAGACGTATTGTTCAGCCGACGCGCTGGACGCGGTGCATTATTCAATCGCTGTGATTGAACATTTGGAAAAGGCTGGGGTCACAAAGCCCTTGGAAGCCGACCTTTCAAAAGCGGCAAACTAGGAGACAGGAATGGAAGCGAGTTTTGGATTTTTGTCGCTAGTGCCGGCAATCGTCGCCATCGCGCTGGCTTTGATTACTAAAGAAGTTTATTCTTCGTTGTTCATCGGAATCGCAATCGGCGGAGCCTTTTACGCCGCCGGAGCCGCTAGCGGCTTTACTGGATTTTTTAACCACATTTTTAAGGACGGAATGATCGCCCAGCTCAGCGACAGTTGGAACGTGGGCATCTTGGTGTTCCTTGTTGTCTTGGGAACGATGGTCGCGCTTATGAACAAGGCGGGCGGCTCTCAGGCTTTTGGCGAATGGGCCAAAAAGCGCATCAAGAGCAAGGCCGGCGCTCAAATCGCCACAATCTTTTTGGGAATCTTGATTTTTATCGACGACTACTTTAACTGCTTGACAGTCGGCTCGGTGATGAAGCCGGTTACCGACAAGTACAAAGTCTCGCGCGAAAAGCTCGCCTACTTGATTGACGCCACAGCCGCGCCGATTTGCATCATCGCGCCAATCAGCTCTTGGGCCGCCGCCGTCTCGGGCTTTGTAAGCGAAGGCGAAAACGGAATCGCGCTTTTTTGCAAAGCCATTCCGTTCAACTTTTACGCGTTCTTTACAATCGTGATGACGCTTTTCTTGGCCGCCAAAAACTTTGAGTTTGGCCCGATGGCCAAGGCCGAAGCCGAGATGGTGGACAAGTCCGACAAGGACTACGAAGAAAGCGACAATCCCAAAAGCTCTGTCCTAAACTTGTTCTTGCCAATCGTGACGCTTATCGTGTTCTGCGTTTTGGGAATGATTTACACAGGCGGCTTCTTTGACGCGCAAATCGCCGGCGAAGAAGAAGGAACTATGGTCGCAAATCCGGCCTACCTCAACTTTATCGAAGCCTTTGCCGCGAGCGACGCTTCGGTGGGCTTGGTGCTCGGCTCGTTTGCCGCGCTTGTTTTGACAATCGTGTTCTACCTTGCGCGAAGGACGATTTCGTTCAAGAGCATTATGGCTTGCGTTCCCGACGGATTTAAAGCGATGGTTCCCGCGATTCTTATTCTTACGCTCGCATGGACGCTTAAGTCCATGACCGACTCGCTTGGCGCCAAAGAGTATGTGGCCGGCTTGGTCGGCGGAAGCGCGCAAGGACTCAAGAACATGCTGCCCGCGATTATCTTTGCAATCGCTTGCGGCCTTGCCTTTGCCACCGGAACTTCTTGGGGAACATTCGGCATCTTGATTCCGATTTGCATCGCGGCCTTCCCCGTTGCCTCCGACCCGATTAGAATCATCAGCATCTCTGCCTGCATGGCCGGAGCCGTTTGCGGCGACCACATTTCGCCAATCAGCGACACGACAATCATGGCCAGCGCCGGCGCCAACTGCGACCACGTCCGCCACGTCTCTACCCAGCTGCCCTACGCGCTTTTGGTCGCGGCGGTCTCGTTCGTAACCTACATCGTCGCCGGCTTCACCCAAGGCATGGGCATCGTCGCCAGCGGAATCATCAGCTGGATCATCGGCTTGGCCGGCTTGATTGGAACGCTGCTGTTCTTCAAAAAGAAGGCGGCTTAATTGTCATGTTCGGGCTTGACCCGGACATCTAGAACAACACCGCGCGCGCGATGGCAAAGTAAACCATCAAGCTGGTAGCGTCGACAATCGTGGTGATAAAGGGACTGGACATGACGGCTGGGTCAAATCCCAGCCGTTTGGCGCAAAGAGGAAGCGCGCATCCAATCATCTTTGCCACCAAGACTGTCGCGGCCATCGCGGCGCAAACCACAAAGGCAATTTGGACCGTCACGCCTTGGTTGGCCAAAAGCAGGCGGTCAATCAACATAATTTTGGCAAAGCAAACAAGCGCCAAAGCCAGGCCGCACAAAACTGCCACGCGGATTTCTTTCCAAACAACTTTTGGCAAGTCGCCAAAGCCAACTTCGCCCAGCGAAAGCGCGCGGATAATCGTAACCGATGACTGCGAGCCCGAATTTCCGCCTGTGTCCATCAGCATCGGAATAAAGGCCGCCAGAGCCACTTGAACTGCCAGCGCGTTTTCAAAGTTTGTGATTATCATTCCTGTAAAAGTGGCGCTGACCATCAAGACCAAAAGCCACACGATTCTGTGGCGGAACAAGTCCATCGGAGTGGAGCGCAAGTAAGTTTTTTCGGAAGGCGACATGCCGCCCATGATTTCGATGTCTTCGGTTGCCTCGTCTTGCATTACTTCCAAAGCGTCGTCAAAAGAAATGATTCCCACCATGCGGCCTTCGCCGTCAACAACCGGCAGCGCGTAGTAGTTGTACTTGGAAAGCAGTTTGGCGACTTCCTCTTTGTCTTCGCGCGTATTCACCGTGATGACGTTCTCTTTCATGATGCTGTCGATTTTTGTCGAATCGTCTTTTGCCAAAAGCAAGTCCTTTACGGACAAGCGGCCCAAGAGCTTTTTGTTTTTGGTCACGTAGCAAGTGTAGAACGATTTGTTGTCAAAGCCGCTCTTTCTTATTTGAGCGATCGCCTCGCCCACGGTAAGTCCCTGCCTAAGCGAAACGTATTCGGTTGACATTATTGAGCCGGCGGAATTTTCGGGATACTGCAAAAGGCGGTTTATCTCGCCGCGCTTTGCGGGGTCGATTTGCTTTAAAATTCTGTCAACGACAATGGCGGGCATTTCGTCCACCAAGTCCGCCGCTTCGTTGGCGTACAAGTCGTTCACGATGTCCTTTAGTTCCGAGTCCGAAAAGCCGCGGATCAACAGTTCCTGAAAGTCGCTGTCCATCTCGACAAAAACGTCGGCGGCCTTGTCCTTGGAAATCAGCCTGAACAAAAGCGGGATTTGCTTTTCGTCAACGCGCTCAAAAAGAGCCGCGATGTCGCTGGCGGCCATCGTCGAAGCGATGTCCTTGATTGTCGAATACTTTTTTTCTTCAAGAAGATTTTGAATCATCTCCTCGATTTTCACTTTGAATTCCGTCATCGCGCTTTGCGTGAGAAATGAGAATTGTAAAAGTGGCTTGCATCAGAGCGGAAGGTTTTTAGAGAAAGCCATGTCGCGCGTCAACGCCTTGGCGCCCGGATACGAGCCGGAATTACTGTCATCGCCCATCGCTTCCTCCTTATGATTTATTTTTAGGGAATTATAGTGAATTTGGAGGGGTTTGTCTATGAGTTTTTCAGCCAAGCCTTAATTATCGCAAAAACTACGGACAAAACACCGCAAAAACTACGATTAAAATGCCACAAAAACTACGGACAAAATACCACAAAAACTACGATTAATATTGCGCAAAAATGGCGATTAATATTATGTTCATGTTTTCTAGACTTGGAACAAGCGCTGCGGATGCCCGTTGATTTGGTTGACTTTGACTTTCAAAAAGATTTTTTTGAACTGCTCCAGCGCGTGGGGGAGCTAAAGCAAATTGGATAAATTTATCAGCTGTCGACAAACTGTCGACGGTTTATGTTTACACTACAAATTGCTAAATTTATCAAAAATGTAGTGTAAGGTTTTATGAAGTCGGAAATTATACAAGCCATTTTTAAAGACGAATTGGAAAGGACAAAGCGGTTGATTTCTCGTTATGAAAAGGAATAGGAAACGCAAGCACATTCGACAAATCCGAGCTTTTGAAAAAAAACTGAGCGAAGAAAGGAATTGCAATGTCTCATAAAAAAACTTAAAGCCGACCAAAAGCAGTTTGAAAAATTCCTGTCTCCTATATACTACATATTGGCAATTTTTGTTATTTTTTGCCAATATGTAGTATATGTTTTTTTTGCTAAAAAGAAGATAAAAAAATAGATTTTTCTTTGAATCTATGTTAGATTATAGTAAAGGAGGTTTGCATGGCGGCATCTAGTTTGTACAAAGATTTTGTAATTTCGACTCGCGAAGAAGCCAAAGGTCTTGTTGATATGCTTGATTCGTTTGACGAGAACGCCAAGCAGCCCGAAGCATCTTCCGCTTCATATTATGAACCTACAAAAGAAGAAATGAGGGCCCTTATAAATAAATGGCAAGAGAGAAGGAATGCCAGATCCTCAGCGCATTGTCCGTCGGCTTGACGCTCCCGCTCTCCCGCTAAAACCACTCCACAGCCTGCCCCGCAAGCGGCGTAAGGCGGCCTTTGAGTCCTTTGCTTGCCCAGGTCTTGCCGCGCTCGTCGACGCAGACGCATTCAAAAGCGCCGGCCAAGGGACTCTGTCTTATGGCGGGGATTTTTTGCAAGCCTAGGACAAAGAGGCTTGTGCTTAGGGCGTCGGCTATCATGCTTGTTTGGCTTACAATCGTAACGCTGGCAAGGCCGCTTTGGGCGGGGAATCCTGTGGCGGGGTCAAAGATGTGGCCGTAGATTTTTCCGTCTTGTTCAAAAAAGCGCTCGTAGGCGCCGCTTGTTACTACAGTAGCGTTTTGTGTCTTTAGTAAAAATGAGTTTTGGCCGGGGCGGTTTGGGTCGCGGATGGCGACGTTCCACAGGGAGCCGCCGGGCTTTTTGCCGTAAACGTAAACGTTTCCGCCAAGCGAGATTGACGCGCGCTTTACGTCTTGCTCGTGCAAAATGTCCACCAAACAGTCAGCGGCGTAACCCTTTGCTATGGCGCCCAGGTCCAGGCGGATGCCGGCTTTTGCAAAGCGAACCGTTTGCACGGCGGCGACTTTTTGGTCAGTGTCAGATTTTTGGTTGCCGCCCGCGTCTTGGTCAGTCAAGCCTTTTGGTCCGTCGTCCAATATTACATTTTGCCAGCCGACAAATTTTTTGGCCGCCTCAATTTCTTCTTGGCTGGGAACGCGCGGCTCTTTGCCAAAACCCCAAAGTCGGACAAGCGGGCCTACGGTTGGGTCAAAGGCGCCGTCGCTCAATCGCGCAAAGTCCAGCGCGGTTTTTAGCACGATGTAAAAATCTTGGCTCACCGCTACAGGCTCGGCGGCGGCATTTTGGTTTACCCGCGTAATCTCGGAGCTGTCCGAGTAGTTGTTGAAAATGTCGTTGAGCTCACGCAGGCGGGCAAAGAGTTTTACGTATAGGTCGGCTGTTCCGCTTTGATAAAGATTGATGGAGCAGACCGTTCCAAAAGTGTATTCCGTTTGCGGGGGCAGGGTCCGCATTCCGCACGAGGCAAAAAAAAGCGCGCAAGCCGCCGCCACAGTTATGGTCTTGCAAGCTGTTTTAGTCGCCGCCGCAGTTATGGTCTTGCTTGCAGTTTTTATTGCGGCGCGCGTTAAGGTTGTGAAAATATTTTTTTCAAAAAAAAATTGGGCGGCAGCCCAAAAAGAGCGCCGCCCCTTGTTGGCAGGATTCATTAGGCCAAGACTGTAACTTCTTTTTTGATGATTACAGTGACCAAGTCGATGATCCAGAAAATGAAGGCCACAATTCCCACAAGGCGGTTGTAGCTTACAAGAACCAAAGACGCAAGCTGAACGATTCCGATGATGATCGGAACAAGGCTTCCGCTTGTAAGACGGCGCAAGATTCCGTAGATGTCGCCGATGATGACCAAGATGATCTTTACGATCCAATTCAATCCTGTCAAACCTGATTTTGCCATATTATTCCTCCTATGGTCTTTTTATTTACTCTTCTTTTTCAAGAAGGGATTTGCAATCGCTCAGGCGGTTCTTGTCTTCGTCCGCAAGCTTGGGGAACTTGGGATCGATGTCGCGCAGAGTCTGGACCAACACTTCGCTGACCAAGTAGCGGGTGTACCATTTTTGGTCGGCGGGCAAAACGTACCAGGGGCAGTCTTCCGTGCTGGTGGCGTTTATCGCGTCCTCAAAGGCCTCTTGGTACTTGTCCCAGTAGGCGCGCTCCTTGATGTCGTTGGGGCTGAACTTCCAGTTCTTTTCCTTGCGGTCGATTCGCTCCAAAAAGCGCTTTTTTTGCTCGTCTTTGGAAAGGTTAAGGAACAGCTTTACGATGCGGTAACCGTTTCCGTAAAGATAGTTTTCCCAAGACTTGATGTCCTTGTACTTGTTCTTGATGTAGTCTTTGTTAAGAACGCGTTTGGGCATTTTGTAGCCCTTCCAAAATTCGTGCACGTTGACAACCAAGACTTCCTCATAGTAGGAACGGTTGAAAATGCACATGATGCCGCGGCTGGGCAGGCGCTTGTGGTAGCGCCACAAAAAGTCGTGGCTTTCTTCGGTGGAGTTGGGCGCCTTAAAGCTGTGCACGATGATTCCCTGCGGGTTTACGCTGGAGAGAACGTGCTTTATCGTGCTGTCCTTGCCGGCCGCGTCCAAGGCCTGCAAGACAATCAAAACCGATTCCTTTGACTCGGCGTAGAGCTTTTCCTGCAAGTCGGCGATTTCCTGCAAGTTTTTTTCGGTTTGCTTTACCAGCTCGTCCTTTTTGTCCTTGCGGCCGCCGCTATCGTGGCAGACTTTTTTTAAGTTGAGCTTTTCGCTTCCGTCATAGCGGTATTCTTTTAGAATGTCAGACATAATCGCCTCCTATAGCTTGCAATCAAAAACTTCTATAATTATAACACGGTTTTCGCTATGGCGCAAATTTTTTTTTTATGCTAGAATGGTGGAATGCCAATAAAAATCCAGAGCGACTTGCCGGCAAAAAAGATTCTCGAAAACGAGCGCATATTCGTTATGACCGAAGGGCGCGCGATGACGCAGGACATCCGTCCGCTAAAAATCGCGGTTGTCAATCTTATGCCCACAAAATCCACCACCGAGACGCAGCTTTTGCGCCTTTTGTCAAACACGCCCCTTCAGGTGGACATTTCGCTCATCAGGATGGAAAGCCACAAGTACGTAAACGCGTCGCAAGAATATTTGGACCGCTTTTACATTCCGTCGGGGGAACTGTTCAAACACCGCTACGACGGCCTTATCATCACCGGCGCTCCGGTGGAACAAATTCCCTTTGAGCAAGTTGACTATTGGAAAGAGCTTTGCGACATAATGGACTGGAGCAAGGAAAACATCTTCTCCACCCTTTACATTTGTTGGGCGGCGCAGGCCGGCCTCTACCGCTTGTTCGGCGTGCCCAAATATTCGCTGCCACAAAAAAAATTCGGCATATTCAAAAACTGGCAGCCCACCCCACAGGGCGACCCCCTCTTGCGCGGCTTTGACGACGTGTTCCTTATGCCGCAGTCCCGCCACACGCAAATTCACGCGGAGGACATTGCCGGCAAAAAGGACCTTGTTGTTTTGGCGGAATCCGACGAAGGCCCTTCTATCATAAAGACAACCAACAACCGCGCCGTCTTTATAACCGGCCACATGGAATACGACACAAACACTTTGTCCGACGAGTATTGGCGCGACAAAAAAAAGAATCTTCCAATACAGCTGCCCGTAAATTATTTTCCCGATGACGACCCGGACAAAAAGCCGCTGTCAACATGGCGCTCTACGGCGTCGCTCTTTTACCGCAACTGGCTCAACTACTACGTTTACCAAGAGACGCCTTATAACTTTGTTCAATAGATGGTTGGCGGGCCACGCCCGGCAATAACGCGTTAACGGAGGTTTTTATGAAAAAACTATTTGGCTTTGCTTTTGCGGCTGCCTTGTGCGCCGCGCTTGTTCTTTTGTCTTGCTCTAACAGCAGTGATTCCGGCTCTTCCGGCGGCGGTTCCGAAAAAATTCACAGCATCGCCGCTTCCTACGCCCCTTCAAACTCATGGGGGAACGGCTGGAACCTTGGCAACACGCTTGACGCGCATGTCGGAGAATTCAGCGACAAAGTCAACAAAGGCCTTTCAACAGAGACAAGCTGGGGTGCGCCAGAGACCACCCAGGCGATGATAAAGGCCATTGCCGCCGCGGGCTTTAAGACGATAAGAATTCCTGTAAGCTGGCACAACCACATCACTGATACGGACGGCCACAAGATTGATTCAGCGTGGCTTGCCCGCGTAAAGACTGTCGTGGACTGGTCGCTGGATGCCGGAATGAATGTCATCATCAACATTCACCACGACAACTTGACCGAAGCGCAAATGGCTACGACTTACGGCTTTTGCGTTCCCGAAGCTGGCGGAGCTAATTATGCTTCACTAAAAACGAACTCGCAAACCTATATTACAGACATTTGGAAGCAAGTTGCGACGCATTTTAAGGACTACAACGACAAGCTTATTTTTGAAATTTTGAACGAGCCGCGAGCCGTCGGAAAAGATTATGAATGGGGCGCTGATACCAATGAGAAAAAAGACAAAGTCTCCGCCGCCAACGTGATTATAAAGGAATACGAGAAGGCCGCGCTTGACATCATTCGCGCTTCGGGCGGCAACAACGCCACGCGCTATTTGATGGTTCCGCCTTACGCCGCAAGTCCCAGCTTGATGGACGGCTGGAGCCTGCCCACGGATTCCGCCTCTAACAAATTGATTGTCTCGGTCCACGCTTACACGCCCTATGATTTTTGCATGGGAAAGGACAACACGTTCACCGCCGCGCACAAAAGCAACATCGAGGATTGGCTTTTTGCCACGCTCAACACGCAATTTGTTTCCAAGAACATTCCTGTCATAATCGGCGAGACAAGCGCTTCCGACAAGAACAACTACGCCGAGCGCGTAAAATGGGCCAAGTGCTTTTTTGCCGCGGCAAAGGCAAAGGGCATATCTTGCATTCTCTGGGACAACATGAAGATCTACCCAGAAGGAGACAATATCGCCGAGCGCCACGGCTACTTTAACAGAAATAATTTGAGCTGGTACTAGCAGCTCGTGTTGTTGCTTGCAAGACCATAATTGTTGTTTCGAGCGGTTTAACCGCGTCCAAAGGACGCTGCTTAGACCGCTCTTATTTTGCCGTAAAGATGTTGTCCACCTTTGACGAGACGTTGTAGGCGGAATCAAGGTTTCCGATTTCGACCAAAAAGCGGGCTGTGTCCTGCAAAGAGGCTATGTCGCTTTCCGAAACGGAAACCGAAAAATTATATTTTTTGGCGATTTTTAGCGTTTGCTTTGGCGTGATTTTTAGCGCGGCCGACAGCTTTTCCAAGGTTTGCTCGTCAAGGCTGTCGATGTCGCTCACCGCCCTGTGATACTGTTCCAAAATAACTTTAATGATGTCGCGGTGGTCGGCAAGGTAGTCCGAGCGGACCACAAAGCCGTTGGTTCCGCGCAAGTCTGTTTCGCTGCCCAAAGCCACGATCTTGGCCGCGCCGCTGTCCACAAGGCGGGTGACGTTTGGCTCCCAAATGACGATGGCGTCGCATACGCCCGAGGCCAAGGCGTTTTGCGCCTCGCCGGCCGAAATGCTTATAAATTCTATGTCGTCAAAAGCCAGGCCGTATTTTTCCAAAAGCTTTGTTGTAAAGTTATGTCCGGTCGAACCAAAAACGGTGGCGATTTTCTTTCCTTTCATATTGGCGGCCGACTTAAAGTTTTTGTCGTCGGCTCGGCTCAGCATGGCGTAGGCGTCCGCTCCGCTTGCAGGAATTCCAACCACTTTCATTGTGTTTCCGGCGCTAAGCGCTCTGACTGTCGGAACGTCGCCAATCACGCCAATGTCGCTCAGCTCGGCGGACAAAGATTGGTTCATCGGCGGGCCTGACTCAAAGTCCTGCCAAACCACATTGACATTCATGGGCTTTAGGGCTTCTTCGATGTAGCCCTTGTATCTGGCTATGTAAAGGGGAATAAAAGCGGCAGACGGTTGTATAGCTATATTGACGTTTTGCTCGCTTTTGGGGGCGGCTTTTTGTTTGCAGCCCGCCGCAAAAAGGGCAAAAAGCGCGGCAATGGTAAAAATGGCAAGTTTCTTCATACCAGTACATTATACTACATTTTTTGAAATTTGCAAAGAAAAAAAAACTTTACAGAAATCAATTCCCGCCTTACAATATATAAGAATATGCAAAGAGACAGAGTTATAAGAAACATTTCGGTCGGCGCGATTGCGGCCGTGGCGATGGCCCTTGTGGTGACTTTTTTCTTGGTCGGCTTCCAAAGAAAGATGATGAATTTGCTTTCGGAAATGTCGCTGCAAAACATCGCCGAAACGCAAGAGCTTTACGCCGAAACCTTGCGCAACAAGATTAAGGACCAGTTCAAGATTCTTGAGTCCCAAACCGAGTATTTTTTGGACGTTGACTTGAACGATTCCGAAGCGGTAAGAAGAAGGGCAAAGTCCCTGATTTCCACGGGACAGTTTTTAAGAATCGCCGTTGTCAACGAGGACGGAGTGGCGATTGATTACAACGGCCGCTCCTTGCCCAACATGAAGAACAAGGATTATTTTAGCGACGCCCTTTTGACCAATTTTAGGCAAGTCTCAAATCAAATCGAATTGGACGAGCGCCTAAACCCTTGCCTTATTTTGACAGTTCCTTTTACGACAAACCAAGGTCAAAAGGGAGCGGTGGCAGGCTTTTTTTCTTACGGAATTTTGCAGCAAATTTTCTCCCTTCCGATTTTTTCGGGACAAAGCTATTTTTATCTTGTCGCAAAAAATGGAAACATTCTTTTGTACAACAAAGAAAAAGGAAAGGCGATTTACAACATCGACGTTTGCAGCTATATAGAAAGAGCCGCGGGAATGTTCAATGCCGACCTGCCAGAAATGAAAGCCGACATCGAAAAGTCCAGGTCGGGCTGCATAACGGTTAACGGCGGCGAAGGCAAAAAACTTTTTTCTTACGCTCCGCTAAAAATAAACGAATGGACGCTGATAACCGTTTTGCCTTATACATACATAGTGAACCAACAGCGGCAGATAAGCGCGCTTGTATACATTCTGCTGGCTTCGGTTGCGGTGACAATCATAATCTTTTTCTTTATCATTTACGCGATTGCAAAAAGCAGCGCCGCGATAAAAAAAGACAACGAGCGCCTTACGATTGCCAACAACCAAGCGCAGACTTTGATTTTTGAATACGACTTGCATGACGGCCGAGTTGATTTTTCGGGCGACACAAGCTTTATGTTCGGAACGGACAGAAAAAGTTATCCGATTGAATTTTTCCGCTCCGAATATTACACGCGAATCCATCCGGAGGACGGCAACCTTTACGAGCGCATTAGGCAGGCGATGAACGGAGGCAGCAAAAACCTTTCGGCCGAATTCCGCTACAAAGGATTTTCGGGCGTGTACTTTTGGGTAAAACTTTCGGGCTCTTCTGTCTTTGACGAAAAAGGAAACGTCAGCAAATTCATCGGAAGCATCACAAATGTCAACAGCCAAGTTTTGCGCGAGCAGGAATTGCGCAACATCGCCGACAGCGACAGGCTTTCTTCGCTTTTGAACAAGTCCGCATTTGAGCGCCGCTCCCGCGAATACCTTGCGCGCGACGGCAAAGAAAGAATCAGCGCATTGATAATAATCGACTTGGACAACTTTAAAGAAGTCAACGACAATCTTGGCCACATGACCGGAGACCTTGCTATACAAGACGCGGCAAAAAAGATTTCGTTGATTTTTTCCGAAAAAGATTTTTTGGGCCGCTTTGGCGGAGACGAATTCTGCGTCTTGATGCGATTTGACGAAGGCTTGTCAGAAGAAATCGCCCTTAAAATCATCAACTCAAAGGCCTCCGATTTGACGCGCTCTCTTAAAGAAGATTACTTTAACGAAGAGCATAGCGTCAGTGTTTCGGCCAGCGTTGGAATCTCAATCTTTCCCTACGACGGAAAAGGTTACGAGGAACTCTTTCAAATTGCCGACCAGGCGCTTTACGACGTCAAGCAGCATGGAAAAGACGGCTTTAAGATTGCGGGAATGCCATGAAAATAATTTTGTCATTCAAGAGCGCGGCCTTTTATTTGGCGGCCCTTTGCGCCGCGGCCTTGTTTCTTTGCTCTTGCAAAGAAGAGAGCGTTTCGCCCGAATTTGTAAAGGACATGAAACTTGTTTGGGCCGACGAGTTTGAACAAAGCTCCGACGAGCCAAATCCAGAATACTGGGACTACAACACAGGCGCGCACGGCTGGGGCAACAACGAGCGGCAAAACTACACGCGCGACCGCGCTAACTCTTACGTCTCCGACGGAACGCTAAAAATCGTGGCTCAAAAAGGAGACGACGGCAAGTGGACCAGCGCCCGCCTTGTGAGCCGCTGGAAAAAGGCCTACACTTACGGCTACATAGAATTTCGCGCCAAGGTTCCCACCCAAAAGGGCTCCTGGCCGGCGCTTTGGCTTATGCCCAACCGCGACAGTTACGGCAACTGGCCCCGCAGCGGCGAGATTGACGTAATGGAATACGCCCAAAGCTTTTGGGGAACCAAGGCCTACGGAACTTGCCACTGCCTTGCCGGAAGCGGCGGGAACGCTCTGGCCAACGCTGGCGTGGACGTAAAGCCGGCCGACAAAAAATGGCATAATTACGGCGTTTTGTGGACGTCCGAAAAAATCACTTGGATTTACGACGGCAAGGAATTTTTGTCCTACCAAAACCCGCATGACCCGGACTACCCGCAAAAATACTGGCCCTACGACCGCGACTTTTATGTAATCATGAACGTTGCCATGGGCGGAACGCTTGGCGGCGACATTCCAAAAAACGCTCAAAAATGCCTTATGGAAGTTGACTACATTCGCTGGTATCAGTAAAATAAAACTAACGGTCGTTAGTTATGCCAAAGAAGGCAGTTTCGGCGCAAAGCATTGTGGAGTCGGCTCTTTTTTCCGCCTTTAAGAACGGAATGGGCGAGACTTCGCTTGCCGACATAGCGCAAGATTTGGGAATAAAAAAAGCGTCTCTTTACAACTACTTTGCCGGAAAGGAAGAAATCCTTGCGGCGCTTTGCTCATACTGTTCCGACTTTTACGCCCGCGTCAATCTTTTTGAGCAGGACATTTTTACCAAAATAAATTCCACCAACAGCGAAAAGCTTTTTAAAAAATCAGTTGACACTTACATCAAGTCGCACGAGAACGAACCATTGTTCCAAATTTACACTTTGGTTCAAAGCGAAAAATACTTTGACAAAAATTTCTTGGACATTTGCCAGGCGCAAAGGCAAAAGTTTTTTGACCAAAGCTTTTTGTTCTTTAAAATTGCCAGCGCGCAAACCAAGGGCAGCGCCCAAAAGTCCGACGACGAGCTGCGCCTCTTTTCGCATTTTTTTACGGACGGAATTTTGTCGCGCTTGGACGACTACATAGCGCAAAAAAAAGAGACAATCAGGCGCAATCCCGAATGCGACGCCGGCAGTTTGTTCGCGCTGCCCAGCGACGAAAAGCAAATCGCCGCGATAACGGCCTTTGCTGTTGAGATTCTAAAAAAAGTTATATAACTATAAAGTGAGGCGTGTGATATGGAAGAGAACTTGCTAAAGTTGCAAAACGGAAGCGACATTCGCGGCGTCGCTTTGGAAGGCGTTGAGGGAGAGAAAGTGAACCTTACGCCCGCAATCGCCAACAGAATCGGCCAAGCGTTTGCAAAGTGGCTTTCTGACAAAACTCAAAAGCCCGCCGACCAGTTGAATGTCGGCATAGGAATGGATTCCAGAATCAGCGGCCAAAATTTGTTGGTGGCCACAAGCGCCGGAATGGCCAGCCTTGGCGTTGGCGTCAAGTGCTGCGGCTTGGCAACAACGCCCGCAATGTTCATGTCGATTGTGTTCGACCAAAGCCGCTTTGACGGTTCGGTAATGATTACCGCAAGCCACTTGCCCTTTAACCGCAACGGAATAAAATTTTTTACAAAGGACGGCGGTCTCGAGCACGACGACATAACTGAGATTCTTACAATCGCGCAAAGCCTTGACGCTGTTGCCGCCGACTTTTCGCAAGAAAAAAATTTTGACTTGATTTACCTGTACGCAGGCCACTTGCGCGCGGCCATCATGAGCGGCGTGGGCGACTCTCTCAAGCCGCTTGAAGGACTAAAGATTATCGTTGACGCCGGCAACGGCGCGGGCGGCTTTTTTGCCGAAAAAGTTCTCAAGCCACTTGGAGCCAACATCGAAGGAAGCCAGTTCCTTGAGCCGGACGGTAGATTCCCCAACCACATTCCCAATCCCGAAAACAAAGAGGCCATGGAATCAATCCGCGCCGCAGTTCTTAACAGCCACGCCGACCTTGGACTTATTTTTGACACCGACGTTGACAGAATGTCGGCGGTTTTGGACAACGGCGACGAGATAAACCGCGACGCCATCATCGCGATGATAAGCGCTATCTTGGCTCCCAAAAACAGGGGCGCCACAATCATCACCGACAGCGTAACAAGCGACCGCCTTACATATTTCTTGGAGCGCGTTTTGGGCCTAAACCACTTGCGCTACATGCGCGGCTACAAAAACGTAATCAACAAGCAAAAGGAACTTTGCGAGCAAGGCGTCAACGCTCCGCTCGCTATGGAAACAAGCGGCCACGGCGCGCTTAAAGACAACTACTTTTTGGACGACGGCGCCTTTTTGGCCGTTCAATTGGTCATCGCCTTGGCCAACGCCGCAAGGCAAGGCAAAAAATTGCAAAGCCTTATCGAAAAGCTTCCGCCGCCCGGAGACGAAGCGGAGCTGCGCTTTAAGATTAACGACCAAAACTTTAGGGAATACGGCCAAAACGTTTTGGCTACCTTTGCCGAACGCGCCCGCGACGCAGGCTGTACGATGCCCGAGTCCTTTGAAGGAGTGCGAATTTCGTTTAGGGGCGGTCCGGAGGCCGACGGAGCGGAAGGCTGGCTTTTGCTGCGCCTGAGCCTGCACGACCCCGTAATGCCGCTCAACATCGAAGGAACAACGCCCGGCTCGCTTGAAAAAATCAAGCGGACAGCCGCGCTCCTTTTGACCGGCTTTGACAAGCTGGACATGAGCGCCTTGGCGTAAAACAAAGCCGCCACAGGCCCAAGAAAAGCCCGCGTCTTGAAAGGCGCGGGCTTTTTCTATATAATGGTAGAATGTTCCGTATTTATGTTGAGCGCCAAAAAGGCTTTGAAAACGAAGCCAGGCGCATTCTTAGTGACGTTAAAAATTTTTTGGGCGTCAGCTCTGTAAAGAGCGCGCGTTATCTTAACCGCTACGACATCGAAAATGTCATGCCGGCAGTCGCCAAAACCGCCGTCCAGCGAATCTTTTCGGAGCCGCAATCCGACAGCGTAATTTACAACCAGCTCAACCTTAAGGCCGGCGAAACCGAAATTATTTGGGAATACCTTCCCGGCCAATACGACCAGCGCGCCGACAGCGCCGAGCAGTGCCTTAGCCTTTTGCGCAAAAGCTTGGAAAAGACGGTCGAGACTGGAACGGAGCCTCCCCGCGTCCGATGCGCCAAAATCGTAATCCTTACAGGAAAGATTGCCGCCAAAGACTTGCAGAAAATCCAAAACTATTTGGTCAACCCCGTCGACTCCCGCTTGACTACGGAAGAAGTTCCCGCCACGCTCAAAATTCAAACTGAACAGCCCGGCGACATTCCCGTGGTCAACGGCTTTATCAAGTTTAAGAAGGCGGAACTGGAGGCCTACTTGCAAAAGATGGGCCTTGCGATGGACTACGCCGACATTAAATTTTTGCAGGACTACTTTGCAAAGGAAGGCCGCGACCCGACCGAAACCGAAATCCGCGTCCTTGACACATACTGGAGCGACCACTGCCGCCACACAACTTTCTTGACGGAACTAAAGGACATAAAGATCGAGAAAGGTCCCTACGAAAAGCTGATTAAAAAATCGCTCAAAGAATACACCGACATGAGGACCGAGCTTTACGCCGGAAGAAGCGACAAGCCCGTCACTCTGATGGACATGGCCGTAATCGGAATCAAGTATCTCAAAAAACACGGAAAGCTTGACGACCTAGAAGTGAGCGAAGAAATCAACGCCTGCTCGATTTACATCGACGTCCACTACACCACCGACAAAAACGGAAAGAAAATTGACCCCAACTCAAAGAAGGCCACGGAGCGCTGGCTCTTGATGTTCAAGAACGAAACGCACAACCACCCCACCGAAATCGAACCCTTTGGCGGCGCGGCCACTTGCATTGGCGGCGCCATTCGCGACCCGCTTTCGGGACGCTCTTGGGTTTACCAGTCAATGCGCGTTACAGGAGCGGCCGACCCGACCGTTCCGTTAAAGAAAACAATAAAAGGAAAACTGCCGCAACTAAAGCTTTGCCGCGAATCCGCCCAAGGCTTCTCTAGTTACGGAAACCAAATCGGCTTGACCACAGGCCAAGTCCACGAAATATATCATCCCGGATACGCGGCGAAGCGCATGGAGCTTGGCGCGGTAATTGCGGCCGCTCCCGCCCAAAACGTTGTGCGCGGAACTCCGCAAGCCGGCGACATCGTCATCTTGCTTGGAGGCGGAACTGGCCGTGACGGAATCGGTGGAGCCACCGGCTCATCTAAAGTCCACACAGAAAAGTCAGTCACAACCGCGGCCGCCGAAGTCCAAAAGGGAAACGCCGTCGAAGAGCGAAAGATTCAGCGCTTGTTCCGCAACAAAGACGTAAGCCTTATGATTGTCCGCTGCAACGACTTTGGAGCGGGCGGAGTGAGCGTGGCCGTCGGCGAATTGGCGCCAGGCTTGGACATCAACCTTGACGCCGTTCCCAAAAAGTACGAAGGCCTCAACGGAACAGAGCTTGCGATTTCTGAAAGCCAGGAACGCATGGCTGTCGTAGTCCGTCCCAAAGACGTAAAGAAATTTATCAAGGCCGCGGCCGCCGAAAACCTTAACGCCGTCGTAGTCGCCACCGTCACCGACACAAACCGTCTTGTAATGACTTGGCGCGGAGACGTGATTGTAAACATAGCCCGAGACTTTTTGGACGCCGCCGGCGCCCGCCACGAAGCCAAGGCGCTTATCGAAAGTCCTACTGTTCCGGCAAGCTCTCCGCTTTTAAAGCCGCTTGCTTCGACAGCAAAAAAATTGGGAACTGGCGCGACCTCAAAAGCCGTGCAGGCGGCCTGGATTCAAAACATGGCCGACTTGGCTTGCTGCTCGCAAAGAGGTTTGGGCGAGCGCTTTGACGGCTCTATCGGCTCGGCCTCGGTATTGTTCCCCTATGGCGGCCGCTACCAGTCAACTCCCGAAGCGGGAATGACGGCAAAGATTCCGGTAATGTCGCCGCGCGAAACAAGCACCGTCAGTCTTATGGCCTACGGCTTTGACCCGCGCGTAAGCGAATGGAGCCCCTGGCACGGAGCGCAAGTTTCGGTATTGTCCAGCTTGGCAAACCTTTTGTGCTTGGGCGCCAACCCGCTCAACGCGCGCCTTTCGTTCCAAGAATTTTTTGGCCGCGCGGTTGACCCAAAAACTTGGGGCTACCCGGCCGCCGCTTTGCTTGGTTCCATCACGGCGCAAAACGCGATGGGAACCGCCAGCATCGGAGGCAAAGACAGCATGAGCGGAACATTTGAAAAAATCAACGTTCCTCACACGCTGGTAAGTTTTGCCGTTGGCCACGACGAAGTTCAAAACGCGCAAAGCGGTTCCTTTAAAAAAGCAGGCTCCAACATTTACCTTGTCCGCCTGCCCTACTCCGAATTGCTTGCTCCCGACTACGAGGCCTTTAAGACAAACGCGCAGGTCGTTTACGATTTGAACAAGGCCGGAAAAATACGGGCGATGTATCCTGTCCGCGCAGGCGGAATCGCCGAGGCTGTGACCAAGATGGCGATGGGAAACAAAATCGGCGCCGAAATCGTTCGTCCCGCAAAAGTAAAGGAATTGTTCATTCCCCTTTACGGATCGATCATCATCGAAACCGAAGAAAGCCTTGACGAAGGAAACTTTGCAAAGGGAACTTTGTCATTCATCGGAAAGACAATCGAAGACCAAAAAATTATTGTTGTTGGAAAGACAAAGGCTTCGACAGCAACGATAAAACTTAGCGACGCTCAAAAGGCTTGGGAAAACACATTGACCCAAGTGTTCCCGCAGACAAGCGCGGTCGAGCCGCAAGAAGAGCTTCCGCAGTTTGCAAAGGACGTTCACGTTTCGCTTAGCGACGCAAGGGCCAACCCCAGCTTTAACATTTGCAAAAAGCATCCGCGCGTTTTGATTCCTGTTTTCCCGGGAACAAACTGCGAGTACGACATGGCCCGCGCCTTTGACTTGGCCGGAGCGGACACAAAGATTTTGGTATTTAGGAACAACACGCCGCAAGCCTTGGGCGAATCGCTTGACGAATTGGCCAAGGCGCTCAAGAAGGCGCAAATATTGGCTCTTAGCGGCGGCTTTAGCGCGGGCGACGAACCTGACGGATCGGGCAAGTACATCGCCAACGTTTTGCGCGAGTCGCGAGTGGCCGACCAAATAATGAACCTTCTTAAAAAGCGCGACGGCCTTGTTCTTGGAATTTGCAACGGCTTCCAAGCCTTGATAAAGACAGGCCTGGTTCCTTACGGCGAAATCCGCGAGCCCAGCGCCGAGATGCCTACGCTGACATTCAACACAATCGGCCGCCACATCTCGCGCGTTGTGCGCACAAGAATGACAAGCGCTATGAGCCCCTGGGCAAAGAACGCTTCGGTCATCGACCAAAGAATTCATTTGGTTCCGGTAAGCCACGGCGAGGGCCGCATCATCATCAATCCCCGCTTGGCCAAGGAATTGTTCAACAAGGGACAAATCTTCAGCCAGTACGTTGACGAAAAAGGCAACCCTTCAATCATCGAGCCAGACAACCCCAACGGCTCAATGTACGCTATCGAAGGAATGACAAGCCCCGACGGACACGTGCTTGGAAAGATGGGCCACAGCGAACGAACGATTGGAAACGACCTTAACGGAGCCAGCGCCGACTTGCTCAAAAACGTGACGGGCAATCCTCTGACAAACAATTTTGAAAATTCTTGCCAGAACATTTTTGCCGCCGGCGTAAGTTACTTTAAATAAGGAATGTGTATGAAAAAAAACATTTTCAAACTTCTTGCCGCATTGTTGGCGCTGGCCTTTTTGTCGGCCTGCTCAAAAAAAGTCGCCAAGGACGATTACGGAATTTACAGCGACTTTGACAGCGCTTTGAGCGCGGCGCAAAAGAGCGGCAAAAATGTTCTTTTGTATTTTACAAAGCTCGAAGACGGCGGCTTTAACGAAAAAATTGTAAACGACGTTCTCCACGCAAGCGACTACAACCAAGTTTTTGCAAACGAGTTTGAAACATGCTGGCTTGATTTTAGCCGCGAGCGCTTTTCTAAAAAGTCCGAAAGTTTCAACGAAGCGCAAAACGACCGCGACATGAACACCGCCGTCATTTACGGTTTGGAAACCGCTCCGACCTTGATGATTTTGACAAAGCAGGGTTATGTGATTACAAGCGTCAGCTACTTGCCGGCGGAGAACCCCCAAGACTTGTCAAAAATCGTCGAGTTTGAGCGCAAAAACATCGACGACATGGACAAGCTGCTTGCCCAAATCGACCAGGCCAAAGGCCTTGACCGCGTTGCAAAAATCGACGAGTTGTTTGAGCAGACAAAAGCCAATTACCGCTACCAGCTGCGCGCCTTGAGCGACCAAGTCATTAAGCTTGACAAAAAGAACGAGTCCGGCTTGGTAGGAAAGCACTTGCTTGCCCGCGCCTCCACAAAGGCGATGGAATGCTACTTGCGCCGCCAGCCCGACAAGGCCGTCGAATGCTATTTGGAGCCGTTAAAGTCCAAGTTCCTTTCTGTAGAAGAAAAACAGCGCAGTTATTTTGCGGCGGCTTACATCACAGGAAAGAACGACATGAGCGTGGCCAACTCCAAAAAAATCATCGAATACCTAAACGCGGCCATCGAATTGGACCAGCAATCAGAGCTGGCCGAACGCTGCCGCTTTTTGCTTGAGCGCCAAGAAAAGATTTTGGCCAACCAAATAGAGACCGAAGCCAAGAAAGCGGAAGAGTCCGCCGCGGAGAACAGCGCGGAATAATGAGCCAACCACCGTCTGCATCCGACATATCGATACCCGCTTTAGTAATTTCGGCGGCGGTTCTTATAACGCTTTCGACGCTCTTTTCGATAAGCGAAAGCGCCTTTTTGTCTGTCAATAAACTGCGCCTTAGAGTAAGGTGCAGGGCAGGAAACAAGCGCGCCTTGCGCGTGGCAAAATTGTTAAAGCGCAAGGAGCGGATGATAAACACGCTGCTTGTGTCAAACGATTTGGTCAACGTAATGCTCAGCGCGATTCTTACCGCTTTTGCGTTGAAGGTTTTTGGCAGCAAGGCTATCGCAATCACAACTTTTGCAACCACCCTTTTGCTTTTGGTTTTTGGCGAAATCACTCCCAAGGCCATCAGCACCCGCCATCCAGATCCAATCGCGTACGCTTTGAGCGGCTTTGTGCAATTTGTCGTAGTCGTCATGCGGCCTGTAGTTTTGGTCTTTACCGCGGTGTCGCGCTTTGTTCTTTTTTTGCGGGGAATCAAGGTAAAGAACCAAGCCGAAACCTTTACCGTCGAGGACATAAAGACATTTTTGGACGTCAGCGCCGAAAGCGGAATCATCGAGCACGGCGAAAAAAATTTGATGAACCGCGTCTTTAAATTTAAAGACCTTGAGGCGCAAGACATAATGATTCCGCGCAAGCAAATCACTTTTGTTCACATCGACGACAGCTACGACAAAGTTTTGGAGTTGAGCAAGCGCACATTGTTCTCGCGCTTTCCGGTTTATCGCCGCGACATAGACGACATCGTCGGAACGGTTTACATAAAAGACTTGCTTTTTTATTCCGGCGACAAAAGCAAATTTTCTTTGCGGAACGTTATGAGGCCGCCGCTCTTTATTCTCGAAACAAAAAATATGTCGTCAACCCAACAGATTTTGCGCGAAAACCGGCAGACGATGGCGATTGTGGTGGACGAGTATTCGGGCACCGAAGGCGTTTTGACCAAAGAAGACATCGCCGCTGAAATGTTCGGAGCGGGCATATCGGAATTTTCTAAATCAGGAAACCATTCGACAGCGATTCCAAGCGACAAAAACGAATTTGAGATTGAAGGAACAACCCGCTTGTCCGACATAAACGAAGCGCTGCGAATAAATCTTAGCTCTGAGATTAACGAAAGCGTCGGCGGCTGGATCATGGAAAAAATCGGCCGCATCGCCGACCGCGGCGACAAGGCAAAGGCCGAGGGCTGGAATTTTGTCGTGCAATCAATGGACGGCATGAGAATCCAAAGCGTAAAAATGATTCGCGACAGCGGCGAGCCAAAGGCGGAGGACGACGAATGAACTGGTCAAAAATCATTTGCACGTCCGGCCTCTTGATGTTCTTGGTTTGGCTTATCGCTTTTTTTGCGGGAAGCGAAACCGCGTTTTTGTCAATGACAAATATCCGCGTCCGAAAAATGCTCCGCGCCCACAAAGCCGGCGCCAAAAGAGTGGCCCGCCTGCGCTCCGACATGGACAGCGTTTTGACTGTTGTCCTTATTGGAATAAATTTTATTAACACGCTTGCGTCTTCCATCGCCACCGCGCTGGCCATAGAGCTGGTGGGCAACAAGGGCGTGGCCATCGCAACCGCCGCCATAACTTTTTTTGTCACAGTCTTTGGCGAAATCATTCCCAAAACTGTGGCTGGCCTTGACGACAGGACCGACAAAATCGCCGCGCTAAATTCCGTTCCGCTTGAAATGTTAAAGTACGCATTCTGGCCGGTAGTCTGGATTTTTTCGCGCATTTCAAAGGCGACGGCTTTTGTCGTAGAAAAAATTTGGAAGCGCAACGACGCCATCATCCAAGAAGGCGAACTAAAAACTTTGATTCAAGCCGGAGCGGATGACGGCGCCTTGGAAAAATCCGAGAAAAAAATGCTGGACAAAATTTTGGAAATCTCCGACCTTACAGTCCACAACATAATGAAACACCGTTCCCTGGTGACTTACATAAAAGAGAGCGACACAAGGGCGACTGTCGTGGAGGCCTTTAAAAATTCTGGCTACTCGCATTTGCCAGTCTACAAGGAGTCAAAGGAAAACGTTACCGGCGTCTTGTATTACAAGGACGTTTTGTTCGAAAAACAATTGCAGGGCGCGTTCTTTATCGTTGATTACATGAGCTCGCCTCTTTATGTTCCCGAAACTTTTTCGGTAATAGAATTGATTCAAACCTTAAAAAAAGAAAACCGTTCCTTTGCCGTCGCCCTTGACGAACAGGGAGCAACCGCAGGAATCGTAACCCTTGACGACGTGATGCGCGGCTTGTTTGGCCGCATGAGCGACGCGGGAAACAAGCACCAAGAAGTCCCTGCGGAAGAAAGAATAAAAATCATTTCGTCAAAAGAATTTTTGCTGCCCGGCGACATGCGCTTGGGCGACCTTAACGCAATACTAAACTTGAATCTTTCCAGCGAAAACTTTGACACGCTGGCCGGATTTTTGATGGAAAAGTTTGACTCGCTTCCATCCTCCGGGGAAGCGCTCCGAATTGGCCGGGCGCTTTTTGTGGTCGAAGACCAATCCCAGCGAAGAATAAAAACGGTCAGAATAAAATTTTAATTAGGCCTTGGCCGCTGCGACGATAAGGTCGGCGGTACCTTCGATTCCGGCAAAAGAGCTGTTGACAAGCATGTCGTAATGCTCGTAGGCGCCCCATGTCCATTCGGTAAAGGTGTTGTAGTGGTTTGCGCGGCGCTTGTTGACTTGCGTTATCGTTTTTTTGGCGTCTTTTTCGGGAATCTTGTAGGCCTCGATTACGCGCTTTATGCGGTCGTCGGGATTTGCGTAAATAAAAAGCTTTAGGATTTGGCTGTCGTCAAATTCTTGGCTTGCGTGAAGCATGTAGTCCGCGCAACGGCCCACAATCACGCAAGGCGACTCTTTGGCCACTTTAAGAATGATTGTCCTTTGGGCGTTGTATATTTGGTCAACCAAGGGCAGCGTGTTGGGCGTTGTCGCCGTGGCGTAGTTTGATGAATATGTGGAGCCCAGCATCATGTTGTAAAGCCAGCCGCTAGAAAGGCTTTGCTCGCTCTTTTCGATGAACTTGGGCGAAAGTCCGCTTTCGTCGGCGGCCAAATCTATCAGCTGCTTGTCGTAATATTTATAGCCAAGCTTTTCGGCCACCAACTTTCCAATGGCGCTTCCTCCGCTTCCGTACTCGCGGCTTATTGTTATGATTTTTTTCATGTTTACCTCTCAAAATTTTGTGGGAACATTATAGCGCGCTTTGCGTGATTTTGCTATAGGAATGTTGTTATGGCTATTTTGCTTGACAATATAGCCATAGCGGTTTAGAATAAACAAGAGCTTGCGCAAGGAGGCTATGATGAACGCAGTTCCAATTTTTGAGGCAAAGAACAAATTGCCGTTTTTTATCCATCAGGCTGAAGAATCGGGGCCCGTTTTTATCTCGCGAAGGGACCAAACCGTCGCGGTCATTGTTTCTATGGACGACTTTAACCGTATGTCAAAAAAGCGCAAGCCCACGATTGTAGAAAGAGCCCAAGCCCTTAGAAAACAGTATGACGCAACTCTGACCGATGAGGAAATAGACAGAATTTTTTCTGAAGCGCGCGACAATTCCGTGGACACTTACGACTCGAATGTTTTTGACGGAGTGTTTGACTGATGGAAGACTTTGGCATAACCGACGACGAGGCTCCCCATTACCTTTTGGACTCCAACATCGTGTCCGAAATAATAAAGGCCGACGCCAACTATGACGTGATAAAAAAACTTTCGGAACACAGTTCCGATTGCGCAATTTGCGCTCCCGTTTGGCAGGAACTGATGTTCGGAATGTTGCGCTTGCAAGATGGCGCAAAAAAAAGCTTCCTTGCAAAATTTATTCAAGATGAAGTTCCTGGCGACTTTAAGATTTTAAACTACACAAAAAAGTCGGCGGAGATTCATGCCGACCTGCGCGTCAAGCTTGAAAAACTAGGAAAGCCCACGCAATTCTCTGACAGCATGATCGCCGCCATAGCCTTGGCCAACCGCATGATTTTGGTCACCGGCAACACCCGCCATTTTGAAGCCATCCAAGAGGTCAGCGATTTGCAAGTGGAGAATTGGTTTTTTGGGGAATGAAAAAATCGCGCCACCTGCTTCAAAAACAGAGTGGCGCGATTTGTCCGCAAGGGCAGTTAAAACCTACTTGGTTTACCGCTAATAGCCTAACTCGTCTTTTATATGCCGCTTAAAATCTGCAATAGCGTCAGCCTTAGACTTTTCACCGTTTACAAAAGATCCAACAGCTTCGCCCCAAAATTGCTCAATACTTTGGTCCGTCGCTTGAGGAAGCGCACCATTTACATTTTGAGCAAGAGCGGCAAACTCTGCGTAACTGTTCTGACCATTGAGGAAGGGCTCTGTGTATGTGTCTTTGATGGCATTAATAACATTGGTGTTGGCCACTATGTTGTTAATGACCGTACCGGACGTTCCTGTAGATTTGACCCACTTTTTTAAGAATTCATCGTCTGCCGTTACAAATTTGACGAACTCTTTTGCCAATTTTGGGACCTTTGTCCCCTTGTAGGCGCAAAGCCATTCACCGCCCCAGCGGTAGCTTGCAGGACCGGCTATCATGCCCCAGTCGCCGGCTGTGTTGCCAGCATTAGGCTTAAGATTTGCGGTAAATTTATCCGAAGAAAGAAAAGTTCCAAATACTTCTACAGGCTTTCCAGCTTCGTTTTTTAGCTCGCCCTTGAAGCCTGCGTACCAGCCTTGTGACCATTGTTCCTGGCGTCCTTCAAGTCCTTCGCCCTTGAGAGTCTTGGCCATTTCCATGTAGTCTTCCATGGCCCGGTCAAGAACCAACTTGCCATTTTGAATCCACGGCCCACTGCGGGAACCATAGAACGGCTGGAACAAGTCGCCGGTTGCAGAAAGAATTACGCACTTTCCGCCAGAGGCCTTTTTAAGATCACGGGCTGTCTTGAGGAATGTGTCCCAGTTGATGAAAGCCTTCTGAACTGTGGTCGGATCAGCGCTTCCGAGGTACTTCTTGGCCAATGAGCGGCGTCCAGTTTTGTAGAAAACTGGCTTTTGTCGACTAAAGTAAAATCAACCGTCACGCCTGTATGTTCAGGCTTATAATAATCATTTATTATTGTTTTAAGGTCATCGGAACAAGACCACACAACCAAAGTTGTTCCTTCTTGTTCAGGCTGGGCAGTACCATTGCCGCCTCCCGTAGTGTCAGAGCCACCCCCTGTAGTGTCAGATCCGCCTCCAGCATTCTCAGTTCCGCTGCCTGCTGAACCGCTTGAGCCGCCCGCAGAATTTGAGCAACCAAAAAAGCCAGCGACCAATCCAAAAATCGCAACCGCCACAACTGTCTTTAAAACTTTTTTCATAAAAGCCCTCCAAATTTTTTCTTCTATAATACCCCCCCCCATAAGAGATTGTCAATAATTTTTTGTGGCTTTTAAGAATTTGTCCGCAAAGAAAGCGGGTTGCGTTATCACCTGTAGCGGACGATGCGGGCGCCGGCGTTTTCCCATCTTTCTTCGGGACCGTTTACAACCAGACGGGTGGAAACTTCGCAGCCAGTGGAGCCGTAATTCCACGCGCCGCCGCGCAGCATGCGTTTTGCGCCTGACGAAGGGCCGGTCAAAGCAGTGCTTTTTGTTATTTCATAAATAGTAAAACTTCCCCATTCCCCTTCGCCGCCCCAGTCCCAGCAAACTTCCCAAAGGTTTCCGGACATATCGTAAAGGCCAAGCGTGTTGGGTTGTTCTTTGGTCATAACTAAATGAGGCTTTCCTTCCAAGGTATAAGATGCTCCGCCCACGCCGCTGTTTTCGCTGTACCAAGCGACATCGCCAACTACATCGCCTCCGCTATACATAGTTTGCGAACCATCCAAATTTCCGCCGCGCGCAAGATATTCCCATTCAATTTCGGTTGGGATGCGCCAGCCGCAGCAAGGGTTGTCTTCATCCATCTTCGCGCAACGGATGGCGTTCCACTTGGCGTTGTTCGCATAAGGGCCGCAATATTTTCCGCCGTCTTCCAAAATGTCGGGCCATTTGCTTGGATTTGTTTCGCCGTCCAAACTGTAGGCCGGAGTCAAGCCTTCCGCTAAACTTCGCAAGTTGCAGTAAACAATCATGTCGTACCATGAAACATAATAAGCCGGATAATTGTCGCCGACGCCATATCTTGCGACGGGTTGTTTGCCGGAATGCGCGTAATAGCAATACCTTTGGAACTCTCCCTGCGTCAACTCATGGACGCCTGCAAGCATATTCAGAATCGCAACCTCTCTGTCTTTTATAAACACTTGAGAGCCGTCAAAGTTTTCTGAAAAAGTCCTGTGACAATAATTCGACTTTACATATTCCGAATCTTTAATTGCATTTGCGTTTGAGCCTGAAACGCTCCATCCCACTTGATACTTAGTGCTTTGCGTTATGGCAAATTTTTTGGCGCATGCCAAAAGGCTTTCCCCGCTTACAGAACTGGAAGAAATCAGCGGGACTCCGGCTACAAACGAACTTTCGAAACTAATGTTTGGGGTTATGCGACCTGTAAAATCTCCGTCCAAAGCGCTTGAAAGCTCAATTATGTTGTCGTTGCTCGGAAAATATATGTCGTTCGAAGCGGTTTTGCCATAGGGAATCGTAATTGAGCCGCCAATAGAAAAAGAGCCTTTATTGTAAACCGCTCCGCCGCCGTTGGGGTATTCGGAAGACGCGGCGTTTTCGCTAAGGCAAGCCAACGCGTCAAGTTTTAATGTTCCATAATTATAAACGCCGCCGCCGGATTCAGCCGAGTTGTAGGAAACTGTTCCAGCCATAATAGTTACAGAATGCGAGGCTGTGTTGTAAATGCCTCCGCCATACTCGCTGGCCGTGTTGCCGCTTATTGCGCCGCCGCTAACGAGCAAAGTTCCGCTGTTGTAAACGCCGCCGCCAAGTTTTGCGGAATTGCCCTTTCCGCTCTGGCCGATTGTCGCTCCAGCTGGAAGCGTCAGTTGATTTGAGCACGCGTTGTATATGGCGCCGCCGCTTCCTGCAATGGTTCCGTCACTTGCCGCGCAAGAGTTTTTGTCAAAAGTTCCCTTTATCGCTGCAGTTTGCGTAGAACTGCTTGAAATGTAAAGGCCGCCTCCGCAAGAAGAGCTGCCCACCGCCCTATTGCAAGAAATAGAAGTGTCCGCGTCGGAAGAAGAAAGCGTTCCTTGTTTTAAATAGATTCCGCCGCCTTCTCCGCTCGCAGCCCCCTTGCCTATTGCCCCGTTATTTTTGATGCTGGAGTTTACAAGCTTAATCGTATTGTTTGCCACATAGACGCCTCCGCCGCTGGACGCGCAATTGTAACTTACAGACGTGTTGGTTAACGTAACGGTTTTGGCGGAGTCGATGTAAATGCCGCCGCCATAATTTTGGGCATAGTTTGAATTGCTGCTTTCGCTTGCGCCGCTGTCTTGGATAGAATTTTTTCCTATTAAGCATGAATCAAGCTTGACAACGGCGTTGGCGCCTTTGACATAAATGCCGCCGCCGTTTCCTTTGCCTGTCGTGCTGGAGCTTGCCTTGCAACCCCTAACGGTCGCATCTGTTAGGTCAATCGTTCCGGCGCACCAAATGCCGCCGCCGCAAGAAACTGTGGTTTCGCAATCCTCGATGACAAGGCCCTGCGCAGATTCAAGACTGGCGCCTTCCTTGACAGTAATGCCGCCGCCAGTGTCATCATCGCCGGTCAGGCTGCTGGCGACAATGCAATTGTCCATCGTCAACTTTCCGGCGGCGACGGTTATTCCGCTGGAAAAGCAAAAGGCCAGGTTCTTAAATGTAGAGTCCTGGGAGCTTGACGTGATGTAATCAACTTGGCCTTGGCCGTCGACCGCCCAATAAGCGATTGGATTTGTTCCCACAACCAAAACTTTTGTGTCGGAATCAAGCGTGGCGTCGTCCTGGCCTTCTGTCTCCGCGCCAATCGTAACATTGCCCTGCACGTTTATCGTATAAGTCTTTGAAGAATCCGCGGCGGCAAGGCCTTTTGCAATTTCAAAGGCTCGGCGCAAGCTTGCTACGGGAGCGTATATTGTTCCGTCGTTGGCATCGTCGGCGATAGAATTGTCAACCAAGCCTTTTCCGCCAAGCCAAATTCCAGTGTCGGCAACAGTTTGCGCGGAGACCAAATCGCCGCTTGATATTTGGACAACGCCGCCTGTTTTTATGTAAGGGGCTTTGCCTACAAAAACGCTTGTAATAAGGTTTGAATAAACGTTGGCCTTTTCGACAATGGCGTAAATGGGTTTGTCATCGCTGTCAAAAAAAACAATCTTTATGTCGTAAGCGCCAGGATCCAGCGAACCCTTGCTGAACGTTTTGCTTGTCAAAGAAATGTCGGTTTCTGTTGAGTCAGTCTCTCCAAACTTTGAGCAAAAAACTTTTATGCCGCCCACATCAACGTCATCTTCATAAGATAACGCAAATTCTATTGAGCCTTTTCCATCCAAAGGGTCTTGGCTATACTCCAGCGTAAAGGGCTTTTTAACAGCGCCGCCAGAGCTTACATTTATAGTTTGCGTTTTGGAAAGAACGGTTTTTCCTGCGAGCGTTCCAAAAACGGTAACGTCCCAATCCGTTCCGCCGGCGGCATACGAAAGCTCTATGGCATATTCCATTTTATCCGCGTCAACTGTTCCGCTCGCTGTTTCCGTTCCTCCGTGAACTACGGCGTTGACTGAATATGTAACGCTGGCAGTAGGGTCGGACGGAAACAAGGTTTTTAAAACACCGCCGGTCGCATCGGCGGGGGCTGAACTTTTTTGCAAAAACTCCTTAGGAAAAATTCCTTGCGCGCCAAAAGAGCCAGAAAGAGTTTGGCTTCCTTCCCAAGAAGTAGAAAGAATCTGTCCGTCCGAAGTCGTCTGGCCGCCAGAGGCCTCTTGGCTTTGGGCGTCGCCCTGCAAATTGGAGCAAGAGAAAAAAGCAAGCGCCGCAAGCAACAAGACCCAAAGAGTCAAAGCGCTTTTTTTTGCAAAACTATCTTTCATAATTCAAACCTCTATCTTTACTCGCTGTATGTGTTCCTTGTCCAACCCTCCGGTACGTCAGACATCCAGTATAACAAATTAACATTTTTTGAAGCGTAAAATGTGCCGGAAGATCTTACGCCAACCAGCCAGTTGGATGTAAAGGCAGTGCCACCAGCATTGTCAACCTCGGCAAGACAAACAAGTTCGCCTAGGCTTTCGCAATATTCGAACATTTGGCTATAACATGCGCTAACAAGTGTCGTAGCCGCAAGTATTGGCGCCTCTGTAAGGTTTTTACAATATCTAAACATAGAATCATAGCAATTAGCGGCAAGTGTAGTCGCGGGAAGCGCCGGCGCCTTTACAAGCGACTCGCATCCTTCGAACATGCTTGTACAAGAACCTTTGCCCATTTTCGTTGCCAGTATTTTTGGAGCGTTTACAAGAGCCGTGCATCCCTTAAACATGTCTTGATAACTGTACATGCCTCCGTTTAACCCTAAATTCTCCGCAGGAAGGTCGGGAACATCTACAAGAGATGTACATCCTTCGAACATGCCTTTGTAACAATAGTTTGTAACTGTTGTCGAAGGAAGCTGGGGCGCTTTTGTAAGCTTTTCACAGTTTTTAAACATATATTGGTAGATCTGCGTTTGTCCACCTAAAGCGCTAGAGCTGTTAGATGTAATTCCAGTCGCCGGAAGAATCGCTGGCGCTTTTACAAGGCTTGAGCAGCCCTCAAACATAGAGGCGTAGCAACTGCCTTTCACAGTTGTCGCAGGAAGGTCCGGCGCTTCCACAAGCGCTTTGCAATTTTTGAACATGTTGGCATAACATGAAGTAACCGCGGACATTGCGGGAAGCGCTGGCGCTTCCACAAGCGATTCGCAATCCTGGAACATGCCGTTATAACAACCACTCATCAAAGTTGTCGCGGAAAGCTCCGGCGCTTCCACAAGAGCCTTGCATCCCGAGAACATGCTGGCATAACAAGAATTTGCCAAACTTGTCGCGGAAAGCGCTGGCGCTTTTGTCAGTTTTTTGCAGCCATTAAACATATTTTGGTAGCATTGTTTTTTGAGCTTTGTAGCAGGCAGGCGCAGGGCCATGCCGCTCTTGTTTATGATATTTTCGTTGCCGGAAAAAAGTCTAAAGAATGTATAATCTTTGGTAAGCTCCGTTTGGCTTTCAAAGTCGTCGCTGCTAACAAGGCTCATTATGTTTCCGTAAACATAACATTCTTTGTCGCAAGAAATATTGCTGTAACTTGAAGTGTCAGTTGCATATTGCGCATTGTCGCCGTAGAATTCAACTATGTCGCCAATGTCGTCCAGCGTGACAGAGCCCGTGTCGCCGGCGGCAATTTCTGTCAAGTCGCCGCCGTTAACGCTGTAGTAAACAGAACCGGCCGCTTTGTTGTCAAAGCTTACGGTGGCGCCGGCTTCTATCGCCTCAAACGTAAGCGGCGTTCCTGTAACAGGAGCTACTCCGTCCACCGTCTTTTGCACAGTGAAAGAGTCGGAGTATGGCGTTCCCTTGTAAACCACGCTTACGTTCATCGTGTAAGTTCCCTTGGGGAACGCCCTCTTGAACTTGAACGAATTTGAATCGACGCTTCCAAGCTCTTTGGGGCCGTTGTAAACATTTATCGTCCAAGACGTGAGGTCGGCGTCAGAAACAGCCGTTCCGCTTTGGTCTGTCGCGGAGATTGTGACAATAGTGTCAGTGGCGCTAGAAGTAATCTCTCCGCCGACAAGATCGGAACTTAGCGTAAGTTTTCCGTCCGGCGTGTCAATGACAATGACAGGGCGCAAATCACCGGTAAAGTATCCCGGCTGGGACGGCGGATTGTCCACGCGGGCGTAGGTAACATCAATGTTGGTCGTACCGTCGCAAGTTGTGCTCGAGCCGCCCTTGAGGGACGAGCAGTAGCCGAACATATTGTCACTGGCGGTCACATGGGCAACGTCAAACTTTGTGGAGTTGACATAAATGGTTTCAAGCGCCAGACAGTTATAGAACATCTTGGTCATGTTTGTAACTTTGCCAGTGTCAAAGCCGCTCAAGTCAAACTGAGTGGCATTGCGACAATTATTGAACATTTTCTCCATAGTTTCAACTGCGCTGGTGTCAAAGCCGCTCAAATCAATCGATTGAATTGTTGTAAAGGATTCAAACATTGCTGCCGAATTGGGGTTGAGGTTTAACTTTTCTCCCGCAGGAACATAGTAGAACACGTCGGTTCCGTCAGCCCAAATTGGAATTTCTTTTGCATAGTCAATGTACCGCTTGTCTACAGAATCGGCAGGTTTTGTGGCGCAAGGCTTTATCGCGGTAATCGTTGAATCTACGACAAAAAGTAAATCTATGTTTATATCGAGTCCCGTCTTTAGCATAGACTTGTCGGTCAAGTAGCCGGGCTGCGCAGAGCCCCTGTCGATGGTCATATAAGAAATGTCGCTAACGTGGGTAGTTCCGTCGCAAGCCGTTCCGCAGCCGCCTTTTAGGCTTGTGCATCCGCTAAACATGTCTGTGGTTTTTGTAAGAGCGACAGGCATATAGCTTGTTTTTGTTGAAGCGAAAATGCGCTCCAATTTCGTGCAAGAACTAAAAGCGCCCTCCATAGAGGTAACTTTAGACACGTCCCAATTTGTAAAGTCTAGTTCTGTAACTTTATTGCAGTTATAGAACATTTTTTCCATTGTAGTCACGCTAGAGGTGTCAAAGCCACTAACGTCAAGCTGGGTCAACATATTGCAGCCACTGAACATCGCGTACATGTTGGTCACTTTGCTTGTGTCAATGCCGTTTATTTTAAGTTCCGCAAGGGCGGAGCATGTATGGAACATTGCCGACATATCCGTGACATTTGAAGTGTCAAGGCTTGCAATGTCAAGGCTGGCCAACTGAGAGCAGCCTTCGAACATTTGGCTCATGTCTTTAACTTTGCCTGTGTCAAAGCCGCTAACGTCAAGACTTGTCACTCCTGTGCAACCGTGGAACATCTCGCTCATGTTCTCAACTTTGCTTGTGTCAAAATATGCCGTGGATATCGCCACGTAGTTGCTGCAACTCTTGAACATCTTGGCGCTATTTTTGTTGAGCAAGATTTTATTGCCGCCGCCGTCTGTGACGCCCTTTGCGTAATAATACATTTTTAGGCTGTCGTACCAAATGGGGATCGTCTCTTCGTAATCAAGATAGCCCTTATGAGAAACGCCGCTGGCAGGCTCGGGAGTTGCGCTGGGCTTAAATTCAACGCCGTTTACGTTTACTGAGGTTAGAATCGAGTTAATCTCAGCGCCGGTCTTTACGCCGTGGCCATTGCGCAAAAGACCCTCGGACGAAATGCTCCACTCATTTCCTTCGGCATCTGGAAGAACGGCAAAATGAGTCCGGTTGTTTTTGACAAGAGTTCCGTCGTCATCAGAAAAAAGGACAACAAAATCAGGCGTGTAGGTTTCTGGGTTTGTTGTGTCAGCCCGAGGCGTGACACTAATCAAAGTTTCTTCCGCCAAATCGCCATCAATTGTAATTGGATTATACAAATAAACATCGTTCTTTGTAGTTCCAACAGGAATTGACACATTGCCACTTAGGTGAAATTCGCCAGAATGAGTCACGTGCTCAGTGTCAGTGATGAATTCAACAACGGCGGCTCCTCCCAAGGGAGCGGTATTAGCGCTTATTTCGCCGCCTGTCATCGTGAATGAATTGTCATATATATACACGCCGCCGCCGCTTCCGTTTGAAGCGGCAGTGTTCGCGGTGATTTTTCCTCCGCTCATCGTAGAAATTCCGCACGAATAAACGCCGGCTCCATATCTTGAGGAATTTTGACGTATCTCACAGTCGCCTTTAATTGCAAGCTGCGCCGTTGATTTAGACACAAAGACGCCGCCGCCAAAACTACTTGCAGTGTTGGCCTCAATGGTTCCATGGCTTATCTCAAAAGAATTGTCATTAATAATAACGCCGCCGCCAAAAGAAGCGGTATTGCCAGAAATCGTTCCGCCGCTCATCGTAAAGGAATTGCTTGTATGAACGCCGCCGCCGCTGTTGGTCGCGGAGTTTCCGGATATAGTACCGCCGCTCATTGTTGCGGCAGACATGTTGTACACGCCGCCGCCGTTTTCAGCGCCTGTGTTGTCGCTTATCAAGCCGCCTTTAATGTCAAGCGTTCCGTCATAATTAAAAATGCCTGCGCCTAATCCTGTGTCTGCGCCGACGCTTTTTACTGAATTTGAAGAAATGTTTCCATCGGACAACGTAAACTTTGCCGCGGATTCTCCATATTTTGTGATGTAAACCGCGCCGCCATTGGCCGCTGAGTTCCCCGTCATGTCGCCTTTGTTCATCGTGACGGTGCCGGCGCAGTAAATGGCTCCGCCTTGGTACGAAGAGTTTCCGCTAATCTCGCCGCCGTATATGTCAAGCTGGCCCAAAGCGCAAAAGGCGCCGCCCAAGCCTCCGGAAGCGTCGGCATTGTTAGCGCTAATTGTTCCGCCTTTCAAAGTGAACGCGCCCGTGCTCGCAATGGACACGCCCGCGCCGGCGGTGGCAGTTCCGCCTGTGATAAGGCCGCTTTGCATTGTCACAGTTCCCGCTGTGGTAATACAACCGCCAACCGTCGCATTTCCGTTCTTAAGAGCGATGTCCTGCAGGGTGACGGTGGCTCCGTTGGCAACGGAAAGAACGCGGCCTTGCGCGGCGGCGTCAAGGATGTCGGTGTCGCTTCCGCTCCAGCCTTTGAGCGTGATTTTGCAAGGCAAGCTTATGTTGCCCATGGAATCGTCGTTGGAGGCGTAACCCACAGAGGGAGCGGCGTTTACAAGGCCGTCGACAACGATTGTGTATTTGGTGGACGCGTCGCCGGTTGCTTGTATGGCGCTTATAGCCGCCTGCAATGTTTCAAAGGGTTCGGCAAAGGTGCCCGAGCCTGTGTCGCTTGCGGCCGGCGCGTCTTTAAATATGTTGGCGTAAAAGTCGCCGCCTGTTCCGCGCACCCAGTATTCGGTTTGCGTGGTTGTAGAAATTGCCAACGAATCGCCTGCGGTTCCTGTTCCACCAGCGCTCCACCAAACGCTTGTGGTGAGCGTTGGATAAACGTTCAAGCTTTCGGTGCGCGAGCCGCATTTTGCGCTTCCCTTGTAAAAGGTCATGGCCAGCGTGTACGAGCCGCAATGCAAGCCGCCATCGACGCTTTCCAACGTTCCGCTTGCGCCAGAGATTGGGATGGCCGCAGGGCTTGCGCTCGCGCTCAAAACGTTTTTAAAGCTCGCCGCAGCCACATCCTCTCCAGCGGAATTCCAAAGATACATCTCAACCTTGTCAATCGCCGCGTCGGCAAATTCCAACGGGAGCGAAATGTTGCCGTTGATTTCGCAATCTGTGTTGGGAGCCAGCTTGACGCTTGCTGCAAATGAGTCGGCGTTAGCGGCAAGGGTAACTTGCTTTGATCCGCTTGCGATTGCCACAGTTGTCGAACTGCCTGATTTGTAGTTTAAACTGACCGAAAGCGTGTATACGGTCGCCGCGCTTCTTGCCGCTCCTACAAAAACAAATTGACATTCGCCTGTGGAACTGTCGTACTCGCCTGTCGCGGAATACGTGGAGCCTCCGCCAGAAAGCATTGCGGTAAAAGTATAATTTATTCCAATTACGGACATGTCAGGCAGGGCCGACTTTGCCACCTCTGTCATTTCCGCGCTTGACGCGGAAATCTCTTGCGCTTTTGGAACCGTAGGCAAATTGGGCACCGCAACTTTTGCGCAAAGGTCTCCGGCGCCAAAGCCTTGCGGCTGCGTTTGGGTTTGAACGGTTCCGTCCTGCGTAGGTCCCGCCGTTGGAATTGTCACAGTAACTTGCGAAGAATAATCGTCGCCGCCCAAGTTGGAGCACGAAGCGAACGCGCAAACAAACAGCGCCGCGGCAAACATCGCATAAGAGAAACGTTTTAATGTCTGAACAAAACTCATTTGTCTTATCATGCTATCCTCCGCGCAGATTACTCAGTCACAATAGTCCAGGCGCTTGGCACATAGTAGCCCCACTGGGCTAAAGTCAACGCGCCTGTTAGAACTCCACCGGTAGTGTCTTTAAGCCAGTCAGTCAAACAATCTTCTGCGCTAATATCTTCTGCCATACATGTAACAGAGTTAAGGCTTGTACAGCCGCTGAACATTTCTTGGTAGCACCTCGATTCAAGCGTTGTGGCGGGAAGGTCCGCCGCGATTGTCAAACTTGTACAGCCTTTGAACATGCCCATGTAGCATCTATCGTTCAAATTCGTAGCTTGAAGGCTGATTGTATCCTTCAACTTTGTACAGCCTTCGAACATTTGTTTGTAGCAAGCGACGCCCAAACTGCCGCCACCGCCGGCTGAAGGATCATCTCCAGCGGGCAGCGTTGGGAAAGTTTCCAAGCTTGTACAGCCGCTGAACATCTCTTCGTAGCATCTAAGTCCCAGCGTTATCGCAGGGAACATGCCGGACGGCAGAGTCGCAAGATTCACGCAGTCCTTGAACATTTGGCCGTAGTAAGAGTTAGGGTGAACCCCGCCGTCATCGTCATAGTATTCATAATAGCTGGAATTCGTCATAGGAGCGACGGGAAGCTTTGGCGCGCTCGTAAGGCCGGAACCGGAGAACATGGCGTAACAAGCTCTATGGGCGGTGGCTGTAACGCTCGAGAAGTAATTTTCGCCAACGCTTGTAAGGCTCTTACAATTCTGGAACATGTTGGTGTAACAACCGGGCGCCAAAGTCGCCGCCGGGAGCGCGGGCGCGCTCGTAAGGCCGGAGCCATAGAACATATAACTGTAGCATTCCTCCGCCAAGGTTATCGCGTTAAGCGCCGGCGGGGAAGTCAGGCTTTTGCATCCGCTGAACATTTCATTGTAACATTGCTTCGCCAATGTTCCCGCGGGAAGATCGGGCGCGTTTTGAAGGTTTTCACAGCCATTGAACATTGACCAGTAGCAGCCATCCGCCATAACTGTCGCTTTTAGCAAATCAGTGGGAACAGTTGTAAGGCCGTTGCATTCAGTGAACATGCCATAGTAACACCATTCTGCCAAATTTTCGGCCCCAAGAGCCGGAACGCTTGTCAATCCGCTTTTCATGAACATATAAGAATAGCAGTTGTATGCCATCGTCGTCGCCGGAAGCGAGGGAGGATTGGTCAAACTTGTACACCCGCTAAACATCTCTTTGTAGCAACCATCCGCAAGCGTCGTCGCGTTAAGTTCGGGCGCCCTATCCAGACTGTCGTTGTTATAGAACATAGAAGCATAACAATAGTCCGAAAGCGTTTCCGCCGGCAAGAACAAGTCCGCGCCGGGCTTGATTATTACATTGGCCTTATGCAAATCCCCAGTTTCGTTTCTAAAGAGCCCCGCCAACGCGTATTCTTCAGTCAGCGTTTTTTCGTTTTCAAAGTCCGAGCTGTTTATAAGGCTCATGACGTTTCCGTAAACATAGCAGTCTTTGTTTGGAGCGATGCGGGAGTAACGCCTCAAGTTGTTTGCGCGAGACGAATACCTTGGATTGTCGCCGTAAAAACAAACCTTGTCGCCCGCGTTTATATTAATTTGAACATAATCGGTCGATTCCGAATCGACGTTGTCCGCTTTACTAACACGCGCGATTTCTTGCGGCTCTCCGTCGTTTATCTTGTATCTAATTGGCGTGGCGCCGCTAGAGGACGGCGCGCGGAAGACAACATATACAGTCGTGCCGTTGTCAATCGCTTCCAGCGTTAGGGGCGTTGACAAGCCAACCGTTCCGCCGCTGCCAATCGTGAACGTAACTGTTGTGTCGTAGTCGATGCCGTTGTAAACGGCGTGGCAGTACAAGTTGTAGCTGCCGTCAGGGAGATACGATGCCGTTACGGTTTGAGCGGCGGCGGAGTAAAGCTCTGAGCCGCTGCTGTTCAAAATCTTTATTTGCAAGCCAGAAAGGTCAGCGGCGGGCGCTTCTTCAGTTCCATCCATAACTGTAAAGCTGGCAGTCAAAGACTCCGCCGTTGGCTTTGTAATGACAAACGACACTCCGCCGCCAAGGCTAACCGTAACGCCGCCGCTGGCAGAGTTGGCCGGACGCAAAACGCCCGCGTCGCCAGCAGCGTTTGCAACAACCGACCAATCACCGGCGTCGTTTGGAGTGACCGCAAATTTAGAAAGCTCGTCTGCAAGCGTGGCGGTGGAAGAATCAGCAAGCGTCACCACAGACTTTGATGGCGTGTAAGAGCTGGGCGTGATTGTGGCCACAGGCGTTGTCGTTGCGGTCAACGGCGACGCCACTTGAATCGTGGTCGAGCTGGCCATGTAAACGTCGTTCTTTCCGTCGTCTCCTGCGGGAATGTAGGCTTCGCCGCCAATCTTGATTGTTCCGTTGTTGTAAATGCCGCCTCCCGCGCTTGAAGCTCCGTTATAGCTTATGCAGCCCGAAGCGGCGAAAACGCTTCCTGTTGAATTTATGCCGCCGCCGTTTTTGGCGTAGTTTCTGTAAACGCCGCCAGTCAACGGCTGGGGAGTGTTGGTCGCGGCGTCTGTGTAAGCGCTGTAGCCAAGATACAAATTTCCGCTGGAAGAAATTCCTCCGCCATTGCCTCCGCATGAATTTCCGCAATCGCTGGATTGAGCCGCGCTCATGGAAGCGGAATAATCGCCGACGACGGCGCTTCCGCAAATGTAAAGGTTTCCGTTGGAATATATTCCGCCGCCGTTTTCCGTACATTGGTTTTTGTTTATAAGCGCGCCGTCAGAAAGAATCGCCGTTCCAGTTCCGCCGCCAACATAAAGGGCGCCGCCGTTGCTTACATCGCCGCCGTTTGTTATGGACAAATTTGAAATTTCAATCACAGCGGATGCGACTGTAATTCCCCTGCACTTTGAGTTGCAGTCGATGATGTCCTTGTCGCTTCCGCTATAGCCGCTTATCTTGATTTTTCGCGCGGCGCTTATATACGCAAGAGATTTGAAGGGGTCTGTGGTTCCTTTAAATTCAGGGCTGTCTCCGGCGGAAATAGTTCCGTCAACATAAATTGTGTATTGCGTTGTCGTGTCGCCGTTAGCCTCGATTAGGTCAACGGCTTTTTGAATCGTTTGCAGCGGCGCAAAAAAGTCGCCGCTGTTTGTGTCGGCGGCAGACCAGCCGCTTGCATAGTCTTGCGCGTAAAAGGCGCCGCCTGTTCCGCGCACCCAGTATTCGGTTTGGGCTTGGGCCTCGGAGATTGCAAGAGTCAAGGCGGAGCCGGAGCCGGTCCACCATTGGTTTGTTTCCATGCCGCCAAAAACAGACACGGTTTCGGTTCGGCCGCCGACAACTTGGGCGGTCTTATAAAAAGTCATAAGCAGGGTGTAGATTCCTGCGGGCAGGCCGTCGGTGACATTGCTTGTAATTCTTGCGATACCGCCGCTTACGCTAAAACTTAAGTCTGACAAATAGTTATAGGCCCTGTCAAAGCCGTCCGAGTCTATAAGCTTGACGTCAACGCTTGTAATGTCCGCGTCGTCAAATTTTACAGGAAGGCTTATAGAGCCGTTATATCCGCTGTCTGTTGTTGGATTAAGGCGAACGCCGGCGTCAAACGAATCCGCCGCCGCTGGCACAGTCACTTGGCTTTGTCCGCGCGCGATTGCAACCGGCGTGGCCGGGCCCGTTGAATAGTTCATCGCAACCGTAAGCGTGTATGTTTGCTCCGCCGCTTTGACCGCTCCGATAAAGTCAAATTCATATTTTAAGGTGGAACTGTTGTAATGGCCTTTGCCGCTATAAACCCCGCCCGCTCCGTCGTCAAGCGTGGCGCTGTATGAAAAATATGTGTCCGTAGAAGCAGGCATCGCCGGGAACGCCGACTTGCTAACGCCTGTTTGCTCGACAGCTGCAGATTGCTCGACTGCGGGCAAGCCCGGGAACGCAACGCTTGCCTTAAGCGTAGCGGCCTGCGCTGACCCGCCAACGCCGCCCGCTTCAATCTTTATTCCGCCATAAGACGCGTCGTCGCCTATGTTGGAGCACGCCGCCATCAACAGAGCCGCGCCCGCAAGCAGGACCAAAGAGAAGGATTTTAATGTCGGAACAAAGTTTTTATGTTTTATCATTCTATTCTATATTCTTCCTTTACTCCGCGTTTCGGACTACGCGGAAACCGTAGACGCGGTTGCGGTTATACGGGTATTCGTAGTCCCGGTAAGAGACCTCGCAGTTGATGGGGGTGTCGTCCCAAGAGCCTCCGCGCCGAACGCGCTTTTCCCCCGACGACGGGCCGTGCGCATCGGTGCTAGTTGTTAAACTGCCGAACCAGTCCCAGCACCACTCCCAGACGTTTCCGCTCATGTCGTAGATGCCCAGTCCATTGGCGGAGTCCTTTCCGGCAAGCTTGGCGGTCTTTACCTCGTGCGTTTTGTTTCCTGCATTTGTCGTGTACCAAGCCACTTCATCAATATTGCCGCTTCCGGCGTAAGTGTAGCTGTCTTTGTTCTTGTTGAAGGCGATGTATTCCCACTCAGCTTCCGTTGGCAGGCGATAGCCGTTGGCCGACCAGTCGCATGTCACCTTGTTCCAATTATCATCGTTTGAAGTCGGTATGCTTGCAAACGCAAGGTTCTTCCAATCCGTCACGCTGGTAACCGTGTAGCATGGCTCAAGGTCTTCCGCCAAACTGCGCTTGTTGCAATAAGCGATGGCATGATACCAGTTGACATTGTAAACAGGATAGTTGTCGCCGAGACCTCTATCAAAAGCGAATATTTCTGACTGCGACACGCCCATAACATCGTACCATTCTTTCTGAGTCACTTCGTGGTCGCAAACATAGAGCTCAGGGATTTTCACGGTTCGGCCGGAGACAAAGACAGACATGACAGAAAGAGGTCCGATGACAGTCGCGCCGGTTACCGTCACAAAGCCCTCAGGAACGGAGCCGCCGCCGCTGGCCGCAACCGTAAACTCAACCGTGGTGTCAAACACGCTGCCGTCGACGGTGGCGCGGCAGTAGAGCTGGTAGTTGCCGGCAGACAAGTATGGCGCGTCCACTGATTGCGCGTCGGCAGAGTAAACGGTGGAGCTCTTTTTCTTGATTTCGATATGCGGCAAAGTGGCGGCTAGAGGCGCGCCGCTTGCATCTTGGACTGCAAACGAGGCGGCCTGTCCGGACTTTTTGGGAGCGGTCACAACAAACTTGACGCCTTCGGATATGCTTATGCTGATGCCGCCGCTAGAAACATTGTCGGAGCGCAAAACGCCGGCGTCGCCAGCCGCGTTGGCCACAACAGACCAATCCGCGCCGGAGTATGGAGTGACCGCAAACTTTGCCAGCTCGTCTGCAAGCGTGACTGTTGTAGCGGTCGCTTTTACAACCGCCGTTCCAAGTTCGTAAGATTCCGGCGTGATTGTCGCCACTGGCGTTGATGCCGCTGTCAAAGGAGCGTTTATGTCTATCGTTTGTCCGTTCTTAAGCCAAACGTCGTTCTTGCCGTCAGTTCCCGCGGGAATTGAAACAGCGCCGCCAATTGTAAAGCCATTAGTAGAATAAACGCCGCCGCCGCTTGCGGCTGTGTTGCCGCTAATCTCAGCGCCGCTTATAGAAAGAGTGGCGCTGCTAGTTGAACTTGACACGCCGCCGCCTTCAAGTGTAGCCGTATTGCCGCTGATTGTTCCGCCTTTAATTGTAACTCTTCCTCCAGCGTAAACGCCCGCGCCTTTATTAGCCTCGTTTGATTTAATTTGGCAGTCTTGTATTGTCAGGTATTTTCCTGTTGTAATTTGGATTCCGCCGCCGTTTCCTACGGCGACATTCTCGGATATCTCAACGCCCTTTACAAGCGGATCCGCGCCGCTTTGAGTAGCCACGTTCAAGCCGGCTCCGTTTCCTTCGCCGCTGCTGGCCTTATACGCTTTGTTATGGCAGATTTTTCCGCCCTCTATGTTAAAGAGTTTTATGCTTGAATCATTGTCTCCGCATATGCCGCCGCCCGCGCCGTCCAAAGCGGTGTTGCTCAAAAATTGGCAATCAACGCAAGACAAGTTTCCGGCGTGTATGTATATTCCGCCGCCTTTGGTGGCCGCCACATTGTTAGAAATTGTCGTGTCAGTTACCGTCAGCGTTCCGCTAGCGGCGCGATTCGCTCCGGCATACATGTCGGCGTAAATGCCAGCGCCTTGTTTATGCGCGCCGTCACCGGCCGACTTGTTGTCGTCAATCACGCAATTGCTTATAGTCACTTGCGGCTTAACAAGGCTATTGCCTGTAGAATCAACCATAACGCCGTGAGTTCCTCGCGTGATTGTAAGATTGCTAAGCTCTACAGGAATTGTCGTAGCCACGCTCACAACGGAGTCAGTGTAATCAACTCCGTCAAGCTTGTCCATTGTCGCGTCGCTTCCAGCAATCGCAATCTTTGCGGCGGCAAGGCTGTTGGGAATGTTGACATTCTCTGTTAAAGTTCCCGCAACATGAATCGTGTAATCCACCGTTGAATCATTCAAATCGTTTATCACTCCCATCGCCCTAGCGACGGACGCAAGCGGTTTTTTGGCGCTGCCTGTTCCAAGGTCGTCGTCGCCGGCAGGGTCGCTGGTCGAAGAGCTTACGTAAAGGTCGGTCGGCTTTTTGAGAGCGACTTCGCCGCCGGCATTTTTGTAGACGGACAAGCCTGTGTCGCTGTCAAACACGTCGGCGGGGTCTGTGTCGGGGTTGTAGGTTGACCAGCCGCTTGTAAAGACGGTGGCGCTTGGGTCGTAAGTTGTCACGCTGATGTTGCTTCCGGCCGTCAAGGCGCCTGCGATTACAAGCGGCTCAAAGTAAACGTCGCCGGAGACATCCTTGTTGTCGCCAATCCAAACGTTTTGCGGCTTAAACGCTGTTCCCGCGCCGTCTGAAACATCCATCTTGTTGTCGCAAATTTCAACCTTGCCCAACAAAGAAATTTTTCCTTGCTTGGAGAATACCGCAGGGCCCCACTCGTAGAAGCCTTCCGAAGTGGCCACCGCGATGTTGTTTTTAATAGAAACATTCTTTAAGTGGACGTCGCCTTCGGCGCTTATGGCAGAGCACTTTGTGGCGGTGATTCCCGTGATGGAACAATTATCCAAGAAAGCCTCTCCGGCCAGCTTTCCCTCGCCAGGTTTCGCAGGCGGAACGACAATTGCCGCGTAAGCGTTTGGTTCCGACGCGGTTTGAGTAAAGTTTATGTTGATGAATTTAACTTTTTGTCCATGCTGAATGTAAAAGCCCGAACTTGTTGGATCCGAAGTGTTGAGCGTAAATTGCGCCGACGCTCCCGCAGATTTGCCCCTGTAGCCTACAATCTCAAAATACGCCGCTTGGCTTGCGCTCACTCCGCTTCCATAAGTCATGTCGCTAAGGACATAAATCTTGTTGGGGAATTCGGGAAGGTCTCCGGGCCTGTCTAGGGGAGCGGCTTTGGGGTCTGTAAACGCATGCACGGCCTTGTCGATTGACGCATAGGGGGCGCTAATGGTTCCGTTGCCGTATTCGTCGCTGCCCTTTGTGACGCCGGAAGGAACAGATGTGGGCGAAGCGATGTAAACCAAACGCGTTGTCGTTTTAAGCGTTCCGTCGGTGTCGATTGCCCAAGAAGCGCCGCTTACTTTGGCAACCTCAATCTTGGAGCATTCGTCGCCAATGCTGCTGTCAAAAATTGCAGTTCCGGCTGCATATTTGGGCGCCAAACTACTAATATTCAAAGGCGGCGTGACAGTCATGACCGGATTGTGCGTGTCCGTAAAGGCGGAGCTTTTTTCAAGAGTTCGATCTTCGTCGAGCAAACAAATGTCGTTGTCGCCCTGTTTTCCTGTGGCGCTTGGCGCGTAAATGCCGCCGCCAACTTTCAAAGAGTTTTGCAAATACGCGTAAACGCCGCCGCCTATTTTGGCGGAGTTTCCAATAATGGAGCCGCCTGTGATTTCTTGGGTAGAAGGATCTGTCTTGTTACAAAGGTTAATGCCTCCGCCGTAATTGTTGGAATTTGTTACGGCGTTGTAAGCGACAGTTCCGCTGTCCATCTTAAACACAAACGGATAAGTGTTGCTAGAAAATTGCATGTAAAGGCCGCCGCCCGCTCCAAATTTTACGTATGTGCCTGAACTTAGACCTGTCGCAAAATTGCGGTATATTCCGCCGGTACATTCCGCTTGAGTGATACTGTCGGAATCATCAAGGCAATAGCCAATATAGGCTTGGCCGGCTGAATAAACGCCGCCGCCATAAACAGAGGCATAGTTGGAACAGTCGTTTTGACCAGTGGCAACCGCGTCAACACTTCGGTCGCCTATTACGCCGCTTCCATACAAGTAAAAATGACCTATCGCGTAAACGCCGCCGCCGCTTTTGGCTTTGTTGCCCGCGACTTGTCCTCCGCCTACACAAACGGTTGTCGCGTAAATGCCGCCGCCGTAGCCGTTGCCGCTTCCTGTCATCGCGGTTGTGTTGTTGCTAACATTTCCGCCTGTCATTTTTACAACGCTTGCGCTGACGCCGCCGCCATTGGCAGAGCATCCGTTAAAGCAAATGTTTCCTGCATCGATAAAAAGAGTTTTGTCGCTAACGTCAGAATCCGCATCAATGCCGCCGCCAGAGCTTGCGTAATTGTAATATACGCCTCCGTCAAAAGTTGCGGGGGTTGTTCCGTCAGCGGCGTAGCCCAACTTAACTTTGGACGGAAGAGCCGCGTATATTCCGCCGCCATAGCTAGAGGCGTAGTTGGAACGATAGCCTGCGGTGGATGAGGAAGCTGGAGCCGACACATCGCTTTTTCCTACAACAGCCGAGCCGGACATGCAAAACAGTCCGTTTAGAGTAACACAAACGCCGCCGCCATTTTTGGCCGTGTTATTGGATATTTGGGATTGTCCGCTCATGGAACAACTGCTGTCGGCATACAAGCCGCCGCCATAGGTTTCCGTTGTTCCAACCTTGGCGCTGTTGCCGGATATGCGGGCGGTTCCGCTCATTGAAAAAATGCCGCCTTGATTGACACTAACGCCGCCGCCGTAATACGCGGAATTTCCTTTTCCTGCCTCGTCGGAACCAATCAGGCCAGACTTAAAGATTGCCTCCGAGTTGTTTATAACATTCAAGCCGCCGCCATAGGCATTGCTTGCGTTTGTGACTTGATTATTAGAAATTTCGGAATCTTCTATTGTAAGAGAAGCTTTTGCAGCGGAAGATCCACTGACGCAAATTCCGCCACCTCGGGTGGTGGCGGAGCAGCCAGTCACGACGCTATTCTTTAACTCAACAGAGCCGCCTGTAACATAAATCGCTCCGGCCCATGGAGCGCTGCAATCGCTAATATTTACATTTACAATTTTAACGTCCGCTAAAACAGGGCTTGATGCGGAATTATCGCCCACCAAAATCGCGCCGCCGTAAATTGCGTTCGAACTTGTGTCGCCCTTGCCTTTTGTTATAGACAGGTCTTGCAAGGTTATTTTTGCGGTGGTAACTATTGCAAAGGCGCGGCCTGAGCGAGTCACGCCAGAGACGCCGCGTTTGTTTACGTCGATTATGTCTTTGTCGGGGCCGGTCCAACCTTTGAACAAAATTTTGCTGGCGCCGGTCACGTTAATAAAAGCTTTATTATCTTCGGAACCATAATACGCTGCCGAGTCGCCGGTCACTTTTCCGTCGATGTAAACCGTGTATTGGCTTGTAGCGTCGCCGACCTTGTTGATTTTGTTCACCGCCGCTTGGACTGTGGCAAAGGGCGCGGCAAAACTTCCGCTGTTTGTGTCGGCGGCAGTCCAGCCGCTTGCATATTCATGCGAATAAAATTCGCCGCCCTCGCCCCTGACCCAAAATTCTTTTTGGTCATACTTTGAAACGTTCAGCGTTGGAGTCGCGCCCGCCGCGTCGTTGGTCCACCAAACGCTGGTCTCCAAGCCGGGATAAATGTTGAGCGTTTCCACGCGCGAGCCTACTTGAGAGCTATCCTGCTTAAAGGTCAAAAGCAAGGTGTACGTTCCGGCGGGAATTCCACTGGCGGCGCTTTTTATCTCCCCTTGGCCGGTTGTGGCGTCAAGATTGACTGTCGAAGAAAGTATGTACAAGCTGGTGACGTCGTCTTCGCCCTTCAAAAGCATGACGCTTACGCTGGCTCCTGTTCCCGCGTCCGCAAGCTTTACAGGAAGCTTAAGGCTGCCGTTTATAGTGCTATCGGCGTTTGGAAAAAGCTGAACGTCGGCGCCAAAAGATGAGGCGTTGGCCGCAACCGAAATTTCTTGGCTTCCGCTGGCCACAAGGTTTTTTGTGGCGGGCGTCACGCTTGAGTCAACATAATAGAGGTTTATAGTAAGAGTATAATTTTGGTCCTGGTCGCTGTAGGCGTTGGCAAAGGCAAAGCTGCATTTGCCCGTAGAGCTGTCGTAGTTTCCGTCGGCGGTGTATGTGGTTCCGCCCGCGCCCTCAAGCGTGGCTCCAAAGACAAACTTTGTGTCGCTAAGCTGGTCCACGCCAGGAAAAGCGGATTTGGCCACGCCGTCCGCAGGCTTGTTTGAACCAAGCGCCGGCAAATTGGGAATGGACACAAGCGCCACAAGGCTGTTTGCGTTTTGCGCGCCGTCCAAAGCGATAGGCTGGCCGCCAACCGTCTGCGCGCCGCTGTCATGGCCGTCATAGTCCCCGCCCAAGTTTGAACAAGCGGCAAAGACAAAAAGCCCCGCAAGCAACAAGCCGGCAAAGGCCGCAAGGACCGTCTTTTTAAGGAGAAGCTTTACTGTCTTTTTTTCGCATCTATGTCTTGCCATTTTTAGTCTATATTCCACCACACATTTGCCGCCGGGGCAAACCTTTCTACTTTAACGGCTCAATTTGCTTAAAATGCTCGCCGCTGACGGCAAGATTCCACGCCGCATAAGCTTCTTCTTCGTGCGTTGTATATGGATAACTCTCGGCGTACAAGGTTTCTGGGGCAAGGTCGATTTGGCCGTCGAGCCAAGAAACAAAGCCGTGGGTTACTTTTGCCGTCTGTCTGGCGCTTTCTTCCGACAGAGGAGCAAAGGCCGAACCTTTGTCCAACAAGGAGGTAACGTCAAAAAGCCGCGTTTCGCCTGTGGAAAATTCAACAAGCAGCATTCCGTCTTGCAATATTTTTATGCCGCTCACTTCAATGTTGGGAACCATTTCTCCTGCGTAGCAAACGCCGTCTTTTATGTACATGAACTTACCTCCTTTCTTCTATATTATCTCACTCATAGAACTTAAGATCTTCCTGATGATAAGTTCTCCAAAAATTTATAAAATCATAATAATAATTCTGCATTGCGGAAAAAATTCTAGACAAATCCTTTTCAGGAATTTTTCCCTTGTTATGCGCCAATTTGAACGAACCATTTGACAAAGCCCAAATTTTTGTGTCATTTTCATCTGGATCGCCTTTTGTCACATGAAAATGAATCGGCTCATTTTTTTCATTCGACCAAAAATAAATTTTGTAGCCGTTCGTTCTAAGATATACTGGCATTACGCAGTCTCCAATGCGTCCAAATTTCTAAACGCGGTTATGCCTGAATAAATCTGCTTGAGATATCCTTTAAAATATTCATCACGTTCCTTGGTGAAATTTGAATGAATAACTTCACCGTTATTCTTTAGCAAAATCGATTCCGCTGTTTTGCAATCTTCAAAGCATACATCGGAATCTGTGTATGTAATCATAATTCCGTCTTTTTCACAATACTCTTTGCGCATATCAAATTCCTCCTTTCTTCCTTTAATCTATCTATTATACCACAATTCCCGCAAATTACCAACATCAAGGCGCGTTGCGGACCACGCGGAAGCCAAGACCGACGTAGCGGTAGTTGGGGTCGTCGTAGTCTCGGTTAGCGACCGAGCAGCTGCCAGCATCATTAATCCAACAGCCGCCACGGCTTACGCGGTAAGAACAAGACGACGCGCCGCGCGGATCGCTCTTGTTGCCGTCCGTTGCATATTGGCCACTGTCATACCAATCCCAGCACCATTCCCGCACGTTTCCGCTCATGTCGCAAAGGCCGTGGCTGTTGGGGCTCTTTTTCTTGACCTCATGCGTCTTGTTGCTGGCGTTGCCGGAGTGCCACGCGTAGTCGCCTATGCTGTCGCTGCCGTTGTAGCCGGCAAATACAACTGCGCTGGAGTTGCTTGTGTCTCCGTAGCCGTTCCAGTTTGGGATGTCCTTGTAGTCGCCAAGGGCGGCGTATTCCCATTCCGCCTCGGTGGGCAGGCGGTAGCCGTCGGCGGCCCAGACGCAGCTGGCGGCGTTCCAAGTCGCGTCGTATGATGTTGGTATTTGGTCAAATGTCAGAGCCGCAAAGTCAACGCCGGTCACTTCGTAGCAGGGAGTCTTTCCCTCTTTAAGGCTCAGCTTGTTGCAGTAGGCGATGGCGTGGTACCAGTTGACGTAGTAAACAGGATAGTTGTCGCCGCTTCCTTTGTCTTCGCCGCTCACAGCAGCTATAAGTTGCGCCTGCGTCACGCCCATAACGTCATAAAATTCTTTTTGGGTCACCTCGTGGTCGCACATGTAAAAGCCTTTGGTCAGGGTTACTGTGTACACATCTCCGTTTGTGGCGACATCCGCATCCTTGGCGCGCCTAAATGTTCCCGCAGGAATCAAAACCATGCCGGTAGTAGGCGCCACTATCGTAAACGCCTTTGTCGTGTCGTAAGTCAGGCCCTTGTAGACGGCCTTGCAGTAAAGCTCGTAGCTGCCGGACGGCAGCGTAAAGCTTGGGGTAACTTCTTGCGCGTTGGCCTGGGCGACAGTTCCGCCAAATTGCATAATCTTTATTTGCGCGCTTGCGGGCGTTACAATTGTCGGAGTTCCGCTTGAGTTGTCGATTACGTTAAACTCTGCCACATCGCCGGCCTTTTTGGGAACGGCTATCTCGAACGAAATGTTTGCGCCTATGTTGACGGTGATTCCGCCAGAGATTGAGCTGTCAATCAAGTTGCCTGTCTTTGTTGTCGAATTGTATTTTACCGAATAAATCGTTCCAGGAACGGCAAAGGCCGCGCACTGTTCCGCGGTCAAGTCGTAGCCGGCGCCAGTGTCTCCTTGGACTATCGCTTCGCCTTCTTTGAACTGTTCGTCCGTTCCTGTCCTTACATCAACGTCAAGAGGAATTACGCCCGCTCCTTCGGCAAGGGCAAAGCTGGCGCTGCCTATGTATATTGGATAGCTGGGACCAGCGGAGCCGTCCGAGCCAGCCATGTAAATTTCACTGTCAATCTTTGTGGCGCCGTCCAAAACCAATGTGGCGCCGTGGCCGTTGTAAATTGCCGCGCCCTTATTGCTGGCGGTACAGCCGGTGATTGAAGCGTCTTTTAGGATTGCGGTTCCCATGTTGCAAATGCCGCCGCCGTCGCTGTTTGTGTCGTCCGCCTTGCAGCCTGTCATCGTCAATCCGTCAACAGTAAAAATGGCTGTGCTTCCAACATAAATGCCGCCTGCCGTGGCAGAAGTTCCTGTCGCCTTGCATCCGCTGATTGTAAGATTACTTGCCTCAACTTCAGCGTCAGAGTATAGGTACAAGGCTCCGCCGGAGAAGCTTTGTCCAAAGTAAACGCTCACATCATTTAAAGTGACTTTGTCCGTTGCATAAATGTTAATGCCGCCCCATGAGTTGAAACTCAAGTTTTCAATTTTTATTCCTGCCCGAACAGTCAATTCATAGCTTGATCCATTTATGACAAGACCGTCCACACCTTGAGCGCTCTTTATGGTCAGGCCTTTGTATTTGGCGTCATTAGGAATAGTTATGTCGCCAGTTTCGTTCGTAGAATTCTTTACTATAATCGTGCTGTTGGCCATAGTGACCTTGGTCAAAGCGTTTGCAAGCGTTTTGCACGGAGAAGTTTTTGTTCCGCTGCCTTCCTCAGCGACCGAGCCGTCAACATAAACTGTGGCGGTGGCCAAATTGCCGTACACAGCGCTTTGCTTGACAGCCCAGCCCGCGCCGTCCAAATCGGGCTTGACGGCAAACTTAGCGCACTCGGATGTTGCCAAAACGTTAGATGCGAATTGGATGACTCTTGTGCCTGCGGAATACTCTTCCGGCCACAAGGTCGCCACAGGATGAGTGGTTGTAGTAAAGGCCGCCGCAACATACATCTGCGACAAGGTTCCTGATGACTGTTTTGCAAGATAAACGTAGTTAGTGTCATCGACCCAGGCGTCGCCGCTCATCTTAAAATTGCTGTAATCGCCTAGATGGTAAACGCCATATTGAGTGTTGTCGTGTATCTTTCCGCCGGTCATCCCAATTATTCCTTCGTTGTGGACGCCGACTTTGCTGTCGTAAATTTCACCGCCGGTCATCTCGAGACTATTTCCGCTCCTGTTGCAAATGTAGACGCCGCATTCTGTGTGGCCGCTTATTTCTCCGCCATTTAGCTTTGACCACGCGGCGCTTCCGACATCACTAAGATACAGTCCAATTTCATCGTTGTCATGAACTTTGCCGCCGTCTATTTCTGCCATTCCACCTTTATTGAAAAAACCGTCGCCCAAATCGGAAGCGTCGTTTTGGAAAACCTCCCCGCCGTTGACAACAATATGAGCGCTGGTGCCGCTCAGATAAAAGGCGCCGCCAAAGGTGGCTGTGTTGCCGCTTACCTTTCCGTCTTCCATAGTAAATTTACCAGAGGTCGAAGGAATAGACACGGCGCCGCCGTTGTAGGAGTTGTTGCCGCTAATTTCGCCGTCTTCCATTACAAACGTTCCGTTTGCTATATATACAGCGCCACCGCAACCACTATCTGGATCTTTGACGCAAAAAGCGGAATTGTCGCAAAGCTTGGAACCGTTCATCGTGAATGTTTTTGAATCTGAAGAAAAATAAATGGCGCCTCCAAAGCCCAGTTCTTTTTCTTCGTTGTTTGCCACATTGCCCTCAATTTCGCAAGAAGCGTCCATTGTAAAGGTTCCGTTGCCGGCGTATATGCCCCCGCCCCTGGCCGCAAGATTATGCAAAACTTTGCAGTTTGTAAAAGCCGTGTCCACTTGCGCGCAAATGCCGCCGCCGTAACCTTTGTAATTGTACGCGTCGGCAAAGTTGTAGCTTATTGTGTTTGTTCCGGTAAAGCTTATGGAACCGTTGGCTCCAACATAAACTCCGCCGCCGCTTTGCGCTTTGTTGGAATGCTTGCCTTCTGCGGCTTGGGCGGCCGCTTCGGATTCCGCTCCTATCATGCTGTTGTTCAAGGTAAGTTGGGCCGTTCCGCTTGCGCTGTCGTCGTTTGCGTAAACGCCGCCGCCGTTTGTTGCAGCCGAGCAGCCGCTTACCGTACAATAATTCAAGGTGGCTATGGCCGGTCCGCTTACGCAAAGGCCGCCGCCGTTTTCGGCGCTTCCGCCTGTAAACAAGCAGCTGTAAAAGACAGCCGTTCCGCCGTCGATTGTAAATCCTGCAAGCCTGTCAAAATTGATGTAAGAGCAAGTCAAGTCGCCCGCGCTTTGGATGGATGTTGTTCCCGCTCCGCTGACTTTAAAATACTCGCCGCTGTTTGTTCCTATTATATTTATTTTTTTGCCGCTGGCCAAAATCGCGTTGGAGCCAAGGGCCGCGTTGTCCCTGACGTAAATCTTAAAGCCGTCGGGCGCGTCGGATGTTGTAAGCAATGACGAATTGACAATTGAGATGGCCCTGCCAAGAGTGCTTACAGGGTCGTATTGAGTTCCGTTGTTTGTGTCGCTGGCTCCAGTTCCGCCTACATAAATAACGCTTGCCTGGTATTTTTTGATTACCGCCTGCGTCAAGTTCACTTTGCCGGTGCCGCTGTCAATGTAGGGGGCGTTTCCGTTAATTTTGTTTGTGGTCAAGTTGGAATAAATCTGGACTATTTGGTCCATGCGCAGCACGGTTCCGCCATCTGCGTCCAAAAAATCCACCACAAGCGAATATTCGCCCGGCGTCAGCGATTCGATGATTGTCGTATTTCCCATCAGGTTGGCAGTTTCGCTTCCTTCGGTTGCAGAGCCGCCGCCTAGCGGAGTCAAGACATACTTTATCATACTTATGCCGGCGCTTGTGTCGTAGTTAAGCTCCAGTTCCAAGCTTCCAGGAACGCTTGCGTCTTGGAAAGTGTCCAAGGTAAAGCTTAGGTTGGCCACCGGGTTGTCGGCGTTTAGGACAATTGGAGCCGCGGTCTGTTTTCTCATAACGACAGTCGCGCCCTTGAGTCCGTCAACTCGCGCTGTCCAAGAGCCAAACGGAAGGTCTATGGTGAATGTCCTTGCGCTATCGTTGACAGTCGCGTATATAGGACTGTCTTCTTGGACGGTCGTTCCGTTCCATGCGTAAACCTTGTAGCTGTCGGCGGCATAGCTTGTCGGGTCGGGCGTCACGGTCTTTGAAATCGCTTGGTCTTGGTCAATCGTTCCGCAAATGCGGCCCATTCCGGCAGCAAGGTTTTGCGCTTGAACCGTGTCCTGGCCAGAAGCGTAACCTTGGTCGCTCATGTTGCTGCAAGAGAACAGCGCGGCGGCAAAGACGCAAAGACCCGCAAAAAGCGCCGTCAAAGAGAAAATTCGCAATGTCCCAACAAAAGGTCTATGTCCTGTCATCTTTCCTTTCCCTATGGGGTATAATCGATTGCCAATTCGCCTGAATAGGTCTTGCCTCCGTAAACGACGCTTATCTTCATTATATACGTTCCGGCCTCAAGGCCAGAGAAGTCCAAAGTGTTTCCGCCGGCGGCAACATCTCCGCTTGAGCTTCTTCCTGTGTACGAATTCAAATAGTAAAGCTTCATCGTCCAAGTACAGTCGTCAGTAATGACAAACGCAGATCCGCCGCTTGACTTAGTCGCAGACGCGTCAAATGTCCAAATGCCGCCGCTTCCGGCGCCACCCACAAAAATGACGCTGTAAGTTTCGCCAATGTCAAACGAGCCGCCGCCTGTTGCAAGGACGGCGTCGGTGGATGTCGCAGCGTCAAGAGTGACGGCATAGCCTGCGTCGCTTGCAAAGTGCAATGACGGAGCGTCTGTCACGCCGCTAGCCTTGTAGCCGCTGGTAATTTTGACTTCGCTTCCGCCAGAAGGCGGCGTGGCTGTGGTGACGCCGACCATCGTTCCGCTAAGGTTGGCTTGGTCAACGGTTATCACTTGGTCCGCGGCAAGTTTCACGTTCATTGCCGCGCCGCCCGCCGTGTTTCCAGTAATCGTGACATTGTCTTTTAGTATCAACGTTCCGCCGTCAAGAACATTGACAGCGCCGCTTGAAGCGTTGTTAAGGCCTGTGATTGAAATGGCGCGCAACGACACTACGCCAGCTCCGTTCACTCGAATAATTGTTCCGCCGCCAACTCTGGCAAGGCTTGACACAACGCCTTCGTTTCCGTCCGCGTCGCAGCCAATGATGTTGTAATAGCCGTCGCTTACGCTTGTAAGTCCGTTAATGCCTGGCAAGTCGCCAAGAATGCAAATCTTGTTGCCGGGGCTTGTGGGATCTCCGCTACCTTGAAGAACAGCAATCGCTTCGTTGATTGAGCCCGCAGGATTGAGCAAAGTTCCCGTTCCGGTCGCGCCGTATTTGACGTAAACCTTGGAGAGCGTGACAATGTAAGTAAAGTTTGCTGTTCCGCTGTGTTGATAGTAATCCTTTTGTGCATAGACGTCAAACTCGTTCAATCCGGGGTCTTCAAGCGTAAGCTTAAGCGGACTTGGCGCCGACACGGGGCTTCCTCCGCCCGGTACAACCCAAAGGATGTTTCCGTTTTGCGGGCTTGTAAATGTCACTTCCGTGTCTTGCGGGAACGTCGTCGCGCTCGCGGGGTCGGGACTTGCTGTTGGGTCTTCCAGCTTCTTTCCAGAAACATAAATCGACCTATAGAAGTTGCTTGACCACCAGCCAATCTTGCTGGCCCAAATGTTCATATAGTAATACTTTTCTGTTCCGTTGACATTGGGATAGAAGCGGAACGTAACGTTTCCTGTAGTTTCGTCCGTGTTTCCGTTTATGTCGGCCACTTTGTTTCCGTCGCTGTCGATGACGTTGAGGTTCATTGTCGCGTCAGGAGCGTTGGCCGGAGGATAAACTGTAATCTCGATGTATGCTTGCTCGAACGTGTTTTCGAACATGGACTGGTCCGTGCTGCAAGTAAGAGGATCAAGCAATTGCACTCGCGACGGAACGTAATTTGAAGACTCCAAGCCAGTTCGGTCAAACAAAGACAAGCGCATGTAAAAAATGTCCAAGTCCAACAAATTATTAACGTCGGTGATTAGGTAATAAGCCGTTCCTGTATAATGATAGAACTCGGGGCCGTCGGGCCAAGTGGGCTCAAGCGTTCCTGGCGAAGCGGTCGCAAGCGTCCAGCCGTTGGACTCCGTTCCTGTGGAGACGACGCCGTTTTCAATGCCAAACGAATGCGTCACCTTTGTCCTTTCGTCACAAATCGAAAGCAAGTTGACGTCTTGCGGCAAGTCGGGAATGTCAAAACAAACAATAAGCCGCTGGTTGTATCCTTGGGCGGAATTGTTGTAAATTTGGCTGACGGCGTTTGACGGCCACGGCGGCGGAGCGTTGGACCTTATCGAGCGGGTGTCGTAGCTTTGTCCGTAATTGTCGCTGGCTCGGGTCAAGAAAATTTTTGGAGAGATGTCGCCGCTTCCGCCTGTGTCCATGTCGCAAGCCGCAAGATAGCTGGCCGGATATGTAACCGTCATCGAAGTGGGCGAATTTATTTGGAAGGTTATTCCCACCGCGGCAGGGTCGGAGGCGCCGGCCACGCTAAATTCTCCCAAAAGGTCAAAGTTTCCGGGATTGTCGATTTCGTAATTTAGGACAAGGTCTTCGGAGCCCGCCGGGTCTATGTTAATCCAGCCGTTGCTTTCTATTATTCTTCCGGCATAAGAGAAGGTCACGCCTTTGACGGTTGCGATGTCGCCAAACTTTTTAAGGAATTCCAGGGGCTGCGCTTCCATGTCGCAAGAGACGGCGCAAAGCGCGGCCAGCAGGGCAAGCGTCAAAGAGAAAATTGCTTTTGCAAATCTAAAAGTTTTGCCTTTTGTCAAAACTTCCCTCCAACACTAATTGACGGACAAGCCATTCCCACGTTCATGTCCTTGAACTTTGCTAAAACAAAGTCAATTCCGCCTTCCACGTAAAAATGCCGCGCAACATTATATTGTATAGCCAAACCGCCTCCAAAGGCAAGCCCCGTTCCGTTAAATGAGTAACTTGTTTGGCCGGTGTAGTTGTTGGTAAAATTGGCGTCCATAATCCAGGCCATTCCCGCTCCGCCGTGAATGTCAAGGCAAATTTTGGGCTTAAAAAAGTATTGGTAAGCCAGGCCGCCCAAGGCGCTTATGTAGTGCCCGCTAAATTTATAGTGCTTTGTCTCCGCCTTTAGGAGCGAATAGTTTGCGCCGGCAAAAAGTCCCAAATCACCCATTTTTGTATGCAAGGCCATAAAGGTGATTCGCGTCGCGCCGCTTACCGGATAAATCGCGCTTTTTCTGTACTTGCTTATGTATCCGCCCATCACTTCTATCGGGAACGCGTAGCCTGCGCTGGCCAAAATGTGGAAATCCCATATATTTCTTTCTTTTATATGGAGGGTTTTTGAGATTACGCTAAGGCCGCCGGGGTTTTGGGCGTAGATTTCGTATCGGCCTTGGTCAACTTGGCTTATGTCAAATTGGACTTGGGCGCTGGAGCCGTCTTCGCTAAGGCTCAAAACTTTTCCGTAAAGGATTTTGGGCGGCTCGCAGTCTTTCTTTTCCATAGTAAAGATTGTGTTTTCGTTCAAGTTCTTTCCGTTCAAAGTGAACGTTCCGTCAGCCTTCTTTTTGTTTAGGAAGAGGGAATCGGTTTGCAAATTGTCGATGCCGGGCTGGAGCGCCTTTAATACCTCAAAGTTTTGCCATTCAGAAGACTTTTCCAATTGGTCAAACAAGTTTATGACGCTGACCTGAAAGCGGTATTTTCCCGCTTCGAGCGAAACTTCGATTTTATTTTCGAACAAGTCCTTTTCCATAACTTGAACCCAGCCCGCGTCGGTCATGCGCTCAATCGTTATGCGGTAATTCTTTATGTCTTTAATTTTGTTCCAACTGAGTTTTTGCACAAAGCTAAAGTTGTTGTTTTCGTCGCGAGTGATGTAATAGTTCTTTCCTTCGGCCGCGTCTTCTATCGCCGATATCTCATAGCGCGAACTGTTGTAGTCCGGGCTTTTGGGAACGGCTTCCTCGGCAGGAACGGCATCCACCGGCTCCGATTCTTCGACAGGCGCCTCATCGGTGGCAAGACCAGAATCGATTGAGGCGGCCTCGGAATTGCTTGTAAGACCAGAATCGGTTGAGGCCGCGGCCTCTTGCGCCCACAAATCAACCGGCGCAAAAATCGTCAACGAGAATAATAGGAATGCGGCCAAACGGAAGAACTTACTTGCCATAAAGCACTCCCGTTTCGTCAATGATGATGTCGGCCGCCGCCGGCAAATTAATCGTAAAAACGCTGGAACTGGCGTCGCTTCGGCGGGCTAGAGTTCCGTCGGGCAAAAGCTGGGTCGCCTGCACCGAATAAGTAAAGCGGCCGTTCTTTAGCTCCGCCATGTCCGCCAACGTGTAGCGCGTCTCGGCCAGCGTTTTGTTGACCAAGATTTGTCCGCGGTCGTTGCGAATCGTGAACGAATAATTTGTGGCCATCGGAACTGGGTTCCAAGTAAAGTCAATCTTTCTGGACGCGCGAATTTCGGGGACGCCGTAAACTTTGTTGCCCGGTCCTGTGATGCGCGGTGAATAAAGCTTTTCGATTTTGCCAACCGTAAATGAACGCGGACGCGGCGCGCTGGCGTTGACTCCGTCGGCGTTGGTCGCGCGGACTGTCCAATAGTAAACGCCAGGATCCAAGCGCGGAAGCTTTACAGTACGCTCGGG
>JAFZLA010000042.1 GCA_017551705.1 Treponema sp.
CACGACATCGTCGCGCAGCCCTTGATGGCAACCGACAGCCCCGAGCTTGCAAAAGCCGTTCAAGAGGAAATTGAAAAGCAACTCGCGGAACTTCCTACTGCGGCGACGGCAAGGCAAAGCGTTGACACTTATGGAAAAATAATTTTGGTTTCTTCTATTGTGGAAGCGTGCCAAATAGCGAACAAAAAAGCGCCCGAGCACTTGGAGCTTGCGATGGACGATGGAACGAATTTGGAAACAGCAAAAAAATTGGTTCACAATTACGGCTCGCTTTTTGTAGGACACGGCGCCGCCGAAGTTTTTGGCGACTACGCGGCGGGATTGAACCACACGCTCCCCACAAGCGGCTCGGCAAAATTTACGGGCGGCCTAAGCGTCCGCGCGTTTGTAAAAACCGTCACCACTTTGCGCGTTGACGATTCAAAAAGCGGCGCAAAAAAAAGCGCCCAGTCTGCCGGAGTGTTGGGCGACGCGGAAGGCTTGGCCGGACACGCCCGCGCGGCAAGAATTAGATTGTAAGGAATTTTTATGCTAAAGATTTACAAATTGGGCGAAGAAGTTTTGCGCCAAAAATCAGTTCCGATAAAGGACGCAGAAATCAACGACGAATTGCGCCAGCTTGCCGTCGAAATGTTTGAGACGATGGACGCGGCAAACGGCGTTGGCCTTGCCTGTCCGCAAATCGGAAAGAACATCCGCATGTTTGTCGCTATGGCCGACGACGACGTTCAGCGCGTTTTTATCAATCCGCAAATCATCGCCACTTCCGACGACTCCGTTCCTTACGAGGAAGGTTGCCTTAGCGTTCCGCAAGTTTACGAAAATATCATGCGGCCTTCAAAGGTCACCGTGCAGGCGCAGGACCAAAACGGAAAAAAATTTACGCTTGAGGCGGAAGGTTTGTTGGCCAGAATCATTCAGCACGAAACTGACCATCTTGACGGCGTGATTTTTATCGACCGCGGCGACGCTGACTTTGCCAAAAAGACTGCGGAACAGTTTGACAAGCGGGCGGAACGCGCGGCGCAAAAAGCGGCGGAGAAGGAAGCCAAGGCAAAAAGAATCGCGGCCAAGATTGCCGCAAAAAAAGCGAAGAAGGGCAATGCTTAAAATTTTATACGCGGGAAGTCCCGCTCCGGCGGCCACGACACTAAAGCTTCTCTTAGATAAAAGCGTTTCGCAAGACCAAAAAGCGCGCGATTGGCAAATCGCGGGCGTGTTGACAAACCCGCCAAGCGCCAAAGGCCGGCGCAAAGAGTTGACTCCCACCGCAGTCGGAGCGCTTGCCCAAGAGTGCGGCCTGCAAGTTTTTTGTCCGCAAAAATTGGACGCCGAGGCCCGCGAGCAAATCGCCGCAGCCGGTTTTGACGCGCTTGTTTGCTTTGCCTACAGAAAAATATTCGGCCCAAAATTTTTGTCGCTCTTTAGGGCGGGCGGCGTCAACGTTCATCCTTCGCTTTTGCCAAAGTACCGGGGCGCCACTCCAGTCCCCGCGGCGATTTTAAATTGCGACCAGCAGACCGGCGTTACAGTCCAAACATTGGCGCTTGGCATGGACGAAGGCGAAATCTTGGCGCAACAAGCCATCGCGCTTGACGGAACTGAGACCACCGACAGCCTTTTGGAAACAAGCGCCCAAATCGCCGCCGGCTTGTTGCAAGATCTTTTGGACAAAGTCGCAAGCGACGACGGTTCGCAAGCTCTGCAAAAAGGCCGCCCGCAAGAAGGCGAGCCAAGCTACACAAAGACAATCGCAAAGGAAGACGCTTTGATTGACTGGACCGCCCCCGCAAGCAAAGTTGCGGCGGCAATCCGAGCCTACACAAGCGAGCCGGGCGCCTGGACCCGCATCGGCGGCGAGACCGGCGAAACGTTAAAGATTTTGAAGGCGGTCGCGTTGGAAGATGATTGTTTGCAAGCCCAAGAAGCCGCCGCGCCTTCCGGTCTTGCAACAGTTCCCGGCACAGTGGCGGCCTTTGACAAAAAGCGCGGCATTCTGGTAAAGTGCGGCCACGGCATCCTTTGCGTCACAGAGCTCCAGCGCCAGCAAAAAAACGCGATGGGGTATAAGGATTTTATGAACGGGGCCAGGGATTTTGTGGGAACGCGGCTAGGGTAAGCGCGCTTAGTTGAATTTATTCCCCATTTTTGCTAAAATCATTCTATTCTAATGGAGCGGAAATATGGACATTAAAAATAAAATCAAGGACGCGGGAATTTCTTTGAACGAGATGGAAGCGGACTTGCAGAAAAATTCGCCGGCCTTTGTGGCGTACACTATCGCGGTGTTTGTGTTGATGTTTGTTACGGCGCTGGCAGTTTTCTTTTTTGCCAACAAGGGCTACGAGCAGGTTTTGGTGCCCGACGTGACGGGAAAATCTTTGACCCGCGCTCTTTTGGAAATGCAAGAAAAGGAGCTTTATCCTAAATTGCAGTTGCGCTACAGCGACCTTCCGGGGCAGGCGGGCCAAGTGCTCTCTCAAAATCCCCGTGCGGGCAGCATCGTAAAGGCCGGCCGCAGGGTGACGCTCGTTGTCAGCCGCGGCGTCATGATCGACCATATCGCAAATTATGTTGGAACCAATTTGGACGCGCTCAAGAACAAGTTGGACGCGCTTTATGGCGGCGTGGAGACTCCGCAGATTACAATCGGAAACCCGGTCTTTAAAATGGACGCCGCTCCCATCGGTACAATTTTGGAGCAGGAGCCGCCCGAGGGAACTCCGATCACTCAGCCGGTGGAATTGCAGCTCATCGTCTCCAGCGGTCCCACGCCTCCCCGCGTGTCTGTCCAAAACTACATCGGAAAAACAATCGCAGAAATTTTGGAAGGAATGGGAACCACTCCCTTGCTTTTTGAATTTACCAGCCACATCGCAAAGGACGGCGAAACTCCCGGAACTATTGTAAGCCAGTCGGAGCCGGAGAATTCGCAAGTGGACGAGTATTCAAAAATCGCGCTTGAGTTCGCTCTTCCCGAATTGAACACTGCCTTTAGCGGAGACACAATCGTCGACGCGGACATCAAGGGCCGCACCGAGGACGAAGTTGCCGGCGCCAAAAAAATCGATTCGTCAAAACTTACAAACGGAATTTTTTCCGCAAAAGTTTCGCGCTATCCGCTTGCAGTTCCCGTTAAGTTGGAAGCGTTTCCGCCCGAGGGAGCCTCTTATACAATCGCTTCGTTCAACCACATCGGAGGCGAGATAACCGTTCCCTACGCTGTGCCGCACGGAACGACGCTTGCCCTTAGCGTGCTCAACCAAGAAAAGGAGCGGCTTACCGTTCAATAAAAAATGCAAAGCCCTAAAATTTGCCTGACGCTTACAGGAAAGACGATTAAAGAAAATTTGGAGTTGGTTCGCCGCTACAGGCCTTACGTGGACTTGTTGGAATTGCGCGCCGACTTTCTTGACGAAGACGAAAGCCTTCATATACGAAAATTTCCTGAGTTGGCAAGAATGCCTTGCATTTTGACAATACGCCGCCGCGTTGACGGAGGAAAGTTTGTCGCTGGCGAAGGCTCGCGAACGATGCTCTTTGCGCGCGCGATGGCATTTGCCGACGACCAAAATCCCGAGCGCAACTTTCAGTACGTAGACTTTGAGGAAGACTTTCACATTCCAAGCTTGCAGGACGCCGCTCTTGCCTTTGGAACAAAAATCATACGCAGCTTTCACAGCATGAACGAGCCTGTTCACGACATCGTAAAGCGCTGCGACCAAATGCGAAAGACCGGCTACGAAATTCCAAAAATCGCCTTTATGCCAAAAACTTTGGCCGACGTAAAAAATCTTTTTTACGAAACGCGTGACTTTACCAAGTACGAGCACATTCTTTGCGCGATGGGCCCGATGGGAATCGTCTCTAGAATTTTGGCTTACAAAACCCATTCGTTTTTGACATACACTTCGGCCGACACAAGCGACAACGAGCTTAAGACAATCGGCCACATCGACCCCATAATGATGAACCAAGTCTACCACTTTAAAGACTTGAACGACAAAACAGAAATTTTTGGAATCACTGGCTGGCCGCTTGTAAAAACAGACAGTCCGCTTTTGCACAACCAGGGCTACGTGAACCATTTTATGAATTCGGTTTACATTCCGATTCCGTCGGCGGACGTGCACCAAACGATTGAATTTGCAAACGAGATTGGAGTAAAAGGAATGTCTGTTACCGTTCCGCACAAGGAAGCGGTGCTCAACGAACTTTTTGAAGTTGACGAGCGGGTCAAAGAGATTTCGGCCTCCAACACGATTGTGCGCAAGAACGACAAGTGGTACGGCTACAACACCGACTGCTCGGGCTTTTCTAAATCGCTTTTGGAATTTACAGGCTTTAAAAATTTAAAGCATAAAAAAGTCGCCATCATCGGAGCGGGAGGAGCCAGCCGCGCGATTGCCTACGCGGTAAAGGCTTTGGGCGGAAAGGCTTGCGTCTTTAACCGCACTCCCTTGCGCGCCAAGGCTGTGGCCGACATGTTCGGCTTTGAATACTCGCAGCTTTCGACCGATGCGATTCCGCTGATAGAAAAATATTCCGACGTGATTATTCAAACCACCTCCGCCGGAATGAATTCAACCGAGCCCAGCAATTCGCAAAACGATCCGCTTTACTTTTACCGCTGGACAGGCAACGAACTTTTGTTCGACATTGTCTACACGCCCAAGGTCACTCCGATTATGGAGCGCGCGATGGCGGCCGGCTGCAAGGTTTGCAACGGAGAGGCGATGCTAAAGTACCAAGCCTTTGAGCAATTTAAAATATTTACCGGAGTCGATTATGAAGAATTTAAGCCAGAATGAACAAAAGTCCCTTGTAGCGCGCTTTGCGATTGACACGCTCATCGAACAGAAAAAAATTTTTAGCGGAATGAAAATCGGTTTGGGAACAGGCTCCACCGCGATGCCCGCAGTCCAGCGTCTTGCCGAGCGCATCGCTGACGGAACGTTAAAGGACATCAAGGCAGTTGTGACCAGCTTTCAGACTGCCAACGCTTGCGAAGAATTTGGAATCCCTGTATATAGTTTGAACGACAAAGCCATCGGCGGAAAGTTGGATCTTGCCATTGACGGCGCCGACGAAATCGCTCCCGACAAGTCTGTAATTAAAGGCGGTGGAGCGGCCTTGCTGCGCGAAAAAATCGTTGAATACAACGCCAAAACTTTTGTTGTCATCGGAGACTCTTCCAAGGCCGTCAAGTCTTTGGGAACAAAGTTCCCGCTGCCGGTTGAGATAATCGCCGACGCGCGAGTTCCCGTTCAAAAGGCGATAGAAAAGCTTGGCGGAAAATGCGTCTTACGCGAAGGCGTAAAAAAAGCCGGCCCTGTCATCACCGACAACGGAAACCAAATCCTTGACGTTTTGTGGGAAAAGCCGGTTGACCCAAAGGCGATGGAAAAGAAACTCAACGAAATCGTAGGCGTTGTCGAAAACGGATTTTTTACCAAAAACCGGCCAATAGTTTTTGTGGCCACCCAAGACGGCCGTGTTCGCTCCCTTTGACGAAAGCAAGGCCCGCGCCGTCTGCCAACAAATGATGGCCGAATTGGAGCGGGAAGGCTGCGCTTGGACCGGTATGTTCGGCGCGCTTGTTTGCCAAGACGCGTCTGGAAAAGAAGTTGTCCTGCGCGCCTTTGGCGGATCTTTTGACGGCGCTTGGAACCGCGAGGGCTTTGCGTCCCCGCTCTTTGACGAACAAAAATACAACGCCGCCATTCTTCCAAACGACAAAAGAATTCACGAGCTTAGCGTCGCTCCCCCAAACGAAACGCAAGAACAAAAAGCGGCTCGCGACAAAGAGCGGCTTTTTCTTTGCAACCAAACGCTTCAAAAAATTTATTCGCTTTACCGCTTTTGTTGCTTTGACCAAAAATGGCGGACCTTTGACGACATCTCGCAAGAAAAACTGTTGCCCACCGGGACAGGCGACTGCTCGGCTCCAAAACTTTTGAGCCAGGCCTTTAGCCTTGGCCTTGTTCCGGTAAGCCTTGCCGAATTTTACTGGGGTAAGCCGAACAGCCGCCTTGTTCCAAAAAATTTTTATCCACCCTGCGACGAAAAGTGCGCGCTGATTTTGCCAGCGATTTTGGGGCTTGAGATTGTTTACCGCGACAAAAACATTTTGGTGGTCAACAAGCCAAGCGGACTTTTGTCAGTCCCGGGCCGCGGCGAGGGCAAGCAGGATTGCGTCGTAACGCGCGCGCAAAAACTTTTTCCGCAAATGATACAGCAGCCGTCCGTCCACCGCTTGGACATGGACACAAGCGGCCTTATGGTTTTGGCCTTTGACCAGGACAGCCACCGCGCGCTCAACGCTCAGTTTGAAAATCGCTTGGTTCAAAAAAAGTATGTCGCGGTTTTGGACGGCGTTGTAAAAGAAGAGAGCGGCCGCGTTGAGCTAAAGCACCGCGTTGATTTGGACAACAGGCCGCGACAAATTTTGGACGACGTTTACGGAAAGCTTGCCGTCACAGAATGGCATCGCCTGCGAGTTTGGACGCGGCGCGGTTTGGATGGAAAAGAGCGCAAGGCGACAAGCGTTTTGTTTGAGCCGCATACGGGACGGACGCACCAGCTGCGCGTCGCCTCGGCTTACGCTTTGGGCGCGGCGATTGTGGGCGACAATTTATATGGGCAGGAAGAAAATTCTTTGCAAGGCCAAAAAGGGCGGCTCTTGCTGCACGCAAGCGATTTGTCTTTTGCGCATCCTGTTACGGGCCAGCGGATGGAATTCCACAGCGACCCGCCCTTTAAGTTTTAGGCCGCGCGTTTTGGGCTTACTTAAAGCCGCCGCGCTTGCGCGAAATCCGCTCGAAACAACAATTATTGTTGTTCGTTCGATGACACGAGCGGACGGCGCTTGTTCAACAGCTCCGTCAATCTTTTTGCCTCGCGGTCGCTGGCAAAATAGCTTATGACGGTAACCGCGACGTAGACGACAACAATCGTAATTTCAAGCGCGGGCAGCGTGCGCGCGGAAAACCATTCCAAAAAATATCCGGTGGCAAGAACGGTGGCGTTGACGAACAAAAAGTGCAGCGTGTTCATCACAATCATCGCGCGCTTGGAAAACTCCTTGTCGCTCAAAAGCGGAATGTAGGCCAGCGTCGAGGCAAGACCGATGAACAAAACGCCAAAAATATAAGCGAGCGGAAGCGACACGTCGATTCCCCAAAAAATCCAAATGTAAATTGACGAAAAGATGAATATTGCCGTGGTAATCGCGCAAAACAAATTTATAAGCCTTGAAATTTTTTCTTTCATTTTTATTCCTCCAAAAAAATCAAACGCCGAGCAGTTTTTTAAGCTCGGGAACATAGCTCCGCGAAATAATTATTTTATAGTCGTTTTCCAAAATCGCCTCAAATCTTCCGTTAAAGGCGGGCGTTATGGATTTGATTTTGTTGACATTGACGATTTGCGCCTTGCTGGCCCTAAAAAAATCCGTCTTGTTGAGTTCGTCTTCAAGCTGGTAGAGCTTTGAGCGGCATTCGTAAACGCTCGACTTTGTGTAAGCAAAAACTTTGTCGTCAACTGATTCAAAATACAAAATGTCCGCCGGCTCAAGCAAGACGATTTTTGAATTGTTGTAAAGCGCCAGCTTTTGCTTGGCTCCGTTTAGCTTGAACTGATTTAAAAGCCGCATCACGCTGTCGTCGAGGCAGTCGCACTTTACGATTATCTCGTCTTCTTCGCCGGCCTTTTTGTCAAGAATCGTAATTTTCAAATTGCAGTCCTTAGTCCGCGCGCGCCATGCATTTTTGCGCTTGGGCGCAAGCGCGCTTTGCGCGGTCTGTTTTGTCGCAATTATTATAACATTCCGCGGCCATTGCATACAAGTACGCGGCAAGGTCTTTGTTTTCTTTTGGACAAAGTTCCGCGCATCTTTCAAAGTCGCGCGCTCCGATTTGGGATTTGGCAAAGACCATCTCGGGAACTGCTGCGCAAACATGGGCGCGTTCCATCAGGACATCGAATTCTTGCGGAGTGTCTTGGGAAAGCTCGGCGGCTTTGTCCAAATAAACAAAGGCTTGGTTTACAAGCTTTACCGCTTGAGCCACGTTGGACTCGCCGCCTTTTGTGGCGACCGCAGATCCTAGTTTTGCAAGCGCAACAAGGTCGTCGGCGTTTTGCTCGGAAAGGTTTTGGTAATAAGAAATTTTTTGGTCGGTGGAAGAAAATTGCCTCTTCGTGTCGGAATCAAAGCTTGGCGCGCGCGCTTTTGCTTGCTTTATAAGTTCTTCCATTTGCTCTTTTGAAAGCGAGTCGCCTGCGTTCATGTCAACCGCTTGCGCGACAAAAGTTTTTGGCGCGGCGATGTAGTGATAGGCGCTTTTGTTGAGGTAGGCTTTTTGCAAGCCTTGGTCTTGCAGAGGGATTCTTATTGCAAGCTTTTTGCGGCCGTCAAGAAAGTTCGCTTGGATGTCGCTGACAGCCGCGCCCGACGCGTCGTAAACTTTTGCTCCGTCCGCGCTTGCGACGGCGCAGTAATCCCAAGGGTGGGCGGCGTCAAACTGAAAGTCGCCGTCGAGGAGTCCGAGTTCGCCCAAAAAGTCGCCGCTTAATGGCGTTAGGCTTCCTTTGCCGTCGCCATCTATGTCGATGTAAACGGCGGCCTTGTCTTGCGGCGAAAGCGGTTTTTTAAAAACCATGTCCAGCTGCCAGTATTCGCTGTAGCGCTGCCACTTGGCCTCGGACACCGGTTTGTGTATTGTGTACTGAACAAGCTCGCCGTCGTAAAAATATTCGTTGGCAATTTCGCCGCCGATGAGCGAAGGGGTCAACTTTAAATGCAAGCCCTTGGCCACAAAGTTGTCGAACATCTTTGAGTTGAAGAAAAACAGCGCGATTCCAAAAAAGCACATAATGGAAATTATGGTCGACCTTATGTAAAAGACAACAGCTTTCATTTTGCGCCTCCGGCCAAAGAAATGATTTTTTGTACAGTGTAGATAAAAAAGCCCGAGCCCATGATAAAGGCGAACGTGTAGGCGGCGAACCTAAAAGCCCTTGCCGGATCAAAAATCTCTTGCAGCGCTTTGCCGAATTTTGTTTTTGGCGCAGGCTTGCAGGATTTTTCAAAACGGAATTTGTAGCCAATCGCTTTTTCTGAGCACACGCCGATGCACTCGCCGCACTTTGCGCAAGTGAATTCGGGCGAGCCTTTTTTTTGTTGGATCGTAGTTATGTCAATCGCGCCAAAGGGACAGACGGCGGCGCACTTAAGGCAGCCCTTGCATTTTTCTGTGTCGATTTGAATTTTGAACATGCTGAGCTTGTCTGTAAGAGAGGCGAAGGCGCCGAAGGGGCAAATCGCCGAGCACTGCGTCCTCCGCTTGCTAAGAATCGGAAGGACAACGACAAAGGCAAAAAATATTCCTATAAAAATTATTGCGGCGATTAGGCTGGGAATGTCGTTGACAGGACTGTATTCCGTCACAAGCTTGAAGGGACAAAACCATTGGCAGTAAATCGCCGCCATCTCGGCAAGGCTTGCCAAAACGATGAAGGCGAAAAATCCCATTTGAAAATTGCGAATCTCTTTGTTCTTTGACAAAAGGTTGAGCCGCTTTTTTTTGCCTAGCCTAGAAAAGCCTTCTTCCCAGCCGCCGTAAAAGCAAACATGGCTGCACCAGCCGCGTCCGATTGTCAGCGTGACGCAAAGCCAAATCGCAATCATCGAAGCGGCGGCGGCGTAATGGCCGCTAATGCGCGCGGGAAACACAAGGTTTTTTGTAATGACAAGCGGAAGCAAAATTTGCGGAATCGCGATGTGGCAAAATGGAAGCTCTCCGTTTGACATTGCGGTTTCGGTTATGGCCATGCTTCCGCGCTCGTCCAAAAGTTTTCCGATAAAGGCGACGCAAAAAAACAGGGCAAAGGTAATTTGATATATCCTTCTGTATTTGACGCCGCTCCCTTTGTTTTTGCGTTCCGCGAATGTCATCGCAAAATAAATGAACAAGAAAAATGCCGCCGTCAAAATCGACGCGAGCGTAAAATTGTTCACCGCGACTGTAAAGAAAAACACAATAGCCGTCATCAAGACGCACAAAAAAATGTCTGCAAACATAAAAACCTCCGATAGCGCCGCTTAGTTAAAGATGATTGGCAGAACGCCCATAAAGAACAAAAAGTAAACTGCCATCAACAACTGCGCGATTCGCGCGATTTGTTTTAGCGGCGCGCAAATTTTTGTAAAGAATGGAATTCCCAAAAGCGGAACAAAGTAGGGCAGAGTTCCGACATAGAAGAAAACAAAATAGAAGGCGCCCAAAAAACTTTGCCGCTCAAAAAACGAGCGCGCCATAGCGGTCCATAGGGGCGGACAAATGTGAAGTCCCACCGAAAGGCCTGTGAGCGCCGCCGCAATCCAATCGTTTGCCGCGCGCTTGAGCGCCGGGCATTTGCAGCCGCCATGCTCTTTTGTTCCCCAAGGAAAGGATCCGCCCAGCGAATTTGCCAGCAAGAAAATTCCGCAAAAAAGATAGGCCCAATAAGAAAGGCGGCGCGCCATGACTGGATCCATAAATGGCCGCGCCAAAAGGCCAAGGCCGGCAAAAACCGCTCCCAGCGCAAAATACATGGCCAACCTGGCGGCCAAAAAAGTCGCAGTAAGCCGGGCGTTGCGCTTGTGGCCGCAATTTTCCCTGCCAGCCAAAAATGGAACCAAAACCGGCCCGCAATACATGCAGCAGTAGGCGCCGCTTGAAAGGCCTAAAATAATCGCTTCTAAAATCATGAGTCAATGATATATCAGGGACTCCGCCCGCGCAAGGCGTTTTTGGGCAAGTTGCGCAAAATTGGGGGTAAGTTACTTTAGCAGGCGCGAAAGACGGTCGTCTTTTTGGCGCCAGTTTTTGTCAACCTTGACTTGCAAGTCCAAGTCGATTTTGTATTCAAAAATTTCGCGCAGTTTTTTTAGCGACTCCATGCGGATTGTCTTTATCATCGAGGCGCCTTTTCCGATGACGATTCCCTTTTGGCTTTCGCGCTCGACGCACAAAAAGGCGCGGACCCAAAGTTTTTTGCCTTCGTTTTTGAATTCCGCGTCGGCGATTTCGACATAAAGGGCGTGGGGAATTTCCTGCTCCAAGCGGTTGATGGCTTCGCCGCGAATGACTTCGGCGATGCGGAATTCAACTTCTTGGTCGGTGTAAAAGCCTTCGGGGTAAAGGTTGGGCTGGGCGGGAGCGATCGCGTAAAGGGCGCGCAATAGTTCCTCAACGCCTGTATCGTTTTTTGCCGAGATTTCAAGGACTCGGCCCGCGGGCAGTTCCGAAAGCGCCTGGCCCACAAAGCTCCTGCAGGCAAAAACGTCGGATTCGGGCAAGTCGCATTTGTTTATCGCGACAATCGTTTTTTCGGCGTAGGGGCGGACAAGGTCGGCTATCAGGGCCTCCTCCTCTCCGTTTGGCCGGGTGGAATCTATCAAGTACAAAACTGCGTCCGCTCCCTCCAGCTGGTCTTTTGCCGTTTGCTGCAAAATCAGGTTGAGCTTTTTTTCGGACTTGTGGTAGCCGGGCGTGTCAACAAAAACCAATTGGCCAAGCGACGTGTTCACTATTCCGCGAATGGCGTTGCGGGTTGTTTGGGGAATCGGCGAGACGATAGAGACATTTTCTTGGCAAGCCGCGTTCAAAAATGTCGACTTTCCGGCGCTGGGGCGGCCGATTATCACGACCAGGGCGCATTTCTTTTCTTCCATAGTGAGAGTCAGTATAGCAAAATCAGTTGAAAAGTTCCATAAGAAGCGCTATAATTTTTTGGTTATGGACTTACTAAAAAAATTGGAAGACTGCGCCCAGCGCTATGAGATTGTAAAAGAGCAAATACTCGATCCCGGCCTTGTAAAAGACCAAAAAAAATATAAAGAAGTGATGCGCGAAAACAACTATTTGAGCGAAATTTGCGCGCTTTACGACGAGTACAAAAAAATTCTGAACGGAATCGAAGAAGACAAAAAAATCATCACCGAAGAAGACGACGTGGACATGAAGGAGATGGCCCGCGAAGAGCTCAAGGCTTACGAAGAAGAGCAGCCCAAGATGGAAGAGCGTATCAAGATGAAATTGATTCCGCCGGATCCCCTTGACGAAAAGAACATCATTTTGGAAATACGAAGCGCCGCCGGCGGAGACGAAGCCAGCCTTTTTGCCCGCGAGCTTTGGGAAATGTACTGCCACTTGGCCGAGCGCCGCGGTTGGAAAACCGAGACTATGGAAGCGCAGGAGACCGAAGTTGGCGGCTTTAACAAAATAGTGACTTCAATCAGCGGAAAATTTGTTTACGGAACTTTGCGCTGGGAGTCGGGCGTTCACCGCGTTCAGCGCGTTCCCCAAACCGAAAGCCAAGGCCGCCTTCAAACTTCGACCGCGACTGTTGCCGTCCTTCCCGAAGCGGAAGAGACCGACATCGACATCAACCCCAACGACGTGCGCGTCGACGTAATGCGCGCCGGCGGTCCTGGCGGCCAGTGCGTTAACACTACCGACTCGGCCGTGCGCCTTACCCACATTCCAACTGGAATCGTGGTAATCCAGCAGGACGAAAAGTCGCAGATAAAGAACAAGGCCAAGGCCTGGCGCGTTTTGCGCGCGCGACTTTTTGAATTGGAAGAAAGCAAAAAGAACGCCGAGCGAGCCGACGCGCGAAAGAGCATGGTTGGTTCTGGCGCCCGTTCCGAAAAAATTCGCACATACAACTTTCCGCAAGACCGCGTGACAGACCACAGAATAAATTACAGCGCGCACAACCTTCCGTCATTCATGATGGGAAACATGGACGACATGCTTGACGCGCTCAACGTTTACGCAAAGGAAGAACAGTTAAAGGCTGACGTTAGCGAACTTGGAGCGTAATGAATTTACCTACAGTTTTATTGCTGAACGACGAAAAAGACACATTCTCCAACTTAAAGAAAATTCTTGAACAGCATTTTTTTATTCTGTTCACTTCTTCGCCTAACGAGGCGGCGCAATTTATCAAGACAAATCCAAACCTTGTAAGCGCCGTTTGCGTCTCCGCCGATTTGGGCCAGTCGTCAGTCTCAAGCACTACGCAAAGCGCCTTTGTCGAATTTTTGCGCAGCGTCCAGTCTTACGCTTGGTCGGCGCACATTCCTGTAATTGTAAGCGCCAAGCGCCATTCCGACAAAGCCGAACTTGAGGCGATGGAAAACGGCGCCATCGACTTTATACACGAGCCTTACGATGATCAAATAATTTTGCGCCGCTTTCAAAACGTCATTCGAATGCGCGAAACGTCGCTTACAATGAAAACTGTTAGCCGCGACGATTTGACTGGCCTTTATTCCAAGCCCTACTTTATGATCCAAGCGCAAAAAATTTTGGAGGCGCGCGGCGATAAAATCTACGACATCATTTGCATTGACATAGAGCGCTTCAAACTGGTCAACGACATTTGCGGACTTGAGATCGGAAACAAAATTTTGCGCGGCGTTGGCCAAATAATTATGGAAGAAGCCAAAAAGTGGGGCGGAATCGCCGGCCATTTTTCGGAAGACATTTTCTTTGTCCTTAACGAGCGGCCCGAAAGTTTTTCGGAAGAAGGCTTTAAAAGCATAATCGACCGCTTGAATTCGATTGACGAAGTAAAGCGCTTCAACTTGCATTTGCGCCTTGTCTTTGGAATCTACCAAGTCAAGCACATGCGCGCGTCGATTTCGGTCATGTGCGACCGGGCGCAAATGGCCGCCGAAAAAATCAAGGGCCGCTACGGAGTCTATTACTGCTTTTACGACGATTCAATCCGCAAAAAAATGATCAACGAGCAAAAAATCGCCGGCTGCATGGAGACCGCCTTGCGCAACCGCGAGTTCTTGGTTTACTACCAGCCCAAATACGATCTTGCCACCGAGACCATTGCCGGAGCCGAAGCGCTTGTTCGTTGGAAAAGCCGTGAAATGGGAATGATGTCTCCCGCTGACTTTGTTCCCCTGTTTGAAAAGAACGGCTTTATCACGCGCATGGACATGTACATTTGGGAAAAGGTTTGCTTGGACTTGCGCGCTTGGATCGCCTCGGGCAACACTCCGATCCCTATCAGCGTCAACGTGTCTCGCGCCGATATGCTAAATCCAAACCTTGTCGAAATCCTTTCGAACTTGGTAAAAAAATACGACATTCCCGCAAAATACCTTCACTTGGAAATTACCGAAAGCGCCTACACCGAAGACCCGGAGCAAATCGTAAAAATCATTTACGAGCTTAGAAAGCGCGAGTTCTTGATTGAGATGGACGACTTTGGCTCGGGCTATTCTTCGCTCAACATGCTCAGCGAAATGCCGATTGACATTTTAAAGCTGGACATGAGTTTTGTCCGAAACGAAATGGAACGGACAAACGGCCGCGGAATTTTAAGTTACATCATAAGCCTTGCAAACTGGCTCAACTTAAGGGTTGTGGCCGAGGGCGTCGAGACAAAGAGCCAAGTGTCGCAGCTAAAGGACATGGGCTGCTCTTATGTCCAGGGCTATTATTTTTCAAAGCCCTTGGATCGCGACGAATTCTTTTCGCTCTTAAGAAAGTCAAAGCTTACCGACATGAACGCGCCAAAAACTGTCGGTGTGGAAAATCTTACAAAGGCCAACATCGAAGGCGCCTTGTTTGAAAGTTCCGACAAGCAGAACGGCGTGATGTTGGTCGTTGACGACGTTGAGGCCAGCCGAATGATTTTGGCCGAAATGTTCAAAAATGATTTTGAAATCGCCCAAGCCGCCAACGGCGTGGAAGCGTGGAAATACATCGAAGCCAATTACGAAAAAATCAGCATCGTCCTTTTGGACTTGGTGATGCCTGTTATGAACGGCTACGAGGTCCTTAAAAAGATTCGCGCCGACAACCGTACAAAGTCTTTGCCTGTAATCGTCACTTCGCAAGGCGACTCGGAGAGCGAACAAAAATCTTTTGAGCTCAACGCCGACGACTTTTTGCAAAAGCCCTACAACGCCAACATCATGCGCCATCGCGTGCGCAACGTAGTGGCCCACTCCTTTGTAAAAAAGTTGGAGCAAGAAAAAACGATGGCCAAAAGGCTTTTGGAAATCGAGCGGCAGGCGCATTCGGACTTTTTGACCGGCTTGGACAACCGCACGATTTTGGAAAAGTCTGTCGGCGAATTTTTTGTAAAGAGCTCCAGCTACGACGCGGTTTTTATCAGCCTTGACATCGACGACTTTAAGACAATCAACGACACTTTTGGCCACATGACTGGCGACGACACGATTAAAAAAGTGGCCAACATTCTTGTAAAATTCTTTGACAAAAACACTTGCGTTTGCCGAATGGGCGGCGACGAGTTTGCCATATTCATTCCAAAAAAATATTCCAAGCAAGAGTTGGACGCGATGCTGACCGAGCTGAGCCTGGCCTTGCAGTTTAACGTTGAGCGATTTAAGGTCACTTGCTCTTTGGGAGTCGCCGTCGCGCCCGATTACGGAATGGACTATCAAACGCTTTACAACAATTCGGACATGGCGCTGTTGGCCGCCAAGCGTTACGGCAAGAACCAGTTCAACGTTTTTGCGGGCCAAAGCGTTTTGCCTTCTTATGTTTTTTACAGGAACATGGACTGGCTCTTGGACGAATTCTCCGACGCGGTTTACGTTTGCTACGCCGATTCCTACGACTTGATTTACGTCAACAAAGTCGCTTGCAAAATTTGCGGAAAGGAAAAGAAGAATTGCATCGGAAAAAAATGCTACAATATTTTGTTCGACCGAGACCAGCCTTGCGACTTTTGCATCAGGGAAGACGGCGTCTTCCACGACTTTGTTCAAAAGAATATTTTCCCCAAACAAGGCGAGCCAACTTGCTACACGATGCGCGCCAAGGTTGTCAACTGGAGCGGCTTTGACGCCCGCATCCAGTACTTGCGCGAAAGCACCTTCAACGCCAATTTGGCCGACACGCTCAAAGGCATAACCGGTTTTGACAGCGACGCTTTGGACAAAATGCCCGACGGGACCTTTAGAATCGACGCGACGCTTGAGGACGACACAATTTACGGCGCCAACAATTCCTTGTACGAATTGTTCGGCTATGACGAGGAAGAATTTAAGGAAAAGTTTGACAACAAGTTTGGAAAATTTGTTTCGGCGGTTGAAAAGAACAAAGTCTTTGAAGAAATCAAAAAGCAGGCGCAAGAAAGGGAGTTGATTTTCTTAAAGTTCTGCGTTGAATGCGTTGACGAAACTCTGAGGCAAGTCATAGCCTGCGGCCGCGTCATAAAAGAAAGCCCGCAAAAGTCTTGGGTCTTCTTGAGCGTTGTGCCGGCCGAATTGTTGAGGCCGCTCTTTTTGGAAGACTAGAAGCGCGGTTTTATAAATGACTATTCAAGACGCAAAAAAATATATTGCAGAAAAAATTAAGGCCTCGTCGCCGAGCGCGGCCTTGGACGCTGACGTTTTGCTGCAAGCGCTTTTGGGCAAGGACAAAACTTTTGTCCTGCTAAATCGCGACCACAAGCTGTCGCCCGACCAAGAGGGGCGTTTGCAGGAATGGGTGTCCGCGCGCGCCCAAGGCCTTCCTGTCGCTTACATCACAGGCCAAAAAGAATTTTACGGCCTAAGCTTTTATGTCAACCAATCCGTTTTGATTCCAAAAGCCGACACCGAGATTTTGGTGGCGCGCGCGGTGGAAGTTTTGGCGGACAAAATCTATCTAAACCCAAATTCTATCCTTACGGTTTGCGACATGTGCTCGGGGAGCGGCTGCGTCGCTTTGAGCGTGTTGAGGTCTTTGATTGACGACGAGCGCATTCCATTGGAGCGGATTCCCAAATTTACGCTGGCCGACATAAGCGCCGCCGCGCTGGATGTAAGCCAAAAAAACGCTCGCGCGCTTTTGACGCCCGACCAGTTGCAAAAGGTGAGGTTTGTCCAAAGCAATTTGTTTGACGCCCTGCCGCAAAAGTTTGACGCAATCCTTTCTAACCCGCCTTACGTTCCCCATGACCAAGCGCGCTCGCTCTTGGCCGACGGACGCGGCGAGCCCTTGTTGGCGCTTGACGGCGACATAAGCGCCACAGGAGATTTTAGCGGCACGGACGACGGCCTAGAAGTCTTTAGGCGGCTCGCCTTGGAAGCGCGGGGGCATTTGTCTCCAAGCGGAGATTTTTTGTGCGAGACTGGCGAATACAACGCTGACGCAGCCGCGGATTTTTTGCGCTCAAACGCTTTTAGCGATGTCAAAATAGAATTGGATTTGGAAGGCCAAAAACGCGTGGTCGTTTCCCGCGCGCCAAAGTGACTATTGGAGCGCGAAAATTGTATTCGCGCCGCAAAAGGAACGAGTCAAGGCCTTGAGCGAAGCGTGCCTTGACCGTTCCTAGGCGGTTTGGCCGAGCGCCTCGGCGATTCCAAAAGCGCGGTCGCCGATTTTTTCGATTTGGCGCACGATGTCGATGTACAAAAGCTCGGCCTTTACGTCGGCTCCGTTTTCCAAGCGCTTGCGGGCAATCTTCTTTAGGTTCTTTCGGAACATGTCGATTTGGTTTTCCAACTCTTCCGCCATAGAAAGCTTGTCGGCGTCAAGATGCTTGTTGATGTTGATGTGGATGAACTGCAAGAACTGGCGGACCAATTCCACGTAAGGAATCAAGCGGTCGGCGTCTTCGGTCTCAAAGCTCATGTTCTTTTCGATTGAGCGCTTTAACAAAAGCGCGATGTTGAGGCATTCGTCGGTCATGCTTTCCAAATCGCCGATTATCGAAAGCATAAGCGAAAGGTTTTCCATTTGCTTTTCGTTTACGGCCATGCGCTCGATGTGAACGATGTAGCGCGTCAACTGCTCGTGCATTTGGTCGGCGTAGTTTTCCATTTGGACGATCTCTTCCATGTGCTCGTCGACAAATGTTTGGTCGCGCTTTTTGAGGCCGATTTGAATTATGTCAAACATGTCGGTGGCCAAGTCGGTAAGGTCCTTGATTTCTTTTTCGGCGCGAATGATGTAGGCGCCGACGTTCTCTTTGACAAGCGCGCTTTCGATAAAGTCCAGGCGGTAAAAGTTGTTCTTGCCTTTTTTGTCGTCGGGAACAATTCGTTTGCTGAGCGCCACAATTTGCTTGGTGAAGGGCAGGAACAAAATTGTCGAAAGCACTTTGAACGCGCTCTGCAAGATGGAAATTTTTATCGCGATGTTGGCGGCGCTCGGAGTGATAAAGTCGATGAAGTTTAGGAAGGGCGAGTAGAAGATCAAGACTAAAACAGTTCCCGCCACATTGAAGAACACGTGGACAAAGGCCGCGCGTTTTGCGTCGGCGTTGGTTCCAAAGGCCGCCAAAATCGCGTCGATGGTGGAGCCGATTCCGCTTCCCAAAATAAGGGCCGCCGAAAATTCCCAAGTGACCAAGCCGTTGTAGGCCATCGTTATGACGATCGCGCTAAAGGCGCTTGACGAGTGCAAAATGGCGGTGACAACCGTTCCCACAAAAATTGCGATTACAAGGGACGCGGCGCCCCAAGACTGCGCGCTGTGAATCCAAGAAAAGCGCGAGAGCTGTTCCGGCTTAAAGGAAAGCGAGTCGCTTAGCATGCTGAGGCCCAGGAACAAAAGTCCAAAGCCCATCAAGGCCTGGCCGATGTTTTTGTTGAGGCTGCGCTTTGTGAGCGTGAGGAAAAAGCCCGCGCCAAAAATTGGAAGCGCGAACGAAGAAATCTTAAAGTTGAAGCCAAAGATTGAAACAATCCAAGCGGTGATTGTTGTTCCGATGTTGGCGCCAAAAATAACGCCGATAGATTGCTGCAAGGTCAAGAGGCCAGCGTTGACAAAGGTGACGACCATCACCGTTGTGGCGCCCGACGACTGGATTACCATTGTGATAAAAAGGCCGGTCAAAAGGCCCTTAAAGCGGTTTCCGGTCATTACGGACAGGGCGCGCTGCAAGCGTTCGCCGGCGCTTTTTTGCACGCCGTCGCTCATCAATTTCATTCCATATAAAAGAAAAGCTAGGGAACCGATTAATTGAAGCAGGCCAATCACAAAATTCATTTGCCTTATAATAGCGCAAACGGGCCTCTTGTTCAAGTTGAACGGAATGTTGAAAAAAATCCGCGGATTTGATAAAATGTTTCATTATGAAAAAATTTGTTTTGACTTTTGCGGCGCTTGCTTGCGCGTCGTTTTTTTCGCTCGCATTTTTCTCTTGCAAAAAGCAGGGGGCTCATAAAAACACGCCGGACCCGTTTGAAATAGAAGTTTCCGAAGAAAAAAAATCCGCTATATCTTCAAGCTCCTGGCACCCTTCCCAAAAAAAGATTTGCATTGTTTTTGGCTATGGCTACAACGACAAGGCTTACGTTCAAAAAATCGTCGACGAGCTTTCTCCCAAATACGGGCTTGACGACGGAACCGAAGCGGGCGGCTTGCTTTTTCCGCTGGTGTTTCCCGACGACTTTCCTATGGGAAGAATCAGCCGCTTGCCTTCTCTTATTGGGGAACGCGAGCTTTCCGGCTTGATTGTTATCGGCGCTCCCGAAAACACAAACTACGCCATCGCAAAGTTGGAGGACGAATACTCGTCGCAAGAGACGATGATTCCGTATCCAGTTTACGCCTTCTTTCCACAAGATGACGTCCAGGGAATCGAGGCCACCGCGAATTTTGTAGTTGACCGCGCGATGGAAGGAAGCGGAGCCGCCGACGACGAAAGCAACAAAGAAGAAGTTGTCCAGACGCAAGTAAAGGACTTGGACAAAATTTTGGACAGCGCCATTGAGTACATGCTCTTGACCCAGGCTCCGCTGCCCGGAAACGAAGAGTTGATCGCGCACGTTTGCCGCGTTGTCGGAAAAAATTACAAGGTGTCGCGCTACGTTGACGCCGAGAGCGGCTTGCAGTCAATCAACCATTTTGTAATCGAAGAAAAATGATTGAGATTGTCCAACGGCCAGACTTTGCGATTGGTAGCGACGCCGCGATAAAAGCGTTGGCAAAAAAAGAAAGGGCAACTCTTTTGGTCGTGTCGGACTCGCACGGAAGGTCGGACATCTTTAAGGCCATCGTCGAAAAATTTGGCGAAAGGAGCGACGCGCTTGTTTTTTGCGGCGACGGAATCGGAGACTTTTGTTCCGCGCTGGAAGCGACCAAAAAAAACAAAAAGCTGGCCAAGGCCTTTCCGCCTGTTGCGGTCTTTGCCCGGGGGAACGGAGACTATCCCGACTTTCCTCTTGGCGAAGGCGAAATAAAAGTTCCCCTGCATCAATTGCTCAAGGTTGCCGGCATGAGTGTCTTGGTAACCCACGGCCACGCGGAGGGCGTTTACTACGGACTTGGCCGCCTTGGCCAGGAGGCGCTTGAAAACCAGGCCGACGCCGTTTTGTACGGCCACACCCACATCGCCGCCACCAAAGAAGAAGATTGCACTTACTTTATCAATCCCGGAAGCTGCTCGCACCCGCGCGGCGGCCAAAAGCCTTCGTTGGCGCTTGTGCAAATTCCCGGCCACCAAGAGCGCATTGAGACCACATTCTTTTCTGTCGCGTTGACATTGGCCGACGGCTTTGAGTTCATTCCCTACGCCCCGCCGCCGGGGTGGTAGCCGAGCTTCAATCAACAATGCGAGTGAAAGGCAGCGTCCGCTCGAACATACAATTAATGTCTTTTCAATCAATAATACGAGCGGCCGCCTCTTCCCATTGCGCGTTGAGCGTTTCCAGCTCCGCGTCGAGGGCGGCGATTTGGGATTGGACTTCTTTGGCCGCGGCGCCGTTGGAGTAGACGGCGGGGTCGGACATTTTTTCTTCAAGGGCTTTTTTGTCGGCTTCTTTTTGTTCTATTTGGGCGCCGAGGCTTTCGACTAGGCGCTCAAGGCGCTTGCGTTCGTTGGCGGCTTTTTTTTGTTCTTCCCAGCTGAGTGCGGCGGCGGATTTTTGGTTTGGCGCCGAGTTTTGGGCTTGCTTTCCGTTTCCGCTTGCGCCCGCGTTTTGGGCTTGCGAACTTTTTGCGGCGGCGCTTCCTGAGCTTGCGACAGTTCCCTGTCGCGCGGAGTCTTTGGCTTGCGAGCCGTCTCCGCTAGCCTCCGCTTCCACCCGCTCCAAATAATATTCGTAGCCGCCCAAAAAGTTTTTGGCGCTGCCGGGCTTGAGTTCCAATACGCGCGTCGCCAAGTCTTGGATAAAGCCGCGGTCGTGGCTGACGAAAATTACCGTTCCGCCAAAATCCTTGAGCGCCTCCAAAAGCGAGTCCTTGGAATTCATGTCCAAGTGGTTGGTCGGTTCGTCCAAAATCAAAAGGTTGATTGGCTTTAGCAAGAGGCGCAAAAGCGCGACGCGGCTTTTTTCTCCGCCGCTCAAAACGTCAAGGCTTTTAAATACGTCGTCGCCGCGGAACAAAAAGGCGCCCAGCATGTCGCGCGCCTTGGGAACAAGTTCCAGCGGGCAAACATTTTCTATGCTTTCCAAAACGCTTTCGCTTCCCTTGATTGTTTCGGCGTTGTCCTGGCTAAAGTAGCCGATCGTCACGCCCGCTCCCAAAACTTTTTCACCGCTAAAATCGTTGTCAACGCCCGCTACGATTCTAAGCAAGGTGGACTTGCCCGCGCCGTTGTGGCCCACCACTACAAGTCGCTCGCCGTTCTCTACCTGAAGGTCAAGCTTGTCCAAAACATTGGTGGCGCCGTCGTAGCTTTTTGTGATTCCGTTCAGTCTTAAAACGATTTGGCCCGAATGCGGAGCGGCCGGAAATTTAAAGTGAATCTTTTTTAGCGACTCAGGAATTTCTATCGGAACGATTTTGTCCAGCATCTTTTGGCGGCTTTGCGCCTGCACTGCTTTAGAAGCCTTGTAGCCAAAGCGGTCGATGAATGATTGCAAGTGGGCGATTTCTTCCTGCTGCTTTTGGTATTCGGCCATCAAGGTTTTTAATTCCGACTCGCGCGTTTTTTCGTAGTGGCTGTAGTTGCCCGGGTAGCGGTTTAGCTGTCCGTTAAAAAGTTCGTAGACTTCGTTTATCGTAACGTCCAAAAAGTAGCGGTCGTGGCTTACAAGCAAAAAGCCGCCCTTGTAGTTTTGCAAAAACGTTTCAAGCCAAGCGCGCGCCTCGATGTCCAAGTAGTTTGTCGGCTCGTCCAGCAGCAAAATGTCCGGCCCTTGCATCAAGGCCTTGGCAAGCGCGATTCTCATTTGCCAGCCGCCCGAAAATTCGTCGGTCATTTTGTCAAAGTCCGCTCGGCTAAAACCAAGGCCAAGCAAAACGCTCTCGGCCAGCGCGTCGCGGCGGTACCAGCCCGAATTTTCCAGGCTTGCAAGAAGGGCGGCGTGGCGGTCCAACAGTTCCTTTTGATTGGAAGGGTTGGTCTTAAGCGCGTCGCCAATCGCGTCGATCTCTTCTTGAATTTTGTAGCCGTACTCAAAGGCGCGGTCGGCCTCTTGCAAAAGCGTTGAGCCGGAGTGGGTCAAGCCCGACTGGGGAAGGTATGCGATGCGCGCGTCCTTTTGCGCGATTCGCTCTCCGCTGTCAGGCTCAACAAGGCCGGCCATAATTTTTATCAGAGTGGATTTTCCCGCGCCGTTCGCGCCAGTGAGCGCGGCCTTTGTTCCTGTCTTTAAGTTTACGCTTACGTCGTTGAGAATTTTTTTGTCGCCAAACGAAAGCGACACTTTTGAAAATTGAACAAAGGCCATTTTTTAATCCTTAAAAGATTGCCCGATCAAGTCGGGCAATGACACGCGTCGCGCGCGGCAATGACATCATCTGCTAAAGAAAAGCACGATGGGGCTCTTGGACTGGCTTTGCGCCACGTTGTTTTTTATTGTGGCGTCGCTTGCGTCTTCCAGCGTAAGTCCGTTGGTCGAATTCTTGTAGAAGAAATTTACTTCGTTGCTTGTGTTGTCAAAAACAAAAGTCAGCATTCCGTCAAAGCGGCCGCGCAGCTCTTGGCTGACCAAGTACTTGATGAACACTTTTCCCTTGCCCTTTGCGTTTTCTGAAATGACGTTCGGCACAAGGAGGGAATAGTTGTTCCAAGTGAATGAGCCGTTCCCTGTGAAAGTGAGCGTTCCGTAATTTGACGAGCGGAAGGAGTCGACCTTGTAAAGCTTTTGCATTTCTTCGTCGCGGCGTTCCTGCTCGTTCTTGATAATCTCGTCGATGTCGTAGTCGTCCGAGATTGTCACAAAGGTGTAGGCCTCCGGCTTGTTGTCGTTGCCTGTGTAGTTGATTACGATTTGGTCCGCGTCGCGAATTATCATTTGGAAGGGCGTTCCGTTAAAGTCGTAAACCTTGTCGCGCACTTTTGTGATGCCCGAGTAATTGGCCGTGCGGTAGCGGCCGTTTATGTTGATGGAAACTTTTCCGCTTTCGACGCCGGTGTCAAAGCCGTAGGCGCTCTTCATCGTCTCCAAGTCGATCGTTCCTTCTTCCAACATTCGCTTGTAGCTTTCGGGCCGCCACTTGGCTTGCAGCACTTGGTTCAAGATTGCGTCCTCGTCTTCGGCGGGAGCCTCTTCAATTTGGCCGCCCACAATCTTTCCGCCTTCGCCCGTTTCAAAAATCAAGAGGTTGTGCGAAAAGCACCAGCCCTGAGTTCCGCCCGTGGTCAAGACGCAAAGCCAGTCGCCCTCAAGCTTTTCGCCCGAGTGCATGATTACGTCCTGGCCCTTTCCTTTGAAAAGAATTTTGACCACCTCGTCCTTATGCAGGCGGTACTTTTGCTTTGAAGTGTTGACAGGGTCGGCGCGCACCGGCAGTCCGTCGATTTTTATCTTTGCGTACTTGTGCTGGAACTCCGCGTATTTTTGCGCAGCTTTTTGCGCCTTCTTTTTTGAAGTGGGAGCGGTCAGCTGCCAAAGGGGCACTTCCAAGTTTTCTTTGGAGCCCGGAATTCCGATTACGTAAACATGGCTTATGTTCGACTTAAAGTAAACCTTTACGATTTGTCCGTCCTGCAAATTTTTTTGCGGAAGGTCCCACAGCAAAACAGAGTGTCCGATGGAACGGTGGCAAGATGCCAAAAGCGCCGTCAATGCAAGCGTGCCAATCAGCGCGAAAAATATTCTTTTCATAGGAACATAATTCTAGCGCAAAAGGGAAAAATGTTCTATCGTCTGAAGATTTTTCTTGACAAAAACTCAAATAATACTATAATAAAAGTGAAGAGTAATACAGAAAATATATTATAGGAGGCCGCGACATGCTTTATGATTCGCTTTTAAGGGATTACGGCGCGAACAAGCCGATTTTTGTGTCCCAGGTCGCTTATGGCTCCATGACAAAGAACAACATTCGCCAAAAGATAATGAACTATACGGCTCGCGGAAAGCTAAAAAAATATGACACGGGAATTTATTACATTCCGTCAAGAAGCATTTTCAAATCCGGGAGCCAGCTTTCCCAAAACGATGTTATAGAGAGCAAATATCTCTTTTCGCAAAACAAGCGCTGCGGCTATATGACTGGGATTAATTTTGCCAATGCCATTGGAATTACAAGCCAAGTTCCCGCAAGCACAGAACTTGTCACCAACAAAACCAGCAAGGATTACCGCGAAACGTATCTTGCTTCTGAAAAAATAATTTTACGGAAGCCGCGCGTTGAAGTCACCGAGAAAAATTACAAGGCCCTTCAGCTGCTCGATCTATTAAAAGATATTGACTTGTATTCAGAGCTTTCAGGGGCCGAAGCGGGCAAAAAAATAAAGTCGTATATGGCTAAAAACACAATTACTTTTGCTTCGTTAAAGCCGTATTTGTCCTTGTATCCAGACAAGCTTTTTAGAAATATGTATGCAATGGGAGTTTTGAATGGATTTTCTGCACAATGACAAAGAAACTTTTTTGCAGGCCGTAAACCTTGTGTCAGCCAAAAAGGGCGTGAGGGCGGAAATTGTCGAAAAAGATTATTATGTGACAGTAATTCTGCGCTTGCTTTCAGAGCGGCTTCCGTTCATTGTTTTTAAAGGCGGAACTTCTCTTTCTAAATGTCACAATGCAATACAACGATTCTCAGAAGACATAGACATATCGATTGACACGTCAATTTCGCAAGGCCAAAAGAAAAAAGTGAAGGACTCAGTCGTTGATGTTTGCAAGTTGTTGGGGCTTGAAATAATAAATTTGGGTAGCACTAGAAGCCGTCGCGATTACAACCGATATGAAATTGCATACATTCCTTTGCGTAGTGCCGAAGATTACGCCGTCAAGCCAATGGTTTTGCTTGAAACTTCATATACGGCTGTTTCGTTTCCAACATCGCTTTTGCCGGTTAGAAATTTTATCGGCGACATGATGGAAACTGAGGCTCCGGATTATATTGAGCAATACGGATTGTCGCCGTTCAAGATGAAAGTTCAAAATTTGGACAGAACTCTGTGTGACAAGGTTTTTGCAATTTGCGATTATTATTTGCAAGGAAAAATATCCGGTCATTCACGGCATTTGTATGACATTTACAAATTGCTCCCTCTTGTTTCACAGAATGAGAATTTCAAAAAGCTTGTTAAGGAAGTTCGTTTGGTTAGGGCTTCTTCTCCTGTATGCCCATCGGCAAAGAGCGATGTTGACATTTCCGCTTTGCTTGAAAAAATAATTTTGGAGAACGTCTATAAAGCGGATTACGAAACTGTCACCGAACGCCTTTTGCAAGAAAATGTTAAATACGAACAGGCGATAGAAGCGTTAAAGTCAGTTTTAGACGGCGGAATGTTTTAGTACTTTAAGTTGGATTTACCTTAATTTTTCGATAATTGTCATCAGAGCTTTTTTGGAATCGTCTTGCAGGCGGTTTATTTTTTTTACGAGCGGTAAATAGGCGGCGTAGAGTTTTTTGTCCTGCTTTTGCTTTTCGCTTTCTGTGAATGCGGCTGTTTGGTTTTTAGCGGGCATGCCTAAGAGTTTTTCCAAAGGAACGTTGAGAGCTTTTGAAATTCGCACCGCCAAGTCCGCCGCGGGCATCCCGTTCCTTTTTATCCCATTTGAAATGGTGTGAACTGAAAATTCAGCTTTTTTTGCCAATTCCTTTCGTGAGATCCCTAAATATTCGCATTCGTCTTCTACATTCTGCCAAAAACCCATAATTACTATTTATCACAAGTGAAACATTGTGTTTTGTTAATTATTTAATTTGACATATTTATATTGTAGTGGTATAATTTATTACAAATGTAATATTTAAATGAAATGGATATTACAATGGAGTTTTGGTAAATATATTAAATAGTTGCCAAAATTTTAACGTTTTTTAGGAAGTCTGTTATGCTATTTTGTCTATTTATTTGTGGAGTTGTTCTGTTTGCTTTTTCAGCATACGGTATATTTAAGACTGGAAAAGGCAATAATGAGAATTGCAAAAAAAATAAATTTCTACCTTGGGTAGCTCTTGTTCTTGGGGCTGCATTTATTATTATCCCTCGTTGTGTATGGAAAACTGAAGAATTAAGGGCCGAAAAAAATGTTTCATTAAATTGGAATATAATTAAAGCAAAAAATATTGACGGAAATGTTGATGAACAAATAATAAAGCAGATTTTGAATTCTTTCACTGAAAGAGCGGCTCCGTTATTAAAGAAGTACCCAAATTGTGTAGAATCTGCAACAGCAGTTATATGTCAATGGAATCTAAACGATAAATATCTTATTTATCGTCAAGAAGAGTATGGTTGGGGTATTGAAATTGAGGTTAGCATCAAAATTAAAGATGATGTTACCGTAAGAGATGGAAAGTATTTGCTTTCAGGACATACATTATGGTATTATCTCGGCGGTGGAAAGCGTCCCGGAATAGATTGCTTAAAATCAGAATCTGCTATATTTGTTGGTGTTGATTCTTCAAGAATAAAAGATGGCGAAAATACTTTTATTTCTGTGCCCGAGTATTATATTATAGATCAGCTTGTAAATTAGCGATTATGTTCTATTTTTTTTCGCATTGATTTTGTCTAAATTCATTCTTTCGGAAAGTATAAGGAAGTAGCGGCTCTGAAATTTCAGAGCCGTATTTTTTTTCTTGACAAATATTCACTTTAGCGCATACTCTATAACCCTATGAAAGACGCAATAAAAAAGATGGAAAGCAAAATGTCCGCTGAATCTGTCCGACGCGCCCGGATAAAAGCGGAGCAGGACATTATGGCCATTCGCCTTGCTTTTTGTTCATAACTGTCGTATACTACATTTGGAGGCAATTATGAACGTTTTGGTAATTGGCGGAGCGGGCTATATCGGAAGCCACGTGGTTAAGGAATTGAACAAGCAGGGCCACAAGGTGACGGTTTTTGACAACCTTTCAAGCGGCCTTAGGCAAAACCTCTTTAAGCAAAACGGCTTCATTCACGGTGACATTCTTATAAAGGAACAGTTGGACGCGGCCTTCGCGCAGGGCTTTGACGCCTTTATCCACTTGGCGGCCTTTAAGGCGGCGGGCGAATCTATGATTAAGCCCGAAAAGTATTCGGTAAACAATATAACCGGCACGCTCAACATCATAAACAGCGCGGTGGAGCATAACTGCAAATTGATGGTATTCTCGTCAAGCGCGGCGGTCTTTGGCGAGCCCCAGTATTTGCCGATTGACGAAGCCCATCCAAAAAATCCCGAAAACTATTACGGCTTTACAAAGCTCAAGATAGAAGAATTTATGGCCTGGTACGAAAAGCTCAAGGGCCTCAAATTCGCCGCGCTGCGCTATTTTAACGCCGCCGGTTACGACGTTGACGGAGACATTTACGGCTTGGAGCAAAACCCCGCCAACCTTTTGCCGATTATCATGGAAGTGGCTTGCGGAATGCGCGAAAAAATGAAGATTTTTGGCAACGACTACGACACCCGCGACGGAACTTGCATCCGCGACTACATCCACGTCTCAGACCTTGCGATCGCCCACGTCAAGGCGCTTGAATACATCGCCAAAAACCAAAAGAGCCTTACGGTCAACTTGGGAAGCGAGACTGGCACCACCGTCACCGAGATGGTCGAGGCCGCCCGTCGCATAACCAAAAAGCCCATCCCAGCCGACTACGTCGAGCGCCGCCCCGGAGACCCTGCCACTTTGGTCGCCAGCGCAAAGTACGCCGCCGAAGTTTTGGGCTGGAAGGCCCAATATTCCGATGTCGACACGCTTTTGGAAACCACTTACAAAGCGTACAATAAGTGGTTGTCCGTCAAAAAGTAGGGGCGGCGCGCTTTTTGGGCTTGCCAAGCCTCTTACTTCTTTTCCACCACAAACAGGTATTCGCGCACATGGATGGGGCGGCCGGAAAGGTTTCGGCTGCCTCGGAAGGCGTTGTAGGGAATTTCGACGGTTTTGACCTTTCCGTAGCGCTTTAGCATGGCCTGCATCTCCTGCAAGCCGATAAAGCCTTCCGAATTGTAGGAAATCACCACAAATTTTGCGTCAAGCGCGGCCACAATCCGTTCCAAGGAGCCCAGCGCCAGCTTTGCCTTGTTGAACTGGGAATGGTTCCAGTTTTGGACGATTCCGCTCACAGGGCTAAGCTCCGCGTCGATTTTGTTCTTGGCCAGCAAATTGAGCATAAAGTAGTTGGAGCCGTAGGGGTGCTGGTTGTAGGGCGGGTCAAGGTAGGCCAAGTCCAGGCCGCGAAGCTTTTGCGCCAGGGCCTCCGCGTCCTCTTGGAACAGTTCCCGCTCGCAGTCATATACGCTAAAAAGGGGAATTTTTAGTTCAACTTGGCCCAAAATACGCTTTAAAGCGTCTTTTCCCGCTCCGCCAAAGCAGCCAAGGCCCGTGTTTTTGTCCTTGTAAAAGCCTTTAAAGACTCCGCTTGTGTTCACGTGGACGCTGGCTTCGGTGATAAGGGGCGCCAAAAAGAACTTTTTTAGCTCGGGCGGGCATTTTTCTTCTATCAGATAGCGGTATGTGTCCAGCAAAAGGGCGTTTTGCCGGGTGTAAAAGACCCGTTCGCCGGGTTGTATGTTCTGGTCGTCTTGCGGGGCGTAGTTTTGGGCGATTATTCCGGGCGTTTTTTTGTTTTTCGCGATTTTCAATATGGAGGAACGGCATTCAGCGTATTCTTTTTGGGGAAAGTCGCCGGCGTTGGTCAGGTAGCAGTCGTTCAGGATGTAGGAATAGGTTTCCAAGTCGTTTGCGATTATCTTTTTTGCCGAACGCTTTAAAAGCCGCGCCACAATTCCGCTGCCCGAAAAAAGGTCCGCGCAAACCAGGCGCTTTTTGCCCAGGCTGCTTTTGACAAATTCAACCTGCCCGTCGATGTCCTTTAGCAGGGCGCGCTTGTTCCCTATGTAAGTGATAATTTGACTTGTCAAAAAATCGGGGTTTTCGCCGCTCCGTAGGCAGCGTCTGGAAGACGCGGCGGGACCGCTCGAAATTGCGATTTCTGTCTTTCCTTCAAAAGTACGAGCGGCCATTAGACGCTCCTGATGTATTCGCGCAAGTACTGGTTTCCTATCATCGCCTCGTCCATAAATTGGGTGAACGTGTCGTATTTTGCGCCGCTCTCGTGTTCCTTGCCAAAGTATATGAAGGAACGGCTGCGCTCCCTTTCGCCGCGGATAAAATACTTTTGGCCGCCATGCTCAAATTCCACGGTCAGCCCAACCTCTATCTTATACTGCAATTCCGCCAGCGTCATGCCGCCATTCTACCAATTAATCCCGCCCGCCGCAAGCGGCGCATTATTAAACAATAAAAAAAACGGCTCCCAGTTGCGATCGGCATCGCGAAACCGCTAGATATCGTCGCTACACACTGTTTGCGGTTGAAACTATTGAAATTCGACGCTTACGCGTCGCCGCAAACAGAGTGTTTTCGCAATGCCGCTCGCGCCTTCCGCCGTTTTTATATTGTATTGTAATGAGCCGCTTGCTCCACCCGTAATGGTTTGAAAAGAATGCCCGCCCGACCGGACTGGGAGCATTTTTTTACTGGATTTCCGCTTTTGTTGCCCTGGCGGGCGGGCAAATTTTTTTGAAAACTGAATGTTGACATAGCGATTATTATACTATATACTTGTAGTTTAGAGAGTTATGAAAAAAGTATATGAAAGACAACGGCAATAAAACTAAGAACGAAAAATCGATTCGCGTAAAACATCCAATTGGAATAACGCTCGCGCTCATCATTGGACTTATCGTAGTCATATCGCTTGGCTCGGTAACATTCTTGAACAGCTACTTCCAGAGCAAAGACGCCCGCCTTACCGCGGAGGAAAACAACCTTACAATCAACTCTCGTTCCGCGTCTTCCATCGAGGAGCGCTTGAACACAATTCGTTCAAACGTCTTCCAGCTTTTGGATTTGCTCAGCGTTGTTTCGGGAGGAAGGAACTCGGCGCTTTCAAGACAGGCGCAGTCATTCTTCTTTGAACGCAATCCCGACATCGCTTCCATCTACGTTTTGTCAGAGGACAGCGCGGAGCAAGGAAACGCAAGCGACATTCGAATGGTCAACAGCCGCTTCTTCATCTCAAACGAAATTGACGAAAGCGTGCAGGAGCAGTTCTTCCGCGACAACCAAGATTCAATCCGCCGCTCTTGCGCCGGCGAGACAATCGCTTGCAACGCCAGCCCGCTTTTTGGCCGCAGCGCGCTTTGCCTTATGATACCTTACAAGGAGAACGGACGCGACCAATCTTGCTGCGTAACGTTCAGCGCCGAAACATTGGCCGAGATTTTGGGTACCGGCTCGCTCAACACCAGCTTTATGATAAACGACACCGACGAGCTTTTGGTCCACCCCGACAGCGACAGAATCATCCGCGGCGAAAGCATGAAGAACTATCCGCTTGTCCGCGAGATGCGCGCCAACAACCAGAACAACGACAGCGCTCGCCAGATTCCTTACAACGAAGTTGACGAAGCGACTTCTAAAAAGATTCCTTACTACGGAGCCTACCAAAAGCTTCCGCTTGCCGACATCGTAGTAATGACAATCGTTCCTTTGGACAACGTTTTGGAAGGCGCGAGGACAACAACAAAGAACAACGTTTACTTGACAGCCGCGATTTTGTGCATTTCAATCATCTTGATTTTGTTTTTCGCGCGCTTCGTGATTTCGCGCCCCTTGCGCCGCTTGTCTTTGGCGGCTCACGAAATTCAAGAAGGCAACTTTAACACTCCGATAATCTCGCGCCTCAACTTTGAGCGCGGCGACGAAATCGGCGTTCTCAACCGCGGTACTCGCGACGAGCAAGAATTCCTAAACACATTCGCCAAGTTCACCAACCAAGGCGTCGCCAAAGCGATCGCCACAAAGTCAATCGACTTTGAGCCGCACCTTAAGGACTGCACAATCTTCTTTAGCGACATCCGCGGCTTTACAAAAATCTCTGACGGCTTTAAGGCGCGCTTTAACGAAGAGTCCGCCGCCGAAATCATCACCTTCCTTAACGACTACATGGGACGCATGGTAAACTGCGTAACATTGAGCCACGGAAACATCGACAAATTCGAAGGCGACGCCATCATGGGCGTTTGGGGAATTTTGCGCGAGGACGACTTGAGCTTTGAAAAGTTGCCCGACACAGACCCCAAAAAGAAAGAGCTTACATTGGAGCACTCGCGCCATGTAAAAGAAGACGCCATCAACTGCATTCGCGGCATCATCGCGATGCGCTACGCTCTTATGGAATACAACAAGGCGGCCGAGCAGTTCACCAAGGAACACGCCAATGAGCCCAAGGCCCGCTACAAGCCCCACATCCAAATCGGATGCGGCATCAACACCGGCCGCGTAACAGCCGGCGTTATGGGCGGCGGAGAAAAGATGGAATACACCGCCATCGGCGACGCGGTAAACTTTGCAAGCCGTACCGAGGCAACCAACAAGCCTTGCGGCACCGACATTTTGATTACCGAAGACACGTACAATCTTATCAAGAGCGACTACATTCGCTGCGAAGAGAACCATCGCATGATTCCCAGCGAGTTCGCCGATGACGAAATTGTCGTCGAGCGCATTCCCGTTACAATCGAAGTCAAAGGAAAAGGCGAGCAGCACTTTTACGGCGTTGTCAACATGCCGCGCTTTGACATCGAAAAATTCTTTAAGACATCCAACCCGGACTTTAAGGTTGATCCTGACTGCGCCAAGGCCGTTGGCCCGACTGGTCCTAGGACAATGAAAGAAGTTCGCGAGTTGTTGGGCATACCCACTCCAGATTTTGAAAAGGTTAATTTGAATGAAGAAGAAAACAAGACTGTCGTCAAGCCAAGCTGACGCAGCCGCCTTTGAGCGCTTTCACCTTTCAAAAAATTCTCTCTTTGTGCCCTTTATCTTGACGGTGCTTTTCTGCGCTTGCGGGGCCGCCGCCAACATTTGGCTTTTCTGCAGGTCTTACTTTATGGCGATGAGCCGTTTGGACCAAACGCCGATCGCCACAATCACATTTAAATACAAGGCCGCGCAAAGAAAATTTATCGACCGCAGCTTGTGGACCCGCCTTGTGCAAAACTCTCCGGTTTACAACGGCGACACCTTGCACACAGGCGAGCTTAGCGAAGCCACCGTTCACTTTACAGACGGAAACGAGTTGGAGCTTAGCGAAAACACAATGGCCCAAGTCTTCTTGCACGAGGACCAGTCGTTTGGCGCCGCCTTGACCGAAGGTTCGGCGGTTGTCGACTCCAGCGCGGCCGAAAACGGAATGAGCTTTAGCGTTGGCGGAACCAGCGTTGACATCCAAAAGGGAGCGTCAATCTCTGCCGAAATCGACGGCGACGCCGACCAGGGCGGAGCGGTTGCCTTGCGCCTGTTGAGCGGAAACGCCAGCGTGGACGGTTCGGTTCTTACAACCGACAACGCGGTCATCGTAGGACAGAACGGAATCAAGGCCGCGCCTTTGACCGTAAAGTCTCCGCGCGACGGCCAAAAATATTTGTTCCATGACCAAAAAGAAATTCCGGTCAAGTTTGCGTGGAAGTCCGTCAACTTGGAAGACGACGAAGACTTGATGCTTGAAATCTCTGCCACAAAAGATTTTAGCGAAGTTGCCCATCGCATTTACGCAAACGGATTGGACAACCTTACGGTCAACCTGGAAAGCGGCGCTTGGTATTGGCGCTTGCTTTCGGTGAACAAAGGAACAACCGAGGAGCGCAACAAGGAACGCAGCGCAAGCGGCCGCTTGCAGGCGCTTTATTCGCCCGCTCCCGAGTTGGTAACTCCTGTAAACGAGTACACATATTATTATAGAACGCGCAATCCGTCGGTCCGCTTGATTTGGACTGAGAGCCAGTACGCCACTTCTTACTTGCTTGAAATTTCTAAGCGCGACGACCTCAAGCAGCCGGTTGTAAGCCAGCGCAGCGCCACAACGTCAAGCATCATCTCGACCTTGCCGGCCGGAACTTACTACTGGCGCGTAACTCCGTTCTTTACTATTAACAAGACAGGCTTGGCCGCTCCCAGCGCGGTTCAGCAATTTACAATCGTGCGCCGCGGAGAGCTTAACCCGCCCCAGCTTTTGGCTCCTACAGCCAACGGCAGCGTGGACATCTCTTACGAAGTAGGCGCGGCGCACTTTTCTTGGAAGAACGAAAACGAAGCGGCTTCTTACCGCGTAAAGATTTTTAGGGAAGGCCGCGAGTCTTCTCCGGTTGTTGACGAAGTGACCACCAAAAACTACTTGCAAGTAATTCCTGCCGACGCGGGAATCGGAGAAGGCAAGTGGTATTGGACTGTGGCGCAAGTTGACGACGAAGGAAACGAGTCAAAGGCTTCCGAAGAGCGAATGTTCTACGCGCAGAGAGGAAAGCTTTTTGTGCGCGCGATCGAGCCTGCCGAAGGCTACCGCGTCGCCAACACATTCGCCGCCGACATGAAGTTCACTTGGAAGCAAAACCTTCCGCAGGACTTTACGAGCGTCTTGCAAGTTTCGACCAACCCCAGCTTTAACACTTTGGTTTACACCGCCAAGGTAATCGGAAACTCAGCGTCTTCGATTTCTTTTGCCGACGGCCGCTACTATTGGCGCATCCATTCAAAGAACGAGGCGGGAATGGTTTTGGACACCCAGCCCAAGTCCTTTGAAGTTTTGCCGCAGTTGGAGGCTCCTACTGTAATGGCTCCTATAGGCCGAGCGGTTGTCCACCCCGAGACTCCCTACGCGTTTAAGTGGAGCGAAGTTGACGGAGCGGACTTCTATAAACTTACGATTTATCGCGCTGGCGACAGCACGATTGTTTACGAAGACAACTTGTACCAAACAGGAACCGAGATTCCTATGTACGACGCTCCGGGCTTTGTTGACCGCAGCTTGTACCGCTACGAATTGCAGGGCCGCGCCAACGCCATCGAAGGCAAGTCAAGCCGCCGCAACGGACGCTTGGCCGAAGGCCAGTTCTTGCTTGTAAAGATTAGGCCGGTTGACTTGATTAGCCCTGCCCGCGGAACTACGATTGACGGAGCGGCGGCGGTGACCGACCTTATGCAAATCAGGTGGTCGTCTGTCGAGGCGCCCGCAAAGTCTCAGTTGGTCATCAACAAAGTTGACGGACGCAACAGGACATTGATGTTGCGCTATCCCAACGTTCCGTTTGAAACGTCAAATCCGCAGTTCCCGACTTCTTACAAGCTGGACTTGCCCGAAACTTTTGAGGCCGGAAACTACGAAATTATAATCATGGCCGAGACCGCCGACGGATACGACATTTCCAACAGCGACGAAAAGACAATCGGCCGCTTTAAGATTACTCCCGTTCCGCCGCTTGACAACATTTCGTCTGTGAGCGTCGAGCCAAGGACAATGGACGTTGACTATCTTTTGAACGAGTCCAACCCGCGCTTCTTCACTTTCTCTTGGACGCCTGTAAAGAGCGCGACGCATTATTCGATTCAAATCAACGACAAGAAGGGCCGCCCCATGCTGCCAAGAACGGAAGTTTCGGCAAAGACGCTCAGCTACAAGTTTGACTTTATGGAGCTGGAAGACGGAGTTCGCGAAAAGTTCATGAACGGAACATACCAGTGCGCCGTTCAAGCCGTTCGCCGCGTAAGCATTGACCGCGAAGGCAAAAAGATAGAAAAGATTTTGCAGAGAAGCCCTGTAAAGACGCAAAACTTTAACGTTGACATCGGCGACCCCAAAAAGGCGCGCGGAAAGAAAGGAGCCAAGAACCCCTATGGACTTTAAGCGCCTTCTTTTAGCCGTAATGATACTTTCTCTTGCAAGCCCCTTTATGTTCGCAAAAAAGAACAAGAAGTCGGGCGTAAAAAGTTCTTTGTCCGAAAAGCAGGCGCAAGAAAAAAGCGCCGAGAACAACGGCGAGGGCAACGGCGAAGAAAGCGAAGAAGAAAACGGCAGCGCGGAGGCGTCATGGCAGCTTTTGGAATGGGAAGACGAAACCCAGCGCCTGACTTTGCGCTACGAAGTAATCATCGCGCAGCGCGACAAGCGCGGCAGCTTTAACGAAATCCTCCACTTGGAAACAAAGGACAACACGCCGCAAATAAAAATCGAGCCGGCCTTGGAGCCTGGCTTTTACCGATACAAGGTTATAAGCTACAACTTGTTCAATGTGGCCAAGGCCGAGTCTGATTGGGAAGACTTTACGATTTACAAAGCCTACAAACCCCGCGTTACAGGAACGACTGTAAGCGTAAACGTAAACTCCAACATTTACTTGGACTACGACAACGACGGCATCATCGCGTTTGAAGGCCGCAACCTTTTTATGCCGGCCGAAACTCCCGACGACATTTCGTTCAGCGAATATGTTTTGCAGGAAGACAAGGGAAGAAAAATCTATCCGGCCGAAATCTTGGAACACGCCGACAACAACAGAAAGATTCAGTTTAGATTTAATATGGAAGATTTGGACGTAGGCAAATACCATCTTTTGGTTCACGACGCGTCCGGCCTTACCAACGACGCCGACAGCGGAAACCTTTTGACCGTTCGATTCAAAAAGTGGATGGACCTAAACCTTTCGGCCGGCTACACTTGTCCGGTAATTTTGTTCGACGACACTTTTGACACTTATTTTGGAAAGAAAATATTCCCTCTAAGCGCCACGGCAAGAATCACTTGGTTCCCCTACAAGCGCCGCTGGGGAAATTTGGGCGTGGGAATCAGCGCCGCTTATACAATCATGAGCGCCCAAATGGACGGCTACAAAATTAAGAGCAACCTTGGAATGGCCCACTTGTACTTTGCATATTCACATCCCTTCTTTAACAAGAGGCTTAGTTTGGAAGCTCATGTCGGAGCGGGCGTCACGGCCTTGTTGGGCTACCAGTTTGAATTTGACCACAACATCAAGAGCGAGCCGCAGAGCAGCCTTAACCCGTCGTTCATGGCGGGCGTTGCGGCGCAAGTTTTTGTTTACAAGCACTTGTTTGTCGAAATTGGCGCTGACTTTGTGATGTACTTTATTCCTGGCGACATGACGTTTGGAGCGCTTTATCCAGTGGCCGGCGTAGGCTGGCAGTTCTAATTGAACGAGGGGGGCGTTTTGTTGTCAAGAAACAAATTGAAAACATTTTTTTCTTCCTTGTTTGCGATTGGCGCCCTTGCATTGACTTCTTGCGATTTTGGCTTTAACGAAAATTCCTTCCAGAACAAGGCGGCGGCATACTTTAAGGAGATGACCAGCACCGCCGCGATAAGCGTGTACCAGATCGCTCCCGACGACTACGTAAACAACAGCGCGGGAGTTCCCTGCCTGCCGTGCACGGGCGACCACACCGTGACCTTCTTTTTGAGAAACCCTCAAAAATACACCTTTGACAAAGGGTCCAACATGGACCTGGGCCTTGGCGACTTTGCCGAGTACTGGGGAGTGGAGATAGCCCAAGACCCAAGCGACACTTCAAAGATAACCGTGACCTACAGCGAGCAGTTTTTGCGCGAGTACGGAATGGGAACGGACGTTTCGCCCAAAGTCACGCTCTACCACCCGGTGTCGCACTCAAACTTTGGACTTTACGACAAGCTGGCCATATCAAGCGACAACCCGCCGCCCACGCCAAGCGGAGCGGTGTGCATGCAGAGCGACGAGAATCCTTCCAGGTGGGTCTTGTGCTTTGACCTGCCCAAGACTCCCTTGATAAAGGCGCTGCACCAGGACATATCCAGCATAGACATAAACGGCCACACATTCGGCGTGAGCGTTGACTCAAACGGAAACATAAGCTACGCGGGCGGCTCCGAGCTGTCCACGGCCCGGCCCAGCGGACTGTACGCCAACCAGAACACGGGCCAGTCGTTCACAAGCGCGGGCCAGGCCGCCTACTTTGTCACAGGCGACAAGGCCGACGAAACCGAAAAAGTCTACCAGATAACCGTGACCGACAAGGCGGGACTCAGCTCCAGCCTGAACGTCAGCGCGCGCGGCTTCAAGCTGGGCGCCCCCAAGGCATACCAGACCGACGACTCAAGCTACGCGAACCCCTTTACGACAGTCCTTGCCACAAAGAACGCCGTGGGCCAGGAAGAGGACGGCAGCGCCCACATAACGATACACGCCGAGGCGATGACCGCCAGCGTGTCCTTTACCGACAAGAGCGGCGCGGAAAAGACGATAACCCCCGAGCCCTACGATCCGTCCGACGCATACATATTGTACGAAGTGTACACCGAGTATGACTCCGACAGCGGCGAGTTCTCAAACCTTGTGGGCTCCGGAAAAATTAAGGGCCTGACCGGAAAGGTGACCATCCCGGGCGGAACCAGCTACGTGCGCGCCTACGTTCAAAAGCCCTTGTACTCGGACAGCGACGCGATTGTGTGGAACTGCCGCGCCGTTTGCACAAACTACTTTGTCAGCGCCGTCGGAGGCGACGACAACGCCGCGGGAAGCAAGGCCGCGCCGCTTGCCACAATCGCCAAGGCCGTCCAAAAATTTGAGAACGGCATAAATGTTGAACACGACTACGAGGGAACCAGCGGCGCGATTCTTACCGTGCAAGTAATGAGCGACATCTCCCAGACAGGAGGCGTCACATGGAGCCACGGCGAAGCTGACGCTCCAATCCTTAAGATTAACGGCTACGGCGGAAAGCGAAAGGTTGACTACGCCAACAGCGGAAACGCTGTCCACATCACAGACGGAAGAGTTTATGCAAACAACATAACGTTCGCCAACTGCTCCGACAGGGCGATTGTTGTTGAAGGCGATGGTCTGAAAGCGTTGGGCTTTGAATGCGACAACTGCGCGTTTGAGGACTGCCACACTGCTGATATGGGCGGAGCGATATTCAATCAGGACGGAGTCGTAGTAGTCTCCAACTCTTCATTCTTGCGCTGCCACACTGACTCTGACTCCGGCGAGGGCGGAGCGATTTACATATTGGGTGACGCCAGCGCCAAAATCACAGGCTGTACTTTCAAGGGCTGCTCAGCCAGCAGAGGCGCGGCCATTTACAGCGAAAGAGCCCTATTAATTTACTCTTCAACAATCAGCGGCAACACGACGGCAGCTGCGGATAGCGGAGCCGTTCACTATGCAGGCGATCCAGGACAATTTACAATCGGCGGAGCCAACAACTACATCCTGGAGAACCCCAACACCGAGGCGGGAAAAGACCGCAACGTGTACCTTCCGCTAAACCATTACATCTGCGTTGACGGCCTTCTTACCGGCAGCCAGATTGGTGTTTACATGCCGTTCACCAGTGAAGTAAAGCCCACGTCGGGAACTCCCAAACCCTTTACGCTGCAATATTCATTCCAAAACTCGGAAACCAAGCCGGGCGTTTACTTTAAGACGGACACAAGCTACAATATTGCCGAAGCCAGCGGAGAGGCTGCCTTTGCGGTTGGCGGCGGCGCGATGGTGGACGCGCTCAATTACAACGTGACGTTTGCAGGCGACGCGGTTCCAAGCGCGATTTATCCTGGAATGCCCCAAGTCTTTAAGATTAAGCCGACATATAAACAAAAGTCGCCCGCAAAAGATTTGTTCTTGAATCCGGCCGACAAAAAGTTGTACGGCGCATACGTTTCGGGCGCGGGCTACACAGGCCTTGTTGGCGGCGGCAAGTCTGTCGAATTTAAGGCGGAACTGTATTGCGGCAGCACTTACTTAAGGGATTTGGACTTGGAAGTTGCGGGCCACGGCGACGACCAAAGAATTTGCGTGACAGTTTCGGGAATTACGCTTGACGACCATTACTCTGTTAAAGTCATCGCCAACTACCTTGGCGTCAAATACACCAGCAGCTATGCGTTTGGCTGCAACAAAAAGGCTGAGACTGTTGCGGCGGTTATAGCAAGCCTTTCCAACCCCGCCACCGTTACGGAATACACTTTTGTTGTGGAAGGCGGCGTGGGCTCGGGCTACACGATGTCGGACGATATCCCCGTTGCGTCTACCACGGAAGACAACGGCCTTATGCTGGTCGCCAACGCGATAAGAACGCACGGAGACGGAACGGTTCCTCTTGACAATGTAAGGATAAACCTTGACGCTCGGGCAACCAGCGCTGCAAGCGACATAGAAAGCTACGCTTTAGGCAAGTACTTCAAGAACTGCAAGGCCTTGACCGCGATACAGCTTCCTGACTGGATGGAATACGTAGTAGAAGACCTCTTTAACGGATGCTCAAACCTTGCCAGCGTGACGTTCAGCCCCAACACGCAATGGATTGGCAAAAACGCCTTTAACGGTTGTTCAGCGCTGGCCAGCGTCACATTGCCGCAAGGCGTCACCGGCGCAAGCATCCCCCACCACTTGCACGGAATCGAGGCCGGCGCGTTTGTGAACTGCGCAAGCGGATTTGCAATCACTTACCAGGGAACAAAAGAGCAGTGGGGACAGGTAAAGCGCTCCAACCAGAACGTTGCCGCAACAAAATGGCACGACGGCGCCAAAGACACAAGCGACAGCAGCGGAAAAGTGACTTGCAGCGGCCCAAGCGCTTGCGGATTGGACTATAAATATTTCGAAGGAACTCCTGACATTACTGCATTGGACGATCCGTCGGATTTCGATATCTGTTCTACGGTTAATGTTTCTAACGTGGCGGGATTCAAACGTATTGCGGAATGGGCAGATAGTGAAACAGATTTCCATAATGTCACCATAGCCTTGCAAGGCGATGTGACTGTGCCTGATGATTATGTGATAAAGCAATTTAGGGGAACCTTTGACGGCAACAACCACACTGTCACTCAGAATTATACAAAAGTCGAAACCAGCGGCACAACAATGACAATACAGGGAAAAACATTGTATCCATCAAAAAAGGCTTTGTTCTGGTCAATTTCCAATGACGCCGTAATAAAGAATCTGAATGTCACAGGAAACGTCACAAGAGCCGGCCTTGTTGGAGACATGTTTGCCGGCGCGATTGAAGATTGCGTTGTAAATGTTGCTTTTTCTGGCGAAATTGGCAGTGATTTTGGTGGAGTTGTGGCGGAAATATCCGGTCCTGCAACAGTAAAGAACTGTGTATTTAAAGGTTCCGTAAAAACCGATAAATTCACCAACGGTGGGCAAGCGGGCGGCATTGTTGGAGGTGTTGCTACAAACAGTGTTGTAGTCATTGAAAATTGCATAAACAAAGGGGCAATTTGCACAACGGGTCAACAAGTTGCGTTCTGCGGCGGAATTGTGGGATACTCTGATTACCCGATAATTATTCGCAACTGCAAGAACACTGGAGATGTACGCGCCAAATTTGCCGGCGGAATTATTGGCCATGCAGAAAGGGTAAAAGTAATAAATTGCAACAACCTCGGAAATATAACAAAGATGGATAACGGTAAATCGGGCGGTATTGTCGGCGATATTAATCCGTCTAGCTATGATGTTGTGTGGCCAACATTAATTAATAACTGCAGTTACGGAAGCGCAGATGGAGGTATAATAGGATTTATTGACGGCTCAGACGCTTCCCAGCCAGACAATACATATATTTCTGGCAATTATTATGGTACAGCATCAAAAGCGGTTGGCCAGGTGAACAGCAGCTATTCCTGGAGCGGTACTTCATGGGGCAACTTATACTTTAAAGAAGCAGATCCACACAATTCGCTAGGCCCTCTTGACGGTTGGGCTACAACCAACAGCAATGATTCCGTGACATACGCTAGATGGAGCTCGAATTTATACAATACACATCTTGATCTTGGCGAGCTGGACGACAAGTAAGCGGCTAGGCCCATCGCAGCTTGCGCGCACACCCGCCCCCGCGATTTTTGTTGCTTGACTAGGCTTGCGGTGGTTCTGCGAATGACTCTATAGGAATTCCAAGCAAGCCAGAAATTTCTTCCGCGGTGTATTTGCCGTCGGCAAGGAGTTTTTTTGCGTCTTCGATGGCTTTTTCGGCGTAGGCCTCTCTTTTAGTCTCCCGTATCAAGTCTCTGTCGTGCAAATTCATGCGGGCGTACTCCTCCTTGAACTGTTCGTTCTCCTTTAGCCTTTCAACGATTTCGGACAGACGGCTTGCAAAGTCGTCCGTTCCAGGCTCGTTGGTCTGCACAAAGCGGAGCAGGGCTCGAATTTTTTCGTCCTTTTCCTTTTCGTACGCGCTTGCATTATATATCACTTTAAGGCTTTTGTCATCCAAATTCACAAGATTGTTTTCTTGGCAAATATTCCTAAATGTGTAACGCGGAAGACCAAACGGCTTGTCTTTTTCATATTCGAAGGGATCCTGCTTGCAGATGAAGAGGACATAACTTTCTTTAAGGTCCGGGTAGTCCTCGCCCTTCATAAGACAGTCCATGTCGAGCATGGCGTCGTAGTACCTGACTCGCTTGCCCAAGGCCTCTTGCGGCTGGGCTTGCAGCTCCACATCTATGACTTTGTCCTCGTCCTTGAGGTACACGTCAAGCCGCACGCCCTTGCTTGTGTAAAAAGGCTTGATGGCCTTTTCCAACACGGGATAGTCCACGCTCTTAACTCTGACTCCGAGCAACAGCTCCACAAACTCCGCGCAGATTGCTGGATCTCGCAGCACCGCTTGGAACATTCCGTCGTCGGTGAATGTCAGCTTCTCGACTGGTTTTTGCTCATGATTTCCCATTTTTTTATTCCTCACTTTATTTTTTTTGGTGGGCGAAAAAAATTCCGCCCACATATAAGGTACACATTTTTATCGAAAGTTTGTAATTTTTTGAAAAAAAATGAATTTTTTCCTCCCTCCCCCAAACCCGCCCATTGGCGAATTCTCTTGCAAAAAAGCGCTTTATATGGTAGAATTAAAAGATATTTGCAAAAATGGGAATTTTGTAAGGAGGCGGCTATGGCGATTTTAAAGAGATTGTTCGCTAGGGCGTGGACGCGTGTTGCGGCGGCTGGCGCGATCGCATTGTGCGCGGTAGCGCTCGCTTCTTGCAATTTTGGATTTGACGAAAATTCCTTCCAGAACAAGGCGGCGGCATACTTTAAGGAGATGACCAGCACCGCCGCGATAAGCGTGTACCAGATCGCTCCCGACGACTACGTCAACAACAGCGCGGGAGTGCCCTGCCTGCCGTGCACGGGCGACCACACAGTGACCTTCATTTTGCGAAACCCCCAGAAATACACCTTTGACAAGGGGTCCAACATGGACCTGGGACTGGGCGACTTTGCCGAGTACTGGGGAGTCGAGATAGTCCAGGACCCAAGCGACACTTCAAAGATAACCGTGACCTACAGCGAGCAGTTTTTGCGCGAGTACGGAATGGGAACGGACGTGTCTCCAAAAGTCACGCTCTACCACCCGGTGTCGCACTCAAACTTTGGCCTTTACGACAAGCTGGCCATATCAAGCGACAACCCGCCGCCAACGCCAAGCGGAGCGGTGTGCATGCAGAGCGACGAAAACCCGTCCAAGTGGGTCCTGTGCTTTGACCTGCCCAAGACTCCATTGATAAAGGCGCTGCACCAGGACATATCCAGCATAGACATAAACGGCCACACCTTTGGAGTGAGCGTGGACGCGGGCGGAAACATAAGCTACGCCGGCGGCTCCGAGCTGTCCACTGCCCGGCCAAGCGGACTGTACGCCAACCAGAACACGGGCCAGTCGTTCACAAGCGCGGGCCAGGCCGCCTACTTTGTCACCGGCGACAAGGCCGACGAAACCGAAAAAGTCTACCAGATAACCGTGACCGACAAGGCGGGCCTTTCATCCAGCTTGGGAGTAAGCGCGCGCGGCTTCAAGCTGGGCGCGCCCAAGGCATACCAGACCGACGACTCAAGCTACGCAAATTCCTTTACGACAGACCTTGCCACAAAGAACGCCGTGGGCCAGGAAGAGGACGGCAGCGCCCACATAACGATACACGCCGAGGCGATGACAGCCCAAGTGGACTACACCAACAAGGCCGGCGAGGCCAAGACAATTACTTCGCAACCTTACGACCCGTCCGACGCGTACATATTGTACGAAGTGTACGCCGAATACGATTCCGCCACAAACGAATTTTCAAACCTTGTAGGCTCCGGAAAAATTAAGGGCCTTACAGGAAAGGTGACCATACCGGGCGGAACCAGCTACGTGCGTGCCTACGTTCAAAAGCCCTTGTACTCTGACAGCGACGCGATTGTGTGGAACTGCCGCGCCGTTTGCACAAACTACTTTGTCAGCGCCGTCGGAGGCGACGACAACGCCGCGGGAAGCAAGGCCGCGCCGCTTGCCACAATCGCCAAGGCCGTCCAAAAATTTGAGTACGGCATAGATGTTGAAAACGACTACGAGGGAACCAGCGGCGCCATACTGACAGTCCAAGTCATGAGCGACATCTCCCAGACAGGAGGCGTCTCTTGGGACCGCAGCGACCCTGACGACCCAGTCCTAAGAATTAACGGCTACGGCGGAACAAGAACCGTGGACTACCAAAACAGCGGAGAGGCCCTTCTTATCCAAAATGGAACGGTCAAGGCCAGCGGCATAAAGTTTGCCCGCTGCTCCAACGCCGCCGTTCAAATCAATTCGGGCGCGACGTTTGAATGCCAAGACTGCGCCTTTGAGGACTGCTACAACCAGATGAACTCCGGCGGAGCGATACTCAACAGCAACGGAACTCTAAAAGCGACAAACTGCAGCTTTGAGCGCTGCGAATGCAAGCTTGAAAATGGTTTTGGCGGAGCGATTGTCAACGCGGGATCCAGCGCTTCGGCAACAATCACAGGCTGTACATTCAAGAGCTGCCGCTCTGACTACGGCGCTGCTATCAGCAACACCGGATACTTGTTGCTTGGCGCTTGCACTATAACAGAAAACACAAGCGGTTACGAGCATGGCGGAGCGCTCCTCCATAAAGGCCCGTCGTTCAGCTTGATGGGCGGCGTAAGCTACATTTTGGGCAACAAGGATTCGACAGGAAACGCTTGCGACATTTGCTTGGATTGGGTAAGCCCAAGTCAAATAAGACCCATCTTTATAGGCGGCGTTTTGACAGGAAGCCAGATTGGCGTCTACGTTCCGTTCGAAGCCTCAAACAAGCCGACAGCCGGAACGCCTAGAGGCTTTACAATCGGCTATTCAAACGAAAACAGCGAAACAAAGCCTGGCGTGATATTCAAGACAAACACAGACTACAGCGTTTCTACGAATGGCGAAAGCGGTACCTTTGAGGCGGCCTTTGCGGTCAACGGCGGCTCTATGTACAACGCCTATGACTACACCATAACATTTGAGGCGGCCGATTCGGTTCCGACGGGAATGTATCCTGGCGAGACAGTGACATTTGCGGTCAAGCCGACAATAGAAAGGAAGGAACAAACAGGAGACCCGACGCCGCTTTACATCAACCCGGCCAACAACAAGCTTTACACAGGCCACACTGGCGGAACGTACACAGGCATTGCGGGAGACGCGGCGGTAACCATAACAGCCAACCTTTACTCCGGCTCGGGCCCAGCGGCCAGCAACATGTCTTGCGCCGTAAGCTACAACTCGACCGATTCAAAAGAGTATGTGACTGTGACCATTCCGGGCCAGACTTACCCGGACAGCTACACCCTCAAGATTACAGCCAGCTACCTTGGACGTTCGCACACCGCCTCGTATAGCATTGCCTGCAACCGCAGCGCCGAGATTGTAGCCCAAGCGATTGGCAGAATCCCCAACCCGGCCGCTGTCACGGAATACACTTATGTTGTGGAAGGCGGCGTCGGCTCCGGCTACGAGATGGAAGGGGAAAACCCAGTTCCGTCAGACACGGAAGACAACGGCCTTATGTTGGTCGCCAACGCGATAAGAACGCACGGAAACAACTCGAGCGTCACGCTTGACAATGTTAGAATAAACCTTGTCGCGAGCGCCGCGACCAAGGCCAGCCATCTAAAGTCTTACGTCGCGCCGTACTTTAAGAACTGCGCGGCGTTAAAGTCGTTTGTTCTGCCCGACTGGATAGAATACGTTTTGACCAGCTTGTTCGAAGGCTGTACAAACCTTTCAAGCGTAACTCTCAGCGCCAACACGCAAATCATAATGCAAGACGGCTTTAAGAACTGCTCAAGTCTTGCCAGCATCACAATTCCGGCGGGTATTACAGGAAGCGAAGAATACCATGGAATCGAGGCTGGCGCGTTTGTGGGCTGCGCAAGCGGATTTGCAATCACTTACCAGGGAACAAAAGAGCAGTGGAGCAATGTGAAGCGGTCTTCTAGCGCTTGGCACAACGGAGACAAAGACAAGAGCGAGAACACAGGCAACGTGACTTGCAGCGACGGAAGCAAGTGCGGCTATGACTACACAAACCCATTGACAATTCCTTGAAGCGATTGAAGATGTGACTATTAAATATTATAACTGGGCTAACGGTGTTGTGTACTACAAGATAGATGGCGGCGAGGAGCAAGAAATTCCAATTGATTCAGTCCTTATAAATAATGAAAGTCCGACTTCCGCAACTCCAACAACAATAACTCTTTCAGCGGGCCAAAAGGTTGAGTTCTATGGCAACAACCCTGTTAATGGTAATGGAAGCTGGAATGATCACCCAGTCGTCAAATGCACAGGGGCCTGCTATGTTTACGGAAATTTCATGAGCCTTGTTTACAAGCAAAATTATGCCACTGCAGTGACACTGACAGGAATCTATGCATTTAGCAAATTCTTCTATGGAAATGAAGGATTAAGAAATAAGTCTGACGAGATTATTTGTTTGCCAGCCACGACGCTTACTAAGAACTGCTATAAACAAATGTTTGATGGTTGCTCAAGCATTACATCTGCTCCGGCCCTCCCGGCTACTACGATGGCTGAGAATTGCTATATGAGCATGTTTAGCCGCTGTAGTCTTACATCCGCTCCGGTCCTCCCGGCCACGACTTTGGCTGAGAGTTGCTATGAGGACATGTTCTATAGCTGCGACTTTACTGACGCCCCAGCCCTTCCTGCTACAACGCTTGCCGAGGATTGCTACAAAGAAATGTTTAGACGCTGTGCCTCTTTGAGCAACGCTCCGACTCTTCCTGCCACGACGCTGGCTAATAGTTGCTACGAAGGAATGTTCATCGGATGTTCTAGTCTTCAGCGCGCTCCGGACCTTCCTGCGCCGACGCTTGTCAACGGTTGTTACTGCGATATGTTTCAGAACTGTTCCAGCCTAAATTACATAAAGTGCCTTGCGACGAATATGTCGGCTAGTTATTGCACAAAAGATTGGATTTTTGGCGTGTCCAGCGCCGGCACATTCGTAAAAGCCGCTGGCGCGAATTGGGATGCAATTACGACAGAGTATTATGGCATTCCTTCCGGCTGGACTGTACAGACCGCGCCGTAGCGACGAGTATGTCGCTGCGCTGCGCCGCCCGCTTGCCCGGCCCCGCGGGGGGTTGGGTTGACTTTTTTTTGAAAAGTGCTATTATTTTGAATAGATGGACATTGCTCAAATCAAGTCGCTGTTAGGCGAGCGCAAGATTGGTTGGTCTCTTCATTCCGCTCAGATGATGCAAAAAAGAGCGATAAGCCGTCTTGATGTTCTGAGTTGTTTGGAAAACGGTGAAATCATAGAGGACTACCCAAATTCTTTTCCGCATCCAAGTTGACAAGGAGAAAAATATGAGCGAATGTTTTTTTTGCAAGCATGGTTCTGTTTCTCAAACTACGACAACTTATATGGTTGACTTAAAAGATTGCATTGTTATTGTTAAAAATGTTCCCTGCATGGAATGTTCAGATTGCGGAGAAAAATATTTTACTGACGAAGTAATGCAAAAACTTGAGTCAATTGTAAGCAACGCAAGAAAAATTGCCGGCGAAGTTTTCCTTACTGATTTTTCGCGCCAAGCGGCGTAGCGCTTTCGCATTAGCCCGGCCCCGCAGGGGTTTGGCTTGACAAGCGGGGGCGTGCACTTGTTCGCGATTGCCTGCAAATTGAGTTAGGATGTTGGCAATGAAGGTTTTGTCCAATTCAAGGCTAAAACAAATCTTGTGGAGCACTATAGAGAAACATTAAACGCCAAGAACATTGACGAACAGAATATGTATATAGATAGTTTTGACGCTTTGAATCTTATAAAAAAATATTTTTCGGAGGAGGCCTAGTATGATTTCTGTAATGGAACCGCTGGTTTGTGACTCTTATACTGTCACAGAGCATGACACAGATTCCGCTATGCGCTTTGGCGAGGCGATGCAAGACTCAAGGCTGACCGAACCTTCGGACGGCAAAACATACAGATTAAGGGAAGCGATATTCCTTTCCAAGCGTTTGGGACGCCCTTTGACACAAAGCGAGATGGCGCAATTTGAGATTTAAAAGGAGTGGTCGCAATTTTCCCAACTTATCGGCTTGCCCGGCGGCCCGGCCCCGCGGGGGGGTGGGGTTGACTTTTGAAGGGAAGGGCCTTATATTTAAAGTGAAGGAGGTAGAGGATGCGTGTGATAACAAAAGAATATCAAGCTATGCTCGACCACAGCGAGGCGTGGAATTATATAAAGAACACGCCCAAGCCGGATTTTACAGAATTGGATAAAAATGTTGCGAAGTTTGAAAAATGGATAAAAAAAGAGCACGAAAAGGATAGACGAATTCTTAGAGCGGCGGCGAAAAAATGATAGCAGAATTTTCTGTTTTTGATACAAAAGATTTCTCTGTTGAGCATTTGTTTGATTCGCCTGAAAACAGCAAATTAATTTCGGCTTTTGAGGCTGGAAATGAAGCTTTTGGCTTGCAAAATATGTAGGCGTAAATTCTCTTTACATCTACGCCTTGCCCGAAAAGAAATTGTTGAAGTATTATAAAAAGTTGGGCTTTTCAAGACTTCCTAAAGAACAAGAAAAATTTGTTCAGCATCATGTAAAGCCCAAGTATGACGAAGGCTGAGTTTTTATGTATCAGACGCTTGTTTAGCTTTGGTGTTAGGCTTGCGTGGCTCCGCGGGGGTTTGGCTTGACAAGCGGGATAAAATATGCTATTATTTTGAATAGTTCTAAAAAGGAGGCGAATTATGGCGACATCAAGTTTGTATAAAACTTTTTATTTGACAGGAAAAGATGAGACTCGCAATTTTGTGGCGATGTTTGACAACGCTCGCTTGCCTTCTGCAGATTCTCGCAAGATTGTAAATACAAGAAAGATTCCGCTAAGCGAATGGGATAAGCTTGTAAATGCGACAAAGAAGCAAAAAAAATAGTTCTTCGTATGTTGTCGAGCCGCGTTCTTTTCCTTGAATGCGAACAAAATCATAAGTTGATTGACTTTTATGCAAAACATGCTTTTAAGATTTTAGGAATGCCGCCAGCCGACGAACTATTGCAAATGTACAAGATTATCTAGGCGTTCTGCTCTGCCTTGACAAGCGACGCGACTCCAAAAGAAAGGAAGGCTTATTTTTAAAGACTTAGAAGAATTTATCGCTAAATGCGAGGCAAACGGAAAGTCTTATAGCGAAATTGATTTGTCAGATTCGCCGGAACTTACTGAAGTTGATTTTGACAGAGGTCAGTTTAAGAATTTGAAGCAACCAAAAAAGACTATTGTGTTTCGCTCTGGAATCCATTCCCCGACAATTGTTCAAGCAAAAAAATAAGGTTTTCAATATAATCCGCGCTACAAACATGTGGTTTGCTCGCCCCCGCGGGGTGTTGGCTTGACAAATATTATCTTTTAAACGATAATAACTGCATGAACATTCTTTCAGAGTTAAAGTTGCGGAATTGTTCCATTAATGAGTGCGCAAAAAAGACAGGAATAAGGTATGGCGCGCTTTATCCGATTGTTCACGGCAAGGTGAGTCTTGAAAAATGCGAGTACGGAACGCTGAAAAAACTCGCTGATTTTTTTAATTGCCAAGTGGACGATTTATTTGCGGCAAACGAAGATTTTTTTGCTTATTGGGGCGATGAAAAAACGGCGGAGGTTCATTTTGAGGAAAACCGCGCGTTGGTAAAACGATATACAATAAATCCTGCAAAACAGATTTTTTATAAGGATGAGATTCCCCTTTTTGAAATTGGCCAAATTATGGAGTCTCGTTGTTGGGACAGGCGGCGAGAAAATATTGAAAAATATCTTTTTAAATTAGGTTTGGCGGAATTCAATCCATATAAAATCTGCCGCAAGACGCATGGAGTTATGTTTCAGGACAGAATTTGGTTTAAATATAAAGGCGAGAATCTTAAATGGAGCGATGTAAAGTGTCGGTAAAAGAGTTTTTTATAGACGACAGCTTTTTGGTTCGAGCCAGCGGTACAAGCGACGGAACGCAGGACAAGTATTGCAAGGACGGCTTTTGGTTCAAGCTTGACCGCCATGGCGGAGAAGGGCGCGCCGAAACGGCCGCTTCAATCATCTTAAAAGAAAGCGGATTTCCTGTCTCCCAATTTGTTGAATACGAAACTTGTCTTATAAACGGAAAGCCCGGCTGTTGTTGCAAAGATTTTTTGAAGCAGAACGAAGATTTTATAACATTATACAGACTTTTTAAAAATGTTAATGGACGGGATCTTGCGGCTATTTGTTCAAAAATGGATTATGACGACGCAATAGAATATGTTCTTTCTTTTGTGAAGCTGCAGACTGGACTGGATTTAAGCGAGTATTTTGCCAATACTTTTGAGCTTGACCGCTTGATTTTGAATGAAGACAGGCATTTTAACAATCTTGGCGTTATCTATGACGGCGAGAATTTTAGGACTGCGCCGATTTTTGACAATGGCAAATCGTTTCTAGTTGGAAATAAAAGGGCTTGCGAAAAAGCGTCGCTGCAAGAAAAAGTTAAGACGGCTTATGCAAAAGCGTTCAGTCCGTCATTTAACGCAAACGCAAAGTATTTGCAAAAATATCGCTCATTAAAAGTAAATGCTGAATGCGTTCATAAAGTAAGAGAGCTTGTTGGCGACGATTTTGCAGATATATTGTCATTAAATTTGTTTGATTCGGTTTAGGCGCGCTTGACGCTTGTTGCGAATTGCAATAATTTTTATAATCTAAATTATGCGTATCCTTTTTTACAGTTCGTGCTCGAACCATTTTGACCCTAACATTGTTCACATAAAGACGATGCCGTCGTGGGCGGATGAATGGAGCGCGGTTGCCAAGGCGTTCCCCCAGCACCAGTTTGTGATAGCCACGATGCTGCCCGCGATGTTTTTGCTGGACTACGACAAGGAGGCGGTCGCAAAGCCCGACGGAGTTGAATGCAAGCTTTTGAGCGGAGGCGGGGCGCAAAAAATCGCGGACGAGATTTTGGCGCTAAAGCCCGATGTGGCCGTGGCGGCAAGTTTTTGGCTTACGCCTTATGACTGGCTTGGCTTGCAGGACGCGATGGTGGGCGACATTTTGCGCGGGCGGGGAGTGCGAGTGGTGTGCCACAGCGCAAGAACGCAGGCGCTGTGCTTTGACAAAAAGGCCACGAGCGATTTTTTAAAGCGGAACGGATTTAAATGCGCCGACTCTGTTTACGTTGACTACGACTTGTTTTGGGCGCAGCGCAAAAAGAGCGAGGTGCGCGACAACGTTTACCGCGAATATGTTTTGCGCCAAATCGAGCGGCTGCATTTTCCTGTAATCATAAAGGACACCACGGGCCTCAGCAGTTACGGAATGGAAGTGCTTCCTACAATTGGAGCGGTCCGCGGCTACCTTGATTCCAAAAAATTCAACTCAAGCCGCTTGGTGGAAGAATTTTTGGACGGCCCTCAGTTTGGAACGGAGATACACTGTACGCAAGACCAAGACGGGGGCGGCGACGTTAAGGCCTTGCAAGACCTTAACGGGGGCGGCCTTTGCGTGGATGTTTTTCCGCCGCTTTTGTATTCGGTAAACCAATACGGCATTTGCAGCCCCAAGCAGTCGGTCAAGCTTGGCCCGCTCACTCTAAGCCGCTACAAGTGCCAGGAGTTGCGCGGCGAGCTTGAACGCTTGGCCCGCCTTTTGCAATTTGAAGGCAGCGCGCAAGTGGACTTGGTTTTTCACAAGGAGCAATGGCATATTATAGAAATTAATCCGCGCCTGAGCGGTTCCTCCGCGGCCATAGCGCTGATAAAAGGAAAGACCTTGCCCCGCATTTTGACCGACTTTGCGCTTGGCGCGGCGGGCTTGCAAGCCCAAGACGGCGGCGATTCCGTTCCCCAAAAAGAAGACTTGTGGCGCAAAAATCCGACCCTTTACCTTAACATAAAGTTCCCCAACCTAAACGCGGAACAAATGAAGGCCCTTTACCAGCTTCCTTACGTCCGCTACTTGTGCCAAACCGACAACGACGCCGCCAAGCAAAGGCGCGAGATGGGCTTTTGTGAAATCCTTTTTGGCGGCTCGGAGCGGCCCCAAGACTTGTCCGACCAGTTGGACGACATAAAACGGCGGTTCCCCGACATAGTGGAGCCTGGCTTTTTTGAGACGGCAAAAAAAATGCTTGGCTCTCTATTGAAAGATTGAGGAACGCGCGCTATAATTGTTGCATTCTATTTGCCGCCAGGTCGGCTGAGAGTGTAAAAAGTGATTGGAAGAAACCTGTTTTCGCTGTTTTCGGGCAAAACCGTTTTGGTTGTTGACGACAGCGACATGAACAATTCGGTGGTCAAGGCTATTTTGGAGCGTTACGGAATGAAAGTTCTTGTGGCCCTAAATGGCGCCGAAGCGCTTTCTCAGTTTAGCGACAGCAAGCCGTTCGCGATTAGCGCCGTTCTTATGGACATCGCGATGCCGGTGATGGACGGCTTTGAGGCCGCCAAGCGCATCCGCAACCTTAACCGAGCCGATTCGGCCACAACTCCAATCATAGCGGTCACCGCCAGCGTTGAGCCCAGCGACAAAAAGCGCACCTTTGAATGCGGCATGACCGACTTTTTGACAAAGCCCATCGTTCCTGACGTTTTGTGCCAGACCATCGGCCGCTATTTGGAATAGTATGAAAAAATCCGCCAAAGTTTTTTTTCTCTTGCTGAATATTTTTTGTTTTGTCTTTTTGGCCGGCGCGCAAGAGGAAGATCCCAAGTGGTCCCGCCTTTCAAACTTGACTCCCAAAGAGGAGCTTGAAATTTTTAGGGCCGCCTATCCTTGGGTCGACTTTGAATTGGACTACGACAAGCAGGTCAAGGACTGGGCGCTAAAAATCACTTCTTACAAAAAGACCACAACTCTTTATCGCGCGGAAGGCTTGTATCTTCCCAAAGAGGAGTTGCCCAACCGCGACCATTATTGGCGCGTGATTTACAAATACACCAGGACGCTTGACGACCCGGCGAATTTTAGCGAAGAAAAAAAGCAAATGATTCGCGACTACGCTTCCACCGAAAACCGCAAGAACGGAGCGGTGTCATCCAAATTTATTTTTGGAGCGATTTACGATTGCGCAACCCGCGCGGCCACCGAATCACATTTGCGCAGCATGACCTTGTGGAACAAGCCGGTCAACATGCACAGGCAGGTTGGAAAAGTTTTGGACAAGGTTGAGGCCAAAGTTTGGAAGCTGGCCAAGACTGACAAAGAGGTCGCGGCCTTTTTAAAGGCCATTGTCCGCTGCTACGGCTACAACTGGCGGCAAATCCGCGACAGCCCCACGCGCTCCTTCCACAGCTACGGAATCGCGGTGGACATTCTTCCAAAAAATTGGGGCAACAAAATTGTTTATTGGGGCTACGAAAAGCAAAAGGGCAACAAGAACTGGATGCTGATTCCCCTAAAGTCTAGGTGGATGCCGCCCGCCGCCGTTATCAAGGCCTTTGAGGACGAGGGCTTTATTTGGGGCGGCCGCTGGGCGATTTGGGACAACATGCACTTTGAGTACCACCCCGAACTTTTCGCCGCGCAAGAACTGTACGGCGAAAAGTTAAAGTGAAGCAAGCCTAAGAAGCGCCACCTCTCAACTATTTTTGTTCACGATGCGCGAGTCGAACTTGCCGGTGGCGATTTCGATCCAGCGGGTCCAAAGCGAAACCTTGTTGTCGGCGTTGAGCGCGTTCCAAATTTCGTTGGTCCATTCGTCGATGTTGGCGCAGGGCGCGTCAAGCAAGGCTGGCTCTCCTTCAAATGACGGGAGCGGATTTCCGTCTCCCATGTATGTGTGGATAAAGCGCGCTTTTCCGTTTTGCGGATTTGAATATTTGTAAGTAAAGCGGTTGCAGCTTTGCGCGTTTCCATTGTCGCTCTTTATGATTGAAAGCGCCAAGTTGTAGGCGCCGTCTTTTACTTGCATCACGCCAGAGATTCGCGGCGTGTAGTTGGGCGCGTCGGGCTCGAACTCGCGTCCGCGCAAAGATTCTTCGAATGTTTTTCCTTTTGACATTTCTTCGTAGACGGTGTCGGTTTGGTCGCCGTTTGTCACGATTGTTAAGGCGTCCAGCACGCGGACAGGCGCGTAGATTATCAGGCTGGGGTCTGTCAGTTTTGACGGGTCAAAGGCTTGCGTTCGGATTCCGTCTTTGTCTTGAACAAAGACACGGTTTCGGCTGTTTTCGCTTCGGCCCATGATAAAGTAGGCGGCGATTGCGTATTTTCCGCAGGCGGATTTTCCCAAAATGATTCCGCGTCCAGGATAGCTTGTTGAAGAAAGTTCTTCTTTGATGGAAAGTGTTTTCATGGGAACAGTATGACAAAATCGCGCGAAAAAATCAATCGGGGGAACGGAGGGAAGCACGAGCGGCCTTGACCAAAAGCGCGCGGCCGCGCTACAATGGTTCAACAATTTAAAAGGGAGCTGGAAAAATCCGGCTGAGAGTAGGGTGTTCCCTTGACCTTTGAACTTGATTTGGGTAATTCCAACGTAAGGAGAAAATTATGTTCAAAACCTGTTTGGACAACGTTCGCGCGAACTGTCCTTTAATCCACAACATCACAAACTATGTTACGGTCAACGACGTGGCCAACGTTTTGTTGGCAATAGGCGCAAGTCCCATAATGGCCGACGAGCCTAGCGACGCGGCGGAAATCACTAAGATTTGCGGCGGCCTCAACGTCAACATCGGAACTTTGAACAAACGGACAATCAAGGCGATGTTCGCAAGCGCAAAGAACGCCGCCGCCTTGGGCCACAAGCTTTTGCTTGACCCAGTGGGAGCGGGAGCCAGCGCGCTGCGCACAAAGACGGCCTTGGACTTGCTAAAAAAATTCCGCTTTGACATCGTTCGCGGAAACATAAGCGAAATAAAAACTTTGGTTCTTGGAAGCGGAACGACAAAGGGCGTTGATGCCGACGTCGCCGACGCGGTCACTGACGGCAATTTGGACAAGGCCGTAGCCTTTGCAAAAAGTTTTTCTTCGAGCAAAAAATGCGTTGTGGCCATTACAGGCGCGATTGACTTGGTGGCCGACGCGCGCAAATGCTATGTAATCCGAAACGGCCGCGCCGAAATGGGCCGCATCACTGGAACCGGCTGCCAGCTTAGCGCCGTGACAGCCGCCTTTGCGGTTGCCAACCCAAACAATCTTTTGGAAGCGACAGCGGCCGCCGTTTGCACGATGGGCTTGGCCGGCGAAATCGGCTGGAGCAAAATGCAGGACGGCGACGGCAATTCCACTTACCGCAATCGAATCATCGACGCGCTGTTCAACATGACAGGCGACGAGCTGGAAGCGGGCGCAAAGTATGAAATACGATGATGGTAAGACCATAACGCGGGCCGGCGATGCCAAAAATGTTTGCAAGCCTAAGATTGGGGCCGCCCTGCGCCTTTACGCCGTCACCGACCGCCACTGGCTAAACGGCAGGACGCTGGCGGCGTGTGTCGAACAAGCGATAGACGGCGGCGCCAGCTTTGTCCAGTTGCGCGAAAAAGAGCTGGATAACGAAAACTTTTTGCGCGAAGCCCGCGAGCTAAAAGCGCTTTGCGCCGCGCGCTCCGTTCCCTTTGTGATAAACGACAACGTTGAGATTGCCAAAGAAGTCGGCGCCGACGGAGTTCACGTTGGCCAATCCGACATGGCTTGCCTTGACGCCCGCCGCATTTTGGGACCCGACGCGATTATAGGAGTCAGCGCGCAAACTGTTGAGCAAGCGGTCTTGGCGCAAGAGCAAGGCGCTGATTACCTTGGAGTCGGCGCCGTGTTCACAACCGGCAGCAAGGCCGACGCGGAAAATGTTTCAATCGCGACGCTAAAAGAAATTTGCGCGGCGGTGACAATTCCTGTCGTGGCTATCGGCGGCATTAACGCGGACAACGCGGCTCAGCTTAAAGGAACAGGAATCGCGGGCATCAGCGTCATCAGCGCGATATTCGCCAGCGACGACATTCGCGCCGCGACAGAAAAATTATTGGAGCAAATATGAAAACTGCTTTAACGATCGCTGGAAGCGATTCCAGCGGAGGCGCCGGCATTCAAGCGGACATCAAGACGATGACGGCAAACGGCGTTTACGCCATGAGCGCCGTCACGGCCTTGACCGCCCAGAACACGACCGGCGTTGAAAGCGTTATGGAATCCACGCCGGAATTTTTGCGCCAGCAAATCCGCATGGTCGTCACCGACATTTTTCCCGACGCGGTGAAGGTCGGAATGGTTTCTTCGTCGGCGCTCATCCAAGTCATCGCCGATTGCGTCAAAGAATTTAATCTAAAGAACATCGTCGTAGATCCGGTGATGGTGGCCACTAGTGGCGCCAAGTTGATTAGCGACGACGCGGTTTTGACTTTAAAGGAACGCTTGTTGCCGCTTGCGACTGTAATCACGCCCAACATCCCGGAGGCCCAAGTTTTAAGCGGAACAAAAATTCAAAGCCCGGCCGACATGGAAAGCGCCGCGCGCATAATTTGCGACCAATACGGCGCGAGCGTTTTGCTTAAAGGCGGCCACAATCTTAACGACGCGAACGATTACTTGTTCGGCAACCTAGATGGCGGCGAGCGCATGGGCCGATGGTTCAACGGAAAACGAATCGACAATCCCAACACGCACGGAACTGGCTGCACCCTCTCTAGCGCGATTGCCAGCAATTTAGCAAAAGGAAAAAGTTTAACGGAGTCCGTCCAGTCGGCCAAAAACTACTTGACCTGCGCGCTCGCCGCCATGCTGGATTTGGGAAAGGGTTCCGGCCCAATGAACCACGCGTTTGCGATTGAGGGAACATACTAATAAGGGTTGTAAGACCAAAAAGGCCGCGCCTCTAACAATTTTGGGCGGCCAATCAGGAGATAATTATGAGCGTTTTTTCTAGCGTGTTGATTTGGTTTGGAGCGGGCGTCTCCATCGCCGAGATTATTACTGGAACATATTTTGCGCCGCTGGGCTTTGCAAAGGGCTTTGCCGCGATTTTGATTGGACACGCTATTGGCTGCGCGCTTTTGTTTTTGACCGGCGTTATCGGCGCAAAGACGCAAAAGACGGCCATGCAAACGACCGCCTTGAGTTTTGGAAAAGCGGGCTCAAAATTTTTTGGCCTTTTGAACGCGGCGCAGCTTTTGGGCTGGACTGGCATTATGATTTACGACGGCTCGCTTTGCGCGTCTTCGATTGCGGGCGGAGTTGCTGGCGGCGGCGTTTTGGGCGGTCAGCAAAATCTGGCGCTTTGGGCCGCGCTCGCCATTGGCCTTTTGATTGTGGTTTGGATTTTGGCTGGCGTTCGCAATTTGGACAAGCTCAACTTTTGCGCGGCCCTGGCGCTGTTTGGCCTTACGATTTTTTTGTGCGTAAAAGTCGCGGCCGCTTTTGCGGGCGGGGTTGCTGCGCAAAATGCGCTGTCGAGCCCGGCAATGACAGAACTCGGAGCGGTGGGCGCGGGCGAGATTAGCGGCGCGGAAGACGCGGCCGGCCAGGCGCTGTCGTTTGGAGCGGCGATAGAACTTTCGGCCGCCATGCCCCTTTCTTGGCTTCCTGTAATAAGCGACTACACCAAGGACGCAAAACGGCCTATAGCCGCGAGCCTTGCGGCGGCTTTAGTTTACTTTTTTGTGAGCGTTTGGATGTACGCGATTGGAATGGCCGCCGCGATTTGGACTGGCGAACTTGCGATTGACGTTGTTATGATTAAGGCGGGCCTTGGCTTTGCGGGCTTGGCGATTGTAGTTCTTTCTACCGTGACAACAACTTACCTTGACGCGTATTCTGCGGGCGTTTCTTGGCAGAGCGTTTTGCCAAGGGAAGGGGCCAAGTTTTACGCCAAGGCCGTCGCGATTTTTGTCGCGGTCTTGGGAACGGCGGGCGCGATTCTGTTCAACATGGACAACATCACAGACTTTTTGTATTTAATCGGAAGCGTATTCGCTCCGATGACGGCGATTTTGCTCGCGGACTTTTTTGTCTTGCGCAAAGACAGTTCGCAAAAAAAGATCGACGCGTCGCGCTTTGCGGTGTGGGCGGCAGGCTTTGCGCTCTATCAAGTGTTTTTGCGCCTTGACCTTCCTTTTGGCGCGACGCTCCCCGCGATGGCCGCCACATTTGCGCTTGCGCTGTTGACCCGACCCAAGCGCGTCGGTATAATTTAGGAATGATTGAAGTTAAGTCCAAGCCCTTTGCCAATTTTACATTCATAGACTTGTTCGCCGGCTTGGGCGGATTTAGGCTTGCGCTCCAATCTTTGGGCGCGCGCTGCGTGTATTCCAGCGAATGGGACAAGCAGGCGCAAGACGTTTACCAAGAAAACTTTGGCGAGCGGCCCAACGGCGACATTACCAAAGTTGACGAAAAAACAATTCCCGACCACGACATCGTTTGCGCAGGCTTTCCTTGCCAGGCCTTTTCTATCAGCGGAAAAATGCGCGGCTTTGAAGACAGCCGCGGAACGCTCTTCTTTGACGTGGCGCGCATCGTAAAAGAAAAAAAGCCCAAAGTTGTCTTTATGGAAAACGTGCGCAACTTTGCGCGCCACGACGGCGGCCGAACGCTCCAAGTCGTTCAAAAGACGATGCAAGATTTGGGCTATTCATTTTTTTACAAAGTTTTGAGCGCCCGCGATTACGGCGTTCCGCAAAAGCGCGAGCGCGTCTACATGGTTTGCTTTAGGAACGATTTGTTTGGCGGCGATTCCTGCGCTAATTTTGAATTTCCAAAACCATTTCCGCTGACCCGCCATGTCGAAGACCTTTTGCTCGCCGACGGCCCGGAAACAGCGCCGCTTTATTGCAACCGTTCCGACATTTACTTTAACAAAAAAAAGGAAGACAAATATTCCAACAAGCCGATAAAGCTTGCAATCGTTAACAAGGGCGGCCAGGGTGAGCGCATTTACAGCGCCAAAGGAATCGCCGTGACCCTTAGCGCTTACGGCGGCGGCGTCTTTGCCAAAACTGGCGGCTACTTGGTTGGCGGAAAACCGCGCCGCCTGCATCCCCGCGAATGCGCGCGCTTGATGGGCTACCCCGATTCCTACAAAATTTCCAAGCGGCCCAACCAAGCCTACAAGCAGTTCGGAAACTCGGTTGTGGTGGACGTGCTGCAGCTTATCGCGCTGCAAATCGCAAAGGCGCTTGAGACCGCGCGTTCCGGCTCCAACTAAGATGGACACGCTTACAAAAGAACAACGGCATTATGTGATGTCTCAAATCAAAAGCAGCGGCACCAAGCCCGAACTTGCCGTTCGTTCCTACTTGCACAAACTTGGATTCCGCTTTAGAAAAAACGACAAGCGCCTTGCCGGAAGTCCCGACATTGTTTTTCCAAGATATTACGCGGCCATTTTTGTAAACGGCTGTTTTTGGCACGGCCACAGTTTGTGCAAAAAAGTTAGGATTCCAAAAACAAACACGGAATACTGGACGCAAAAAATACAGCGCAACAGGGAGCGCGACAAAGAAGAAATCCAAGCGCTGATCGCGCAAGGCTATCGGGTAGGCGTTGTCTGGGAGTGTTCGATTACAGGAAAAAATCGCTCCCAGAAAATCCAAGAGATTTCTGAGAGCGTCGCCCTTTGGCTGGAAGAAGGCTTTGACCAAACCTTCAAAGAATTTTAAAGTCCTTTGGCCCAGATGTAGGTGCTAAGGTAGGGGTCGGGTTTTATCGCTGCGGGGCTTTCCCAAACTTCGTCAATCAAGCCCTTGTCGTTGATGCGGCCGATGCGAACGCGCTTTTGCAAGTGCTGGTTTTCTCCGTCGATTTTTACCAAGCCTTCGGGAGCGTCGTAGCTAAGGCCTTTGGCCGCGATGCGAACGTCTTCTGTGTCAAAGGTTCCCGCTTTTTCGCAAGCCAACGCCCACAGTTGGACGGCGGTGTAAGCGGCGGCCATCGGGTCGCCCACGATTTCGTCTTTTCCGTACGAGTCCTTGTAGCGCTGGACAAAAGTTTTGTTTTGGAACGACGCGATGGTCTGAAAGTAGCTCCAAGTTGCAAGGTGGCCTTCGATGATTTGTGGACCAATAAAGGCCGCCTCTTCTTCGGAAACCGAAAAGCTCATCACAGGAATTTCGTGATGCTTGATTCCGGCGTTGTAAAGCTCGGTAAAAAAGGCCTTGTTTGACACGCCGTTGATTGTGTTGATTACGATGTCGGGCTTTTTTGCGATGATGTCTTGGACAATGTCGTGAAAGTCTTCTGATTCAAGAGGTTTGTATTCTTCGCCAACGACAACTCCGCCCAAATAAGCCAGCTGCGCCTTTACGATTTTGTTGGCGGTTCGGGGGAATACGTAGTCCGAGCCGACCAAGTACATGCGCCTTCCAAAATTGTCAAAGCAATACTCGATGCTTGGAACTACCTGCTGGTTTGGGGCGGAACCGGTGTACATGATGTTGGGGCTGGCTTCCATTCCCTCGTATTGCAAGGGGTACCAAAGCAAGCCGTAAATTTCCGGCGTCTCCACCACGTTCTTTACTTCTTTTCTTGACGCTGACGTCCAGCAGCCAAAAATCGTGGCAACCTTGTCGACAAAAAATAATTTTTTTGCCTGTTCAGCAAAAGTCTCGGGGTCGCTCTTTCCGTCAACTTGGACGATTTGAATTTGCTTTCCTAAAACGCCGCCGCGTTTGTTGATTTCGTCAATCGCCATTTTTTCTGCGTTTATCAAACCCTTTTCGCTTTGGGCCATCGCTCCTGTCATAGAATGCAGGATTCCGACTTTGACGACGTTTTGATTTTTTTTGTTGGCGCACGAAGTTGCAAGGATTGTCAAAAGAGCGGCGATGGCCGCCATATAATTTTTGCTTTTCATTTCTTTTCTCCTGGAACAAGGTCGTAGGTTTCCATAATGCCTTTTCCCTTTATGTCGCATTCAATCGGGCCGTGGAACCATAGGTCCATATCCTTTACGCGGTCGTAAACCGCTTTTGACATTTTGATTTTTCCGGGAACGGAATTGCTTTCCATGCGGCTTGCGACGTTGACTGTGTTTCCCCAAACGTCGTAAATAAATTTTGTCTTTCCGATAACGCCGGCGTTGGCGGGGCCGCTGTTCAAGCCGATTCGGATGTTGAACTTAATCATGGCCTTTTGGTTGTAGGCTTTGAGGTCTTCCATCATTCCAAGCGCGAACTGCACCATAATTTCGGCGTGGCGTTCGTTGGGAGTAGGCAAGCCGCAGCCGGCCATGTAGGCGTCGCCGATTGTCTTGATTTTTTCTACGCCCATGGCCTTGGCGCGTTCGTCAAAGCGGCTGAACAAGTCGTTAAGGGCAAAGGCGATTTCTTCGGCAGTGTACTCGCTGGAAGTTCTGGTAAAGTTTTCGATGTCAGAGAACAAAATCGTAACGTCAGGAAAGTTTTCACCGATTGAGTGAATGTTGTCGCGCAATTCGTTTGCTATCTTGTCCGGCAAAATCGCGCGCAAAAGTTGGTCTGATTTTTCTTTCTCGATTTCCAACTGCTTTGTGCGCTTTCTTACGATTCCTTCCAGGCGGATGTTTTCCAACTTGATGCGCCTTTGCTTTAAGTAAAAGATTGTTACAACCGTTCCAAAGAAAGCGATGGTGGCCAAAACCCAGAACCACTTTGTTTGGTAAAAATACGGCTTTTGCACAAAAAGTCTTGTCTCGGCCTTTGGCGAAATCAAGCCTTCGCCGTTGATCGCGTTGACCATAAAGGTGTGGCGGCCAGGCTTTAGGTTGGTGTAAGAAATAGTTCGTATCGCGCTGGCTTCCGAAAAATCGTCTTCAAAGCCCGTGAGCCTGTGCGTGAACTTTAGTTTTTCGGGCGCTCCAAAACTAAGGCCGGTGTATTTTATCTCAACGCGTTTTGTTCCCGGCTTGAGCTCAATATAATCGGTTGGGTTTTTGTGCTCCACCGTGTCAACCTTGACGCTCTCGATGCAAACCAAAGGAAGGACGGGATTGGCGCGAGCCTTTTGCGGGTCGTAAACCGCAAAGCCGTCAACGGTGGCCAGCCACAAGCGGCCAAGCCTGTCGCACATGCTGAGCGAAGTCGAAGTGGGGCCGTCGGAGTCAAAGCCTTCGTTTTTGTTGTAATACTTGATCGCGATTTTTGGTCTTGTTCCCTCGGCCGCCGCGACAAAATCCTCAAAGGGAGCGCAGGCGATTCCGTAGTTGCTTGTTATCCAGGCTTGGCTCATTTTGTCAAAGAAAATTTGGAAGACCGAATCAGTTTCAAGTCCGTTGTCGGAATTGATTGTTTGGAATCCGGTTGGCAACCTAAGCTGCGAGCTGTCGTAAGAAGGGCAGCGGGCAAGTCCTGTTCCTGTGCAAATCCAATAAGAGCCCTGCTTGTCTTGGCTAATCTTAAAGATGATGTTTCCGGGCAAGCCGTGTTCCGAAGTTTGGCGGCCAAGAAGGCTTTCGTCTTTCATGTAGTAAACGCCGCCGCCGTCCGTTCCAATCCAGAACAAGTCGTTCTTGTCCTTGTAAATGCACATGATGTATTCGTTGGTAAGGCCGTTTGCTTGGCGGAAATTTTTTATGCTTCCGTCTTTGTGGATTATGCTAAGGCCGCTTGTCGTTCCGACATAAAATTCTCCAGGCTGGCTTTCGATCGCTACGCGCACTTTGTTTCCCGCAAGGCCGTCGTCCGCGCTCCAAGTTTTGATTTGGCCTGTGCGTACGCTGTATCTTATGAGGCCCGGCTTTGAATAGCAGCAAGCCAAGACGTCTCCGTTTGTCGTAATCTCAACATGGCGGACGCGAATCTCTCTTGTAAATTCAGTAAGGCGGTTGTAGACAGGCTTGTCGTTTTTGTAGGCAAGAACGCCTTCGTCAGTTGCAAGCCAAACAGTTCCGTCGCGGCCTTCGGCGATGGCGTTTGTCGAGACGGAATTTTTGACCATCTTAAAGCGGCCTTGGGTGAGCTTTCCGATTCCGTTCCTGTCGGTGGAAATCCAAATGTATCCTTCGCGGTCGCAAATGACTTTGTTAATCTCTGCGCCTTTGATGCCGTTGATGTTGCATTCGTAATACTTTCCGTTGTTGTAGGCTACAAGGCCTTCGTCGGTTCCAAACCAAATCGTTCCGTCGGGAGCGGGATAAATCGTTCCTGTAGCCGTGTAGTCCAGAAGCGTTCCTGTCCAAATGCGCGCGGCTTTTCCGTTTTTGATTTGGTAGATGCCCTTGGTTCCCAAACCAAGCCAATAGTTTCCGTACTTGTCTTGGGTAATCGCCGTGGCGGTATAGTCGCCAAAGGAGCTCATAAAGGGAACGGAGCGGAAAAGGCCGTTGATAAAAATAAAGAGGCCTTTTTCGTTTTCGGTGGTAAGCCAAACGCAGCCCGCTGTGTCGCAGTAGAGGCTTGTGCAAAGAATTCCTTTTGCCACCGTTCCCGGCTCAAACTGGGGATTGATCAAGTGTTTGTCGTTGGTCAAGCAAACCACGCCGGCCGACGTTCCAACCCAAATGTTTTGCTTTTTGTCTTCGACAATCGCTCGGACTGAATTGTTGGGCAGTCCGTTTTGCGTGGTGAATGTCATGTTCTTTCCGTCGGGCGAAAGCATTTGCAAGCCTTCGTCGTTGGAGCAAACCCACATATTTCCGTTGGTGTCTTGCAAAAGCGCCCTGGCCGAGGCGAAGGTGACGCCGTTGTCTTTTCCGCGCCTTAGGGCGGTAAATTCCAAGCCGTCAAAGCGAACCAAGCCTTCGTAAGTGCCGATGTTGATAAAGCCGTCGCTTGTTTGAATCACGTCAGTTGCGGTCGTTCCTGTAAGGCCCCCAAAGGTGTTCCACGATTGGTAAACGTAGCTGTCAAAAAATGAATCTTCCGCGAATAGAGAGCCCGCAAGGACAAGGCCCGCGAGCAAGGACGAAAACAATCTTTTCATACTATATAATATAAACCTAAAAGGCGTTTTTTGCAAGAATTCCTTATATAATGGGTGGCAAGCCTAAAAAGGGCGGCGTTTGACAGAAGGCGGATTTTTCGATAATCTACAAGCTATGAAAAGCGTAAAAATGCAAAAAAAGTTGGTTTTGAGCGCCCTTTTTGCGGCCTTTATTTGCGCCGGCTGTTTTATCCAAGTTCCGCTTCCGGGCGGAGTTCCTATTGCAATCCAGGACATGATGGCGATGCTCTCGGGCCTGTTGTTGGGGCCGGTTTTTGGAGGACTGGCCGTTTTGATTTTTTTGCTTTTGGGAGCGATTGGCCTTCCTGTTTTTACGGGCAAAGCCGGAATCCACGTTTTGGTCGCCGGTCCCACAAGCGGCTTTTTGTGGGGCTATCTTTTGGCCGCGGTTTTGGCCGGAACGATACTGGCGCTTTTTGGCAAGGTGGAACGGAACCAAGCGCAAGATGAGAACGGTGGCAAGACCGAGAACGCCGGGCAAGGCTCAACTGTTGGCAATACCAAAAACGCCGCGCAATGGCTTGTCATAACGCTGGCTGCTTTGGCCGCGACAATCGTTCTTTTTGTTTTGGGAATAGCGATTGGAATGCGGATAATAAATGTCGGGCTTGAAAAGGCCTTGGCGATTTTTTTGATTCCCTTTATTCCGGGGAACGTAATCAAGCTTGTCCTTATGGTTGTTTTGACCAAAAAGCTTAGGCCCGCGATTTTGGCCTACACGGAATAGAATGGGTAAAACTAAAAAAACGGCGCAATCTATAAACTCTAGTCAAACCGAAAAGGCGCCACAAAAAATACTTGAAGTAAAAAATCTTTCCCGCGTGTTCGCCGACGGAACAAAAGCGTTGGACGGCGTTTCTTTTTGCGTCAACCAAAACGACTTTGTTGTTGTGGCCGGTTCCAACGGCTCCGGAAAAAGCGTCTTGATGTCGCTTATAGCGGGCCTTGACCAGCCCAGCAGCGGAACTGTCGATGTCCTTAAAGGCTTTGAGGCGGGACTATCGTTTCAAGACGCCGACGCGCAAATCCTTGGACAAACGCCGTGGCAGGACGTAATGTTTGGCGCAAAAAATCTTGGCCTTGACAAAAAAGCCGCCGCCTTGCTTTGCCAAGACGCTCTAAAAAAAGTGGGCTTGTTAGACAAAAAAGACTTTAACGCCCGCACCCTTAGCGGCGGCGAAAAGCGCCGGCTTTGCGTGGCAGGAATTTTGGCGCTTGGCCGCCAGCTTATAATTTTTGACGAACCCTTCGCAAACCTTGACTGGCCGGGCGTCCAGCAAACCACGGCGATAATGCGCGAGCTTAAGGCGCAAAAAAAGACCGTAATCGTTTTGACCCACGAAATTGAAAAAGTTTTGGCGCTGGCAAATCGCCTTATTGTTTTGGACAAGGGAAAGATTCGATTTGACGGAACGCCCGCAGCCGGCCTAAAATTTAATCTTGAAGAATGCGGAATAAAAAATCCGCTTGTTTCTTACAAAAAGCTTGAGGACTTGCAATGGTAGAGGCCTTGTTCGCCTTTCGCAGCGGAAACTCTCTTTTGCACAAGGCCAACGCGGGCGCAAAAATTATTTTTTTGTTCGCCTTTAGCTTTTTTGTTTTTTGGGGGAATCCTCAAAGCGCCCAAGAAATTTTTTCGCGCCCTGTCGTAGCGCGGATCGCGCTTTGCTTTGCAATAAGCGCCGCGCTATTTTTTTTGGCGGGCGCCAATTGGAAAAGCCTTTTACATCTGCGTTTTGTCTTTGTAATCGGAGCGATGGTCACCGCCGTAAAAATGATTGGAGCGCCCGACGGCGCATTGGCAGACGGCGCGGCAAGCGGCCTTTTGTACACCGCGCGCTTTTTTGTCAGCGCCTTGGCGGCCCAATGCGTTTTTGAAACAACGTCGATGGTCCAAATCCAAGAGTCCTTGAGCCTTCCGACAATTGCGGCTCTTGCGATAAATTTTATTCCCCAAATTTTTAGCGAATGGCAAAAGATAAAGCTTGCGGCGCGCGCAAGGACAAACGCAAAGTATTACGTTGGAAAACATGGCGGGCCTTTGGGCAAACGCCGCGCCAATCTTTTTGCTGCCGCCGCGCTTTTTTTGTTCGAGCTTGAAGCGCTTTTTCTTTGCATGCTGCAAAAGGCCGAAACCACGCGAAAGGCCGTGTCAAATAGAAGTTAAGCAGCATCCGACAACACGGGCGGCTTAGATAAGCTCCGCGTAAATGTCCACGCCGCTAACAGCGATCGCGCGGACTTTGACCACCGCGCCTGGCTTTATGGCAGCCGCCTTTTTGTCGTTGGCGTCAAATTGTATGACGACGTTTCCGTCAACTTCCGGGGCTTGGAACCAAGCGCGGCCGATTGCATAGGCGGCCTCTTCTTTGCCTTGCGCAGAGTCTGGGCTTGCCACAACTTCTTCAATCAAAACATCGTATTCCAAGCGCTTGTTGTTTTTGCGGACTCGGGCGACCAAGCGCTTTTGGGTTATTTGCTCTTGCGCGTTTTGCAAGGCCGCAACTCGCGCGGCGGCCGTCTTTTTAGGAACTTGCCCTTTCATGTTAAAGGCGGCGGTGTCTTCCTCTTTGCTGTAGGCAAAGGCTCCGCTCCAATCTGGCTCAATCGATTTTAGAAAGTACAAAGTGTTGTTTGCCGCCTCTTGGGTCTCGCCGGGAAAGCCCGCCAAAAAAGTCGTGCGCAGGGCCGCGTCCTTAAATTGGGCGCGAATGTTTTTGACAAGCTTTTTGTAGTAGGACGCGGATTTTTTTCGGTTCATCGCGCGTATGATGCCGTCGTCGCCGCTTTGGAATGGAATGTCAAAGTAGGGCAAAATGCGCGCGTCTTTTTTGAGTATGTCCAAAATGTCTGGGTTAAAGTGGTCGGGGTGGATGTACAAGAGGCGGACCCAAAAGCCGCCTTTTATCGCGCTGATTTTTTTAAGCAAGTTCGCCAGCGGTGAAAGGCCGCCGCGCTTTTTGGGCTTGGATGCAGTCTCCGCTTTGCCGCCAACGCTTTCCGTTCCGTAGGCCGCCAAGTCTTGGCCTATAAGGTTTATCTCGAACACGCCGCGCTTTAACAAGGCCTTAATCTCGGCCACAATGTCGGCGGCAGGGCGGCTGCGCAGTTCCCCGCGAATCAACGGAATGGCGCAAAAGCTGCAATGGTTGGAGCAGCCCTCGGTGATTTTTACGTAAGCGGAATTTTTGTAGGACAACAACTTTAGGCGCTCGCCGCAGCAAACGCCTTGTTGCTTGGGCGTGAGGGCCGCGCGCTTTCCGGCCATAATTTTTTTTGCAAAGGCCGCGGCCTTGCTTAAATCTCCGTTTCCAAAAATGCCGTCCGCTTCGGGGAGGTCTTTTTCAAAAAGCTTTGCGTAGCGCTGGGCAAGGCAGCCGGCCAAAATTATTTTTTTGTCCTTGTATTTTTTTCGGGCGCCCAAAAGCGCGTCAAGCGATTCCTTTTTTGCGCTTTCGATAAAGCCGCAAGAATTTATTATTATCAAGTCCGCGTCGTCTGCGTTGTCTGCTTGCGCAAAGCCTGCGTTGATTAAATTTGAGATGATTATTTCGCCGTCGACTTGATTTTTGGCGCAGCCGCGCTGGTCAAGAAAAAATTTAGTCAAGGCCTTCGACCACCAAGCGGTAGCGGTTATCGTCGGTGCGAATCCACTTGATGTCTTCGACTACGACTTCGCCGGCCTTGGCGATTTCCAAGTCGTGCGCGCGGCCTCCGGCGATTACTTGGAACTTTACGGTGTTTCCGTTGCTTATCCAAACGCGGGTTTTGTTGTTGGCTGTCATAGTTACAGCGTCGCCGTTGGTGTAGTAGTTTTCGACCGATTCCTTTCTGTCAACTTCGTAGCGGAACACGCAGGGGTTTCTAAAGCTTGCGTTAAGAGTGAAAGGATAGGCGCGGTTGTCTTCCAAAACGATTGTCTGGTTTGCCTGCTGGCTGGCCAACAAAGGAATTGTAGTTTCGTCGACGTTCTCTGTGACGGCGCTTCCGTCCTTGAGCATGATGTAAACTTCCGCTCCGCGAGAATTTTTGTTTGAAGAAACTTCCCAAACGTCAATCACAAGGTCAACCGCGCTGTCGCCGTCGATGTCAAGCTCGCGGGTTTCGCTAAGGTCAAAGTATTGCAGTCCAACGGGAGTTTGCAGTCCCAAGCGCGAGTCGGTGTCGCTGGCCACTGTGAGCATTATGTTTCCGTCGTGGTTGGGAACCAAAATTTGGTCGCCTACATAAAGACGCTCGTTGAGCGGCTTGGAGTCAAGCTCGTAAGTCTTTTGCTGGACTTTGTTCGATATCGCGTATTCGTTTTGCTTGGCGATTTGCTTGGGCCTGTAGACCGCAAAATAAATTATCAGCAAGACGATTGTAGTCACGGCGATGATGGAGCTTGTGACGATTGCGGGAACAAAGTATGTCGGCTTTGGCTTTTCAAACAAGCCCTCCGGAACGGGCGACTCCTGAACCAAGGCGGCGTGGTAAAGCTTTGTCAAACGCGCGGCGTCCACGTTAAGGTATTCGGAATAGTTCCTCAAAAATCCCACGACATAAGCCTCTCCGTGAAAGAGGGCTGTGTTTTCGCTTTCCAACGCTTCGATGTAGCGCTGCGAGATTGAAGTTTCTTTTGCGGCCGTTTCGACCGATATCTTTTTTTGTTCGCGAGCGTGTCGCAGAATGGCGCCGTAACTGTCCATCAGTGTTCCCTTTTAAAACATGAAATTGTCGTAGCTGTTCGCCGCTGACGGAATGTCGTAGCTAAAGCGCTGGGCGGTCAAGCCTTGGTTTATCTCGTAGTCAGAAAAATCAATTTTGTATGTTATGTCCGAAGGCGTTACCGCTTCGATGCGGCGAATCAATTTTGTTTTTGGGTTGATCGAAAGCTTGATGTAGCGGAAAGCTTCGCTTGTGGTGCGGCGCCAAAGAACCAGGCGCACAACTTTTTCGTCCGAGGCCATGCCCGTCGCCTTGTCTTCGTCAAGGGGAACAGCTTCCTGGCTTGTCTCGTAGCTGACTGTGTAGTAGCGGCGCATCAAAGAAAGGCCTTCGCTTGTTGCAAGGTTGGCGGCGTTTGACTTTGCGTCGGGGTCTTCGTTGTTTGCGTTTTGGGTCAAGACGGCCTGGTGGCCGGGCAAGTAAATTGTCAGCGTCTCGCCGTTAAAGACGATTACTTGGTCCTCGGGCTTTGAAAAGTCAAAGCGGACCTTGTCGGGCTGAAGGTAAGTGATCTTGGCCTTCATGTCTTCTTTGTCGATAGTTATGTTGGCGTTGGCCTGGTAGTCCTTTATTTTTCCGTATTCTTCCGAAACGCTTTTAAAATACTCGTTGGCGGTTATGATGTTCTGCGCAAAGGCGCCTGAGCATATTGCGGCCGCAAAAAAGGCGGCAAAAACGCATTTCTTAAATGACAATTTCATGCCGTCTATTATAGAAGAAATATATAAAAAGGTCAACTCCGCTCTATAGAATGAAGGCCAGCGGGGCCAGAATTGCTAGGAGAAGCAGGTTGTAGGCGGTGAAAATTGCCATAAAATTTGGCGCGCCAGGGGCTTTTGCTTCTTCGCTTGTGGAATACAGCTTGAACGAGATGACGCTGGCCATGGACGCTATCAAAGTGCCCAAGCCGCCCGCGTTTACGGCCAGCAAAAGGGCCGCTCCGTCTTGGGTAAAGCCGCTAAGCAAAAGCGCGGCCGGAACGTTGCTGATGACTTGGCTTGCCGCGATTCCAGCGATGTAAGTTGAAAGGCGGCTTGAAAGCGCCGTTTGCATAAAGTCCGAAAAGGCCGGAACTGTGGAAATCGTTTTGGTAAAGATAAAAAAGCCGGCAAAGGTAAAAAGCAGGCTGTAGTCCACTTTTTTGAACAGACCAGCGTCGCACAAAAGAGAGGCGGCGGCCACAAAGGCCAGCATGGCGGGCCAGGGGAGCGCGCGGAAAACCGTCAAAAGGCAGACTGCAAATTCGGCGGCGTAAACAAATGTCTTGGGCCCGGTTTTTACAATCACTCTCTGCTGCTGCAAAGTCGCGTCCATAAAATTATGAGGTTGGTCCGGCGATTTCTTTGTGATAAAAACAATCATCGCCGACAGGATAAAAATCGAAGGCAGCGCGATTTTTGCGGTTTGCATAAAAAAGTCCGCCGCGCTAAAGTTGTAGCGGGAGAACAAGTAGAGGTTTTGCGGGTTTCCCATCGGAGTGGCGCAAGAGCCAAGGTTTGCCGCGAGCGTCTCTAGGACAACGATTTTAAGCGGAGACAAGCCCAAGCGCCTAAAAATCAAAAGCGTTATCGGAACAAAGGTCAAAAGCGCCACGTCGTTGGTCACAAGCATTGAGCTGAAGAACACAAGCGCGGCAAGCAAAAGGTAGAGCGAGCGGCGGTCCTTGCAAAGCCTCAAAAGGCATGCGGCGGCGTAGTCCAAAAAGTTTTGGCTTTGAAAGGCCTTTATCGTTATCATAAGGCAAAACAAAATTGCAAGGGTCCTAAAGTCAATCGCTTGGATGTAAAGGCTGGGTTGGGGCCGCGTTATTGCCGAAGCGCATATGGCCAACAAAAGCGCCGCGAACAAGACCGGCTCGCGCTTTATGAATCGAACGGCCGCTCCAAATGGCCAAAAGCTTTTCATAGTTTACAAGCCTCGCTGTCTACAAGTTTGAACAGCCAGCTGTCCAAGTCAAAAAACTTGAATCCAAGGCTTTGCGCCTTTTGCGTGTTTATGCTGCGGTCGCAAGGAAGGCCGTTAAAGGGAGCCGGCTCGCCGTCTTTATCCAAAACTGCCTTTTTTCCCACCGCCTTTTCTATGTAAGATATCAGGTCGGAAATTTTTACCGTTCCGTTTGACGCTCCGTTAAACGCGCCGGGCGCAAAATGTTCCGCCAAATGCGCGATGAACCGGCCCGCCTCGTCCTCGTGGATAAAGGGGCTTTGCATGTCCATGTCATCGACAAAAATCGGAAGGCCTTTTTTTATGCGGTCGACGTAAAAGACCAGGCGCTTGGTGTAGTCGTTGGGTCCAAGCACGATGGGGTAGCGGACAAAGGCGCAAGAGCCGGCCGGCATAAATTCCAGCGCGGCTCGCTCGGCGATGCGTTTTGACTGGTCGTAATTGTCGCTGCGGTCTTGCCAGCGCAGGGGATAGGCCGCCGCGTCAAATTCTTCTTCTTTTGTGTCGGTGTGAATTTTTTGGTAGACGGCGCACGAGGACATTTGAATGTATTTGTCGCATTGGGCGTTTTGCAAAAGGCTTTTTACGTCGTTGGAACTGTAGGCGATTTTGTCTATGATTATGTCAAAGCGGCGGCCTTTTAGCGCCTGCTTGACGCTTTGGGGCTTTGTCTTGTCAAAAACGATTTGTTCGACGCTTCCGCAAAAAGAGGGCTTGGAATTGCCCCTTGTGGCCACGGCCACTTGGTGCCCGCCCTTTAAAAGCGCGTTGACCATTTGGATTCCAAAAAAGCGCGTTCCGCCAACAACTAAAATGTTCATAACGACGCCAATTCTAGCGCCATTGCCGCCATCTATGCAAGTCGCTATGAAAGCCGCCGCCCTTGACCAAAAAGCTAAAAATGCGCTATACTAGTTTCCACTTGGGGTATTAGCTCATCTGGTAGAGCGATAGGTTCGCAATCTATAGGTGGTCGGTTCGAGTCCGATATACTCCACACGACGCGGTTCCGCACGGGCCGCGTTTTTTGTTTGCTTGAATTTTCTATTCTGTTTTGTTATTGCCAGTAGTCCGCGCGAGCGGACATTTAAATATTACCACTAGCAAAAGCGCGCGATGCGCGCTACAATAGTTCCCTATGAAAAAGACTGGCTCACAAATCATTTGCGAACTTTTAAAGGCATATAAAATCACTACGGTGGCTGGAATTCCTGGCGGCTCGATTTTGCCGCTTTACGACGAATTGGCGCGCAGCGGAATCAAGCACGTCCTTGTGCGGCAGGAACAGGCCGCTGGCTTTATCGCGCAGGGAATGGCGCGCACAACCGGAAAGCCCGCCGTTTGCATGGCCACCAGCGGTCCCGGCGCGATGAACCTTTTGACGGCCATCGCTGACGCCCGCTGCGACTCGATTCCGATTGTGGCGATTACGGGGCAAGTCAACCTTTCGATGATTGGAACCGACGCGTTCCAGGAGGCCGACACATTTGGCCTTTCGTTCCCGATTACAAAGCACAGCATGATGGTAAAGAGCGCCGCCGAGCTTTTGACTGCGATTCCCAAGGCTTTTGAAATCGCGGTGACAGGCCGTCCGGGTCCAGTCTTGATCGACGTTCCGCGCAACGTTCAGCTTGAGGAAGTTGAATTTTCATCTTGGCCAAAAATTAGCGGCGCAAAAAAAGAAGTCCGTTTCCATACAAACAAAAAAGAAATTCCCGCGCGTCTCAAGGCAATCTTTGGCGCGCTCGACAAAAGCCAAAAGCCGGTCGCGTTTTTGGGAGGCGGCTGCAATTCGACGGAAGTTGCCAAATACTTGCGCGCGCTTTTTGCGCTTTACAAGGCGCCTGTCGTGTCAAGCCTTATGGGAATCGGAGCCGTTCCCGCAACCGACCCCTCTTACTTGGGAATGGTCGGAATGCACGGCTCGGTCGCGGCCAACCGCGCGATGCACGACGCGGACTTAGTTCTCGCGCTTGGCGTTAGGTTCGACGACCGCGCGATAGGACTAGCAAAAGAATTTTGCCCGGGCGCCAAAATCGTCCACATCGACATCGACGCCGCCGAAGTGAACAAAATATTTGCCGCGGACATTTCGCTTGTCTGCGATTTGGAAAGCTCCCTCGCCGCGCTGTCGGAACTTGTCCGCGAAAAGAAAGATTCGATGGGCAAAGAGGCAGCCGCGCAAAGAAAAGATTGGCTTGGCAAAATGTCCGCGCTGCGAAAGGAAACCTTTACCGTTGAATGCGGCAAAAACAAAAATTCCGCGCTTGCAAATCCGCGCGCGGTGTTGGCCGCCCTTCCTACAAAAAACACAATCGTAACGACAGACGTTGGCCAGCACCAAATGTGGGCCGCGCAATATTGCCCAGTCCAAGAGCCAAGAACATTTTTGACTTCAGGCTCTTTGGGAACGATGGGCTTTGGCCTCCCCGCAGCTATCGGCGCGGCTTTGGCAAATCCGCAAAAGAAAATCATTTGCGTCTCGGGCGACGGCTCCATCATGATGAACGTGCAGGAGCTTGCGACATTGGCCGAGCAAAACTTGAACGTGGTTGTTCTTGTTTTTGAAAACGGAACTTTGGGAATGGTCCGCCAGCAGCAAAAGTATATTTTTAAGAACAACTTTAGCGCCAGCGTTTTCGCAAAGAGCCCAGACTTGCTTGGCGTGGCGCGCGGCTTTGGAATAGAAGCGATTGACGGCGACAGCGACAAGGACTGGGCCAAAAAAGCTTTTGACCCCAATCGCAAATCGCCGGTCTTTGTGCGGGTGCGCGTTGACGCTGACGAAGACGTTCTTCCGTACGTTATGGCCGGAAAAGCTAACATAGATTCCATCAATTAAACAATGGCATTGAGAGGCGAAAAATGAAACTTAACACAAAATGCGTGCAGGCGGGATACACTCCCAAAAACGGCGAGAGCCGGCAGATTCCGATTGTCCAGTCCACGACTTTTAAATACGACACAAGCGAGGACATGGGAAAGCTCTTTGACTTGGAAGCGTCGGGCTATTTTTATTCGCGCTTGCAAAATCCAACCTGCGACTTTGTGGCCGCAAAAATCGCCGCGCTCGAAGGAGGCGCGGCCGCAATGCTCACTTCCAGCGGACAGGCCGCCAACTTCTTCGCCATGTTCAACATTTGCGAAAACGGCGGCCACATCGTTTCGTCCTCGTCAATCTATGGCGGAACCTTCAACCTAATCGCCGTGACAATGGCCAAGATGGGGATCGAAGTGACTTTTGTTTCGCCCGACGCCAGCGACGACGAGTTGAACGCAGCCTTTAAGCCCAACACAAAATTGGTTTTTGGAGAGACAATCGCAAACCCGGCGCTCACGGTTTTGGACATCGAAAAGTTCGCCAAGGCCGCCCACGCGCATGGCGTTCCGCTTATTGTTGACAACACATTCCCTACGCCGGTTCATTGCCGGCCGATAGAGTGGGGCGCGGACATCGTAACCCATTCCACCACAAAATACATGGACGGCCACGGATCTTGCGTGGGCGGCGCCATTGTTGACAGCGGAAAATTTGATTGGCTTGCGCATGCCGACAAGTTCCCGGGCTTGTGCGAGCCCGACGATTCCTACCACGGAATCGCTTACGCAAAAAAGTTTGGCATTGCGGGCGCCTTTATCACAAAGGCGACGGCGCAACTTATGCGCGACTTTGGCTCGGCCCAGTCTCCGCAGAGCGCCTTTATTTTGAACCTTGGCTTGGAATCCTTGCACGTCCGCATGGCGCGCCACGCCGAGAACGGCCAGGCCGTCGCCGAATTTTTGAGCGGCCAGGAAAAAGTTTCGGCTGTGAATTTCCCTGGACTAGAAGGAAATAAGTACTACCCGCTTTTCAAAAAATATTTGGCTGCAGGCGCATGCGGCGTTGTCAGCTTTGAGCTTAAGGGAGGCCGGGCCGCGGCTGAAAAGTTTATGAAGGCGCTGAAAGTTTTTGCCATCGAAACCCATGTGGCCGACGCGCGCTCCTGCTGCCTGAACCCCGCCACCAGCACCCATCGTCAAATGACCGACGAGCAGCTTGCCGCCGCCGGAATCCCAGCCGGCCTTGTCCGCCTTTCTTGCGGCTTGGAAGACAAGGAAGACTTGGTCGCGGACCTAAAGCAGGCGCTTGGAGCGGTGTGAGACAAAAATTTAGCGCTTGCGCGGCGCAAAATTCTTTACTTTTTTGCCAAATTTGCCCTAAAATCTTTACTTTTTTAGCAAAATATGCTATAATAAGTAAAGATTTTTTTTGAGGGAACGCGGCAAAAATGGTATCGTATGAGGGGCTAAAAAAGGCGCTAAAAGAAAAGGGCGTCGGAAAAACAGAGCTTTCGCAGTCGCTCGGTCTTTCGACAAGAACGGTTGCAAAGATTGCCAAAGGGCAAAAGCTTAGCGCTGGTAGCGTTCAAAAAATTGCGGACTACCTTGGCTTGCCAGCCGCCTCGCTTGCGCGAGAAGTTTCTGCAAACAAAATTCTTCAGCGCCTGCGCGACGAAAAGGAAATGAAAATTTCGGGCGGCCTTTATCACGAGCTTCAAGTCCGAATGACATACAATTCAAACCACATCGAAGGCAGCAAGCTTTCCCAAGACCAAACCCGCCTTATCTTTGAGACAAACACAATCGATGTCGGCGACGGCGTTCCTGTGGACGACATTTTGGAAACCGTGCATCACTTTAGGGCGATTGACTATGTGATTGACGTTGCGGAACAAGCGCTCACCGAAGAAATCATAAAGAAGCTCCATTACATTTTAAAGCATGACACAAAAGATTCGACGCTGGAGTGGTTCGCGGTGGGCGACTACAAAAAGCGCGCCAATGTTGTTGGCGGAAGGGAGACTACAAAACCAGCTCTTGTCGCGCAAAAAATGGCGGCCCTGTTAAAAAAATACAATTCAAAAAAGGCCGCGCGCTTTGAAGACATAATTTCTTTGCACGCGGAGTTTGAATGCATCCATCCCTTTCAAGACGGAAACGGCCGCGTCGGCCGCCTTGTCGCGCTAAAGGAATGTTTGCGCCACAATGTCACGCCGTTTATAATCGAAGATTCCAAAAAGAATTTTTACTACCGCGGCCTCGCCGAATGGAAAAACGAAAAAGGCTTTTTGCTCGACACTTTCCGCGACGGCCAAGACACCTTTGTCCAGCTGCTGGATATGCTGGGGATGGTTGAGTAATTAAAATTTTCCGTTAATCAAGTTCCACGCAACTGAGCCGCGAATCATGTCCAATGGAGGAAGGGCGTCGCGCTTGAACCAGCGGGCCTCTGCGATTTCTTCTTCTTGCAAAACCAAGTCGCCGCTTTGCCAGTCCGCAGTAAAGGCCAGCATCAGTTGGTCGGGGAAGGGCCAGCTTTGGCTTCCGACCGGCTTTATGTTTTTGATTTCAAGCCCCACCTCTTCCTTGACTTCGCGCCTGACGGCTTCGACCGCCGACTCGCCAAGCTCCATAAAGCCCGCCACGCAGGAATAAAAGTCGCGGGTGGCGCGCTTGTTCTTGACCAGCAACACTTCGTCGCCGCGGCTTATCAAAACTATGACGCAGGGCTCTATGCGCGGGTAAAGCTTAAATGAGCAGGAAGGACAAACAAGAGCGGTCTCCGCCTTGTCGTTTTGGAATAAAGCTCCGCACTTGGGGCAGTGGCGGTATGTGTCGCGCCAAAACAAAACGCCTTTGGCGCGCAAGGCCATTTTTGCTTGCTCCGGGTTCTGGTAGCAAAAGTCCCTAAGCGGAACAAAGGCCGCTCCGTTTTTGACTTGAAAAATCTCAGGCTTGCGCGATATTTTTGCGGCAAGATAATTTTGAGGAAGCTCAACTATTTGGCAAGCAAGATTTGCGCCCCCTTTTTGAGCGGCGACAAAAGCGTCGTAAAAATCTTTGTCAGGAAGCGTTCCGCCTACAAGCAGAATGTCTCGGTCGCAAAAAATATATCGCGCGGCGCAAGCCTTTTGGGCTTGAGCGAATTCCGCGCCGTTTGTTTGGTCAAGTATTGGCATAGGATTATTATATTGTTGAAAGATTGCCCGGTCAAGCCGGGCAATGACAGTTGAGGCGAAGCGGCGGAATGACAGCTGAGGCGTTTCTTACCCCTGCCTTTTTCTAAACTCGCTTGGCGTAATGTTTAGGCAGCGGACAAACTGTTCCGTCATGTAGCAGGGGGAGCAAAAGCCGCACTTTGCGCTTATGCGCGAGATTGTTTCGTCCGTGTTCAAAAGAAGTTCTTGGGCGCGGTCAACGC